>JBGAHN010000041.1:0-35765 GCA_044226145.1 Labilithrix sp. | reverse complement strand
TCGAAGAGCTGACGGCGCACCTCGGCCGCTGGATGCAGGTTCGCCCGAAGGCCGCGCACGGCCGCGTCCGAACGACCGCCTGGGGCGCCGACGGCGAGGCCATCGCCACCGTGCCCCGCGGCTTCTACTTGCGCACGCGCTTCACCGGCGCGCTACTGGCCGATCCCACCGCCGAGCCGGATTGATCGGATCGATCGACGCCTGCGAACGAGGCCGGCCAACGCCACGAGGCCGACGAGGAACGCGCGCCCCGCGGCGTTCGTCCCCGCCGAGCCGACGTTGCACCCGCTCGACCCCGACTGCTTCAGTCCCTGGTTGACGTTCGCCGAGGAGAGCGACCCGTCGTCGCCGTTGCCGTTCCCATTCCCGTTGCCGTCGCCATTGCCGTTCCCATTGCCATTCCCGTTCCCATTCCCGTTGCCGCCCGAGAGCTTCGCGCGCGGCGCGTGGCCGAGCAAACGGATCGACTCGTAGTACGGCGAAGCACCGAAGCCGTCCGCGTCGGACCACTCGCTCGCGGCGAACGGGGATTCGAACCCCTTGCCGTTCGACACGGCGCACACGAAGCCTTCGGGCCCGCGTCCGCAGACGTCGTCCTTGCCGTCGCCGTTCACGTCGCCCACCGCGATCGTCGAAAACTGCTTCTCTTGGCTCCACCCCTTGGCGTCGCTGAAGTCGGGGCCCTGGATGGGCTCCGCGAACCCATTTCCCGTCGACAAGCTGCACACGATGCCCGACGCCGATCGCCCGCAAACGTCGACCTTCTTGTCGCCGTCGATGTCGCCCCACTGGATCGTGCGGTACGACGACGGCTTCGACCAACCCGCGTCGTCCGACCACGCCGGACCGGTGAACACCGTCTCGAACGACGTGCCGGTCGAACGCGCGCAGCCGATGCCGCCGGGGCCTCGCCCGCACACGTCCGCGCGGCCGTCGCCGTCGACGTCGACGAAGCGGATCGTCGATCCGTACGCCACGCGGTTCCATCCGGCCTCGTTCGACCACGCCGGACCGCGGACCTCCTTCGAGAACCCATTTCCGTCCGACAGACGGCACACGACGCCATCCGCATCGCGCGCGCACGCGTCGGCCTTGCCGTCGCCGTCGATGTCCGCGAACTGGATCGTCGCGTACTGGTCCGGCCGATCGAACCCCGCGTCGTCCGACCACGCCGGCCCTTGGATCTCGGCGCCGAAGCCCCCGCCGTTCGACGGCGCGCACACGATGCCCGCGCTCGTTCGCCCGCAGAGATCTTGCTTGCCGTCGCCGTCGACGTCGGCCATCTGGAAGGTCGTGTAGCTCGAGGGCTGCGACCAACCCTTCGCGTCCGACCACGCCGGCCCCGCGACGTCCTTCGTGAACGTGTTGCCGTCGGAGAGGTTGCACACGACGCCGCTCGGGCTACGGCCGCACACGTCGGCCTTGCCGTCACCGTCGAGGTCGCCGAACCGAATCGTCTCGCGGTACGCCGCGTTCGACCACCCCGCGTTGTTGCTCCAGGCCGGTCCGTCGATCTCGGCGCCGAACCCGCCCCCCTTCGAGAGCGTGCAGGTCAATCCTCGAATGGCGCGCGCGCACGCGTCGGCCTTGCCGTCACCGTCGATGTCCGTCGCGCTCGACCGCACGAGGAGCGGATAGGGGTCGCTCGAAGGCGACGACGACGTGGACGTACCCGCGAACGCCAACAGATCCGCGTACGTCCCGTTGAACACGTTGTGATCGAGGGTGCCGTTCCCGTCGCTGTATTGCCAAATCGTCCATTTCGTCCAGCCGTCGTTGATCTTCGGGCAGCCGGACGGCGGCCAATAGTTGGATATCCAAAGCGGGTATTGTCCGAAATCGGTCGACCCGATGAAATCCTGCCAGAGATAGGCGTTCGTGTAGATGAGCGGCCGCTTGCCGGTCCCCGCTTCGACGAGCTCGAGCCACTGCTTCATCTTCGCAGCGATCTGCGCGCCCGACAGCCCCCCGCGCTCGTCGGCGGTCGGCTCGACGTCGAACTGCACGGGCATGTCGCCGTCGCCGAGCTTGCCGATCTTGTCGATGACGATCTGCGCCTGCTTCGCGACGTCCTGCGTCGGCAAGAAGTACTGGTAGGCGCCCCGCAAGAGGCCCGCGGCTTTGATCTTCGACCAGTTCCCGTCGAAGGTCAGGTCCGGGTGGTTCACGCCATAACTGATGCGCGCGTACCCGAACGCCAAGCTGGGATTGTTCTTTTTGGCAGCGTTCCAGTCGAAATTCGGCTGGAACTCCGAGATGTCGTACCCCTGGACCGGCCCGCTCGTCGACTGACCGCACGACTCGGTGAGCATTTGTCGGCTGGTACCGACATGCTCGTCCGCGGTGAGTTCGTCGGATCCGCATCCGGCGACGAGGACGAGCATCGAAACGGACGCGACCGCCGAACCGCGCAGGACGAAGGATTTCACACTCGCGCGTAAAGCGATTTTTATGCCGCGCGATCGATCCTCTATTTTTTCCAAGAAATCGGCCATTCGACGCATCACTCACCCGCGACCTTCCGCGAGTTCGTCGTCCCACGCGATCACCCGCGAGCTCTCGCTACCTCCGATGGAAACACATCGTGCGAGCAGCGACGCGCGTGTGTGCATCCCACATCGTTCTTCGTATTCGACAAATTTCTATTCTCGATGAAATGACGCGTTGCGCTCAGCGGGCACGGCCCGCGACGACGACGCCGACGAGCCTGCCGCTCGCGTCCCCGTCGCGACGGTACGAATGGAACCGCGAGGCATCGCAGCGCGTGCACCCCGAAGCGTCGCTCGATGGAACGTCGTCGATGCGGTCGTCGGAGATGCCCAGCACGCGGAGCTGCGTGCGCACGGCCAGCCGGAGGTCGACGTGCGCTTTGCCGGCCCCTCGATCGCGGCGCGCGACGACGTCTTCCGAAGACGACGCGGCGATGCGCGTGGCGACGTCTTCGCCAGTCTCGAAGCAGCACACGCCGATGCACGGCCCGATCGCCGCCGCATACGCACCAGCGTCGTGCCCGCCCGCCGTCATGCGAGCGATCACCGCGGCGAGGATCTTGGCTTCGACGCCGCGCCAGCCGGCGTGCACAGCCGCCACGCGACCGCTCGCGGGATCGACGACGAGCACGGGAACGCAATCGGCCACCCGCACGGCGACGGCGTGTTCGCTCCCCGGCTCGGCGATCAACGCGTCGGCCTTCCGCGCGAGCAGGTGGGCGGGATCCCCGTCGGCCGTCGCGACGTCGACGCCGTGCACCTGCGTGACCTGATGAAGCTTCGCGGGATCGAAACCCACCGCCTCCGCGAGCCGCCGCTGGTTCTCGCGAAGCCCATCCGGATCTCGCAGCACCGCGAAATCGAGGCTGTCGAACGGCGGAGCGCTCACGCCTCCCAGACGCGTCGAAAAGCCATGCCGAAACCCCAGCGACGCGAGGAGCGGCGACGTCAGGACGGGCGTGGTCATGACGCACTCAAGGCTGCACGCGCGTCACGGAGACTTCGAAATTGTCGAACGCGTGTGGCGGGACAAAGGCGTTGCTCGCGTAGTCGATGCCGAGAGAGGCTTCGATGCTCGTGCCGGACGGCGCGCTCGCATTCATGCTGCCCACTTCGACGTCGTTGTAGAACACCTTGATCGAGCTTCCGGCCCAGGCGATCCGAACTTTCGTCCAAACGTCGACGGGCATGGCGGTCGCGATCGTCGTCGAATTCGCGGCGCACGCGCCGGGACACCACGAAGCGAACAATCCGAACCCCGTGAACTCAGGATGTTCCGAATCGATGAATACCTTGTCGAAATACTGAAATTCGATGTTCGTCGCGCTCGTTGGCGCCCTCAAACCCGCGAGTTTCCGGCTCTGACCGGACGGCACATACACGCCTCCGATCGTCCCGAGGTTCATCCGGAACTGGAGCTCCACGCTCTGCACGGCATCGCCTGCCACGTTCTGCCAAGCGAGGCTCGCCGTCTTCAAGCGAACCGACGCAGGCGGCGAATAGAAGATGCTCGTATCGCGCTGGATGGCCCCGCCGTCCGGGACGTTGACGGACGTGAACCCTTCGCCGGGATCGTCGCCGTCGAAGTCCGCGCAGAAGAAGTTCGTCACGCCGACGCCCGCGGCGCGGGTCGCGCAATAGCGGGGCGGCCCCGCGTCCGAGCCGGCGTCCGACGCGGCGTCGTCCAACGGCTCGCCGGCATCCGATGCGTCGTCCGGCGTCGTGGCGTCCGCCGCCGAACCGGTGTCCCGGTCCCCGTCGCCGGCATCGGACGGCGTCGCAGAAGACGGCGACGGCTCATCGCTGCCGACGCACCCCGCGGCCACCGCCAAAGCTGCCGAAAGGAAGCTCACCACCGTCGCCGACCGCCATCCGATGCGCGATTTCATGCGTCCACGACCGTACCATGAGCTTCGAACGGCGAACCAACGGCTCTTTTCGCCTCCTCCTCGCCCACACCCTCACCCCACGGCTCCGTCCACGAGTCCCGCGGACGTCCCCGTGCGATGCTCCCCCGACGGCGAACCGGTCGTGGTATGCCTGGGTGCGATGGCGCGGCAGCAGGATCCGTTCATCGGTCGCAGCATCCTCGACGGCCAGTTCCAGATCCTGCAGAAGATCGGATCGGGCGGGATGGGCTCGGTCTACAAGGCCTTGCAGCCCGCGATGAACCGCCTCGTGGCGGTCAAGATCCTCCATCCGAAGCTGGCGAATCGGAAGGACCTCGTCTCGCGCTTCCGCCGCGAGGCGCGGGCGATGAGCCACCTCACCCACCCCAACACGGTGAAGGTGTACGTGTACGGCGAGCTCGACGACGGCTCGCTCTACATCGTGATGGAGTTCCTCGAGGGCAAGAACCTCAATCAGGTCGTCCGCGCCGAAGGTCCGATGCCGCTCGAGCGCGGACTGCCGATCTTGATTCAGGTTTGCAGCGCGCTCGAAGAGGCGCACAAGGCGGGCATCATCCACCGCGACTTGAAGCCCGAAAACATCTTCATCACGCAGCTCGGCGGCATGTCCGACTACGCGAAGGTGCTCGATTTCGGCCTCGCGAAGGTCACCGAGCGCGAGATGCGCCCGGGCTCGGTGATCTTGACCCAAGAGGGCATGGTCTTCGGGACGCCGGAGTTCATGAGCCCCGAGCAAGCCCAGGGTCGCACGCTCACGCCCGCGAGCGACATCTACTCGCTCGCCGTCATCCTCTACGAGGTGCTCACGGGCAAGCTCCCGTTCGATGCCAAGAGCCCGATGGAGTTCATCCAACTCCACGTGATGACGAAACCCATCCCGATCGCCGAGCGCGCGCCGGACAAGTCGTTCCCGCCGCTCCTCTGGACGGTGCTCGCGCACGCGCTCGAGAAGCGCCCCGAGGACCGCTACGGATCCGCGGCCGAGTTCGCGCACGCGCTCCAGGCCGTCCTCGCCGGCGCGACCCAGGTGCCACCTTTCCCCGGCGGTCCGCAGCGACCGATGATGCCGTCGGCTCACCCGCCCGCGACGTCACCGCCTCCGCCCGCGGCGCTCGCCCACCCGACGCGGCCCGACGTCGCCCCTCGCTCGACGCCGCTCCCGCGCACCGTCCGCGACGATCGGCCGTCCCTGAAGCTGCTCATCGGCGTGGCGGCGGCGTTCCTGTTGGTCGGCGCGATTTTGGCAGCCGTGGTCATGCAATTCGTGATGCGCTGACGGTCCGAAAGGAGCCGTCTTCATGATCACCGTTCACCACCTCGAGAGCTCGCGCTCCCAACGCGTCCCGTGGCTCCTCGAAGAGCTCGGCGTGCCGTACGAGATCAAACGCTACGCGCGCGATCCGAAGACGCTCTTCGCCCCTCCCGAGCTCCGCGCGATTCATCCCCTCGGCAAATCGCCCGTCATCACGGACGACGGCATCGTCGTCGCCGAATCGGGCGCCATCGTCGAATACCTCCTCGATCGGTACGGCAACGGTCGCCTCGCGCCGGAGCGCGGGACGGAAGAGCGGAGAAAATACACGTATTGGCTCCACTACGCGGAGGGCTCGCTCATGCCGCTCCTCTTCATGAAGCTGGTCTTCCACCAACTCGAGCGCGCCCCCGTCCCGTTCTTCGTGACGCCGCTCTTGAAGCAAGTCTCGAAGCGCGTTTCGAAGGAATACCTCGATCGTCAAATCAAACTCCATTTGACGTTCATCGAAAACGAGCTCGGCAAGAGCACGTGGTTCGCCGGCGAAGAGTTCAGCGCCGCCGACGTGCAAATGGGCTTTCCGCTGGAGGCCATCGCGACGCGCGTGAAGGGCCTCGTCCCGGTCCCCCGCATCCAAGCGTTCCTCGCGCGCTCCGCCGAGCGTCCGGCGTACCAGCGGGCGCTCGCGCGCACCGGCGGCGCGCCCGATTTGATGAAATAGCTTCGTCGTCGAGGGCGGAGCGCGCAGAGCCGCGATCGCGTCGTTGAAGGCATCGTCCGCAAAGAGGACGAGCGTCGAACGGAGCGGGCTGCCTCGGACGGGCCGTCTACGGGGCGGGGCAGCTGGAGGGGGCCGTTGGGTGGCAGACGGCCGCGCTGCACTCCGAGTCGTCTCCGTGGCCGCTTTGCCACGTGTCGTCGAACTCGGTGCCATTCTTCGTCGTCACATGAAGCACGAGGTCGCCCGCGACTCTCGTCGCCAGGATCTTTTTCACGGCGATCGTGCCGCCGTCGCTGGTCGGATAGGACTCGCTGGGCAGATCGAGCAGCACGCCGACGTCGTTGGCCGCCAGCGACGCACCCACGCGCTTCCCGCAGGCGTCATAGTCCACGATATTCCCGCAAACGTCGTAGCACGCGCCCCAGTTCTGCTCGCGGTTCTGCGCGTGCGTGTACGTCAAAATAGCAAAGGTCGACCTTTGATGATCGACCTGCATCGAGTCGCAACCTCGGTGGAAGGACTCGGTCGCGCTCCCGCCGCTCGTGGGTGCCGCGCTCCGATCCTTCGTCCCGGTCTCCACCGCCGCCTCCGAGCTCGTCGTCGTTTTGCAGTCGCTCGGATCGTTGCCATTGCTCGGATCCTTGCTGCTCGGACCGTTGCCACCGTCCGAATCGTCGACGCTGTTCGAATCGTTGCTGCTGCTGGCGCTCCCACAAGCAACGATGGCGGTGGCGAGAAAAAGGCCCAGGAGGGTCGTCCGAAGCATGGGTGCAGCGCCTCAAGCAATATGCGCGCCAGTTCACCGAGCTTCATTCACGCGCATTCCGCTCGACTCAGCTGTGCCAATGGCACAGGTCCCTGACACGCCTGTCATCCAATGGAGTTCGGAATGCAGCGAACATTCCTGCTCGCTCAGCGGAGCCTTCATCGTCGAACACCACGGGACGATCAAGCGGTCGTCGGCACCTTCGCCTCGGCGACGACCGCGCGCATCGCCGGGTGCTTGGCGAGCGAGCGGAGGGCGTTCGCGAGGAGCGTCTTGCCGGGCTCGATGCGGTGCCACGGCGAGGCGCCGCTCGGATGCGGGAGGGGCACCACATCGACGTCGACGCCGTGCCAGCGGGTCCGCATCGTCGTGCCGACGAGCGCGTCGAGCTTCTTGCCCGCCACTTGGGCGCCGAGCACCTCTCCGATGGCGAGCATCCCGACGGCGAGCACGAGCTCGGGCTGGAGGATCGCCATTTCACGCTCGAGGAAGGTGCGGCACGCGGCGATCTCCGTGTTGTCCGGCTTGCGATCGCCGCCGCCGTTCGCCTTCCCCGGAAAGCACCGCGCGACCGCCGCCATGTAGATGTGCGCGCGGAACTGCTCTTCGTCGATGCCCATGGTCTCCTGGAACCAGCGGAACATCGTCTTGCCCGCGGTCCAGGCGAACGGCTTGCCGAAGCTGCCCTCGCGCGGCCCGGGCGCCTGTCCGAGCAGGAACACCTTCGAGACCACCGGCGGCCCGTGGACGACGGGGCCGATCATCTTCGGGCACGCCCGGCACGCGTCGAGCTCTTCGTGGAGCACGCGCAGCTTGCGGATCCGAGCGCGGCGGGCTTCGGGCGTCACCAGGCCGCTCTTACCACGACGCGCGACCGCGACGCACGGCGGCAGCACCTGGCGACACCGCACGGCGGCGGCGTCCGAAGACACGGCCCGGCGACGCGGCCCGAACGATGACGGACGCGATGACGAGCGCCCTTTTTTGCTCTAGAAAGCCGGGAGGCCCATGTACTTCCAGGAGCTCATCCTCTCCCTTCAGTCGTTCTGGACGAAGCGCGGCTGCGTGCTGGTTCAGCCCTACAACTCGGAGGTCGGCGCCGGGACGTACAACCCCGCGACGTTCCTCCGCGCCATCGGCCCCGAGCCTTGGAACGTCGCGTTCGTCGAACCGTCGCGCCGCCCGACGGACGGCCGCTACGGCGACAACCCGAACCGCGCGCAGCAGTTCCACCAGTTCCAGGTCATCCTCAAGCCGTCGCCGATCGACATCCAGGACCAATACCTGGAGTCGCTCCTCGCGCTCGGGACGCACCCCGAGAAGCACGACGTTCGCTTCGTCGAAGACGATTGGGAGTCCCCCACGCTCGGCGCCTGGGGCCTCGGCTGGCAGGTGTGGCTCGACGGCCAGGAGATCAGCCAGTTCACGTACTTCCAGCAGGTCGGCGGCCTCGACTGCAAGCCGGTCTGCGGCGAGCTCACCTACGGCCTCGAGCGCATCGCCATGTACCTGCAAGACGTCGACAGCATGTACGACTTGGCCTGGGCGCCGGGGATTTCGTACGGCGAAATCGCCAAGCGCTCCGAGTGGGAGTGGTCGACGTACAACTTCGAACAAGCCGACGTGCCCGCGCATTTCGCCGCGTTCGATCACTACGAAAAAGAGGCCAAACGCCTTTTGGCCATTTCGGACGATCCGCTGAAGAAGCTCGTTTTGCCGGCGTACGATTTCGTCGTCAAAGCCGCGCACCAATTCAACGTCCTCGACGCGCGCGGCGCCATCGGCGTGACCGAGCGCGCGCGCTTCATCGGACGCGTGCGCGGCATCGCGAAGGCCGTCGCCGAGGCCTACTACGCGCAACGCGAGGCCCTCGGCTTCCCGCTCTTGAAGAACGCGGGCGCGACGGCAGAGGCTGGCTCGTCCGGCGCGAAGCCCCTCGTCGTCCACCCCTGAGGCTTCGCCGTGTGCACGCTCGTCGTCGCGGCCTCCGTGATCCCCGGCCATCCGTTGGTCGTGATCGCGAACCGCGACGAGCAGCTCGTACGCCCGTCGTCGCCGCCATTGCCGCGGGCGGGCGGTTTCCTCGCGCCCCGCGACGAGCGGGCGGGCGGGACGTGGCTCGGCCTGAACCGGCACGGCGTCTTCGTCGGCGTGACGAACCGCTACCTCGGCACGAAGGACGCCGAACGCCAATCACGGGGCGCGCTCGTCGCCTCCGCGCTCGAACGGTCCTCGGCGCGCGCCATCCACGAGGCGCTCGCCACGCTCCCGGCAGATCGGCACAACGGCTTTCACCTCGTCTACGCGGATGCCTCCGACGTCTTCGCCACGGTCTCGGACGGCCGCCACCTCGCGCAGCTCTCGCTCGGGCGCGGAAGGCACGTCGTCACGGAGCGGAGCTTCGGCGCGGGCGACGACCACGTCCGCCGCGCGCGCATCGACGCCGCTTGGTCGCGCGTCGTTCGCCCGGCGGCGGATGCCGACGGCGTGACGACCGCGGAGGCCCTCGCCGAACGACTGACGCTGCTGCTCGCCGAGCACGACGACGCCGATCCCTTGGGTGCAACTTGCATCCATCTCGACGCGCTCGGCTACGGCACGAAGAGCGGCATGGTCCTCGTCGCCGCGCCGAAGCTCGAAGAAAGCACGTGGCTCTGGGCCGAAGGACCGCCGTGCACGACGGCCTTCACCCCCGTCGACGTCGTTGGGTGGCTCGCTGGCGGCGAAACGTAACCCGAGCGCGCCCCTCGTCCGAACTCGGCACGCGCGTGGATGTGCTGCTACAAGGAGAGCGTGAGCCTCCGATCGATCCCCGCGTTCGCCGCCGCCCTCGCCGCGCCTTTCACGCTTGCCACGTTCGCCGCGCTGGTCGCCGCCTGCGGTTCGTCGACATCGACCGACGGGTCGAAGTTCCCGGCGCAGCCCGAAGGGTGCACTGTGCAAGTGTTTCACGAGGCGCCGAACGTCCGGACGTCGAACATCGGCCGCGTCTCGACCACGTGCGATGCGATCCTCTCCGACGAAGAATGTTTGCGCGGGCTCATGGATGAGGCCTGCAAAATCGGCGCGGACGTCGTGTGGGGCGTCGCCGACAAGCCCACGCTCAAAGGCTCGAAGAAGACCCTCTCTGGCCGCGCCGCGCATACGTCGACGGAAACACCGCGATAACCCGCCGGAAACACGAGCGCCCTCGCGACGTCGCGCGGATCACCGTTCGCGTCATTCTCGCGCTTCGCCACACGCCCGCACGCGTGCGCCACGTGCCGAATGGTAGCGTTCCGACGCGACGAGCACTCGCGACGAGGACTCCGCGAACGTCGACCTCACAAGGTACGGACCCATCGCCGAGATTCGACGTCCACGCAAGAGAGGTGTGAGCCATGCGTTCGTACGTTCTTCCTTTCACGGCCCTCACGGCCTTCACGGCCGCCCTCGCGGCGAGCGTCGCGTGCGGCAGCAGCGCCGATCGGAGCTTCGGTGACCACGACGACGCCACCGACGGCGGCGCCGACACGGACGCCCGTACGCCGTCGAGCGGCGACGGTTCCGAAGAGCCCAACTTCGGCGGCGACGCGAACACGGTCGTCGAAGGATGCAGCGACGAAGCCAAGCTCGTGTACGTCGTGTCGACGGATCGCACCCTCTACAGCTTCGCGCCGAACCTCTTGAAGTTCACCGCCATCGGCAAGATCGATTGCTCGAAGGCCGCCGCGTGGACGAAGTCTTACGGAGTTCACTCGATGGCCGTCGATCGCGAGGGCACGGCCTGGGTGAACATCGGCGATTCGGGACAAGGCGGCCTCTTCAAGGTCAGCACGAAGGACGCGTCGTGCGAGGCCTCGGGGTTCGAAACCTCGGGCACGTGGGCCTCGGTCGGCATGGGCTTCGTCGCGAACCCGAGCGGCGACGACACGCTCTACCTCTACAGCGAAGGCTCGCTCGCGTCGTTCGATCGGAAGACGCTGACCCCCACGCTCGTCGGCGGCCCCAGCGCCGACAGCGACTTCTACGGCGCGCGCGGCGAGCTCACGGGCACGGGGATCGGCGAGCTCTACGGGGCGTTCGTCGTGTCCGACGGCCTCGCGCTCGGCAAATTCGATCGCGACACGGGCGACGCCGTGAAGGTCACGGACGTCCACGACACCACGCCCGACTACGGCACGCCGTACAGCTACGCATTTTCGTATTGGGGCGGCGATTTTTGGTTTTACCAAGCGACGGGAAATCGAGCGTCGAAGGTCATTCGCCACAAGGCGGCGACGGACGAATCGCAGAGCGTCGTCGTCGATGACGTCGGCGGATTCCAAATCAGCGGCGCGGGCGTCTCGACGTGCGCCCCGACGAAGCCCGTCGTCAACTGAACCACGAAGCCCGTCGCCAACCGAACCACGAATCCCACGGCCGCGCTGGACCAAGGGCGGCCATAAGTTTCGGATCCTCCGAACAAAAATTCGTGGAAATCCGACGTCGTGGAACCTAGGCCGGAATGGATGGCACGATGGAGGTTCACGCTCCCCGTTTCATCTTCTCGCGCCTCGCGCTCCAACCTCCGAGCCCCTCGATGTCCTCTCACAGAAAAAGCGACGGCGACGACCAACTACGCGGTCAGCTTCGCGGCCTGTTCGACGCCATCCCCGACGCCGTCTGGCTGAAGGACGGGCAAGGACGATGGCTGGCCGTAAACGCGCCGGCGCTCAAGCTCTTCGAGCTCGAGGGCGTCGACTACTGGGGGAAAGACGAGCGCGAGCTCTGCGAATACAGCGAGAAGTACCGCGAAGCGCTCTTGTCGTGCATCGACACGGACGAGCGCGCGTGGAAGGCCGGCGGCCTCACGCACATCGCCGAGACGTTGCCGCTCGAAGACGGCACCATCGGCGTCTACGATCTGATCAAGGTGCCGCTCTTCCATGAAGACGGCTCGCGCAAGGGGCTCGTCGCGATCGGACGCGACATCACGGCCCAACGACGCGCGGAGGAAGCGCGCGATCGCCTCTACGCGCAAGAGCAAGCCGCTCGCAAGACCGCCGAAGACGCCGAACGCCGCGCCTCGCTCCTCGCCGAAGCCAGCCGTCTGTTGAGCAGCACGTCGGACCCTGCGTCCGCGATGGTCGACCTCGTGGCCCTCGTCGTTCCGTGGCTGGCCGATGCCTGCGTCGTCGAGCTGGAAGGCGCCGCGACCAACTCCGCGCGCCCCGAACGAATCACGAGCGGCGCCGTGCCCTCCGACGCGTCGGTCCGCGACCGCATCGTCGCGCCGATCGTCGCCCACGACCGGACGTACGGGACGATCGCGTTCGTCTCCGCGACCGAAGTCTTCCCCGCCGCCACGCGGGATCTATGCCTCGACCTCGCGCAACGAATCGCGCTCTCGGTGGCCAACGCCCGGCTCATCGCCGAGCTCCGCGCGTCGCACGAGGCGCTCGCCAAGGCGCAAGAGGCGAACCTCCGCCGCGAACGCCTCGCCGCGCTCGGGCAACTCGCCGCGGTCGTCGCCCACGAGGTGCGCAACCCGCTTGCCGCCATCTACAACTCCCTCGGCTCGCTGAAGAAGATGCAGCTCTTCGGCGGCGACGCGGCGGTCCTCTTCGGCGTCGTCGAGGAGGAGGCGTCGCGGCTCAACCGACTGGTGACCGAGCTGCTGGACTTCGTTCGCCCGTTCCATCCGAACCTCGACGAGCACGCCCTCTCGCCGGTCATCGACGCCGCCGTCGGCGGAGCTCTCCGCGCCCACACGAACGCCGATCTCGTCCGCACCTCGCGGCGGATCGCCCCCTCGCTCCCGCGCGTCGAGCTCGACGCCCACCTGATGCACATCGCGCTCATCAACGTGCTGTCGAACGCCCTCCAAGCGATGCCGAAGGGCGGCTCGCTCGACGTCGTCGCCGAGCCCGTCCAACTCCCCGACGGCACCTTCGCCGAAATCGCGATCACCGACACGGGCGCCGGTATCCCGCAAGAGCAGCTCGATCACGTCTTCGATCCGTTCTTCACGACGCGCCCCTCGGGAACCGGGCTCGGGCTCGCCATCGTCCGACGCATCGTCGATTCCCACGGCGGGCACGTCGAAGCCAAGAGCCGCCCCGGCAGCGGCGCGACCATCTTGATCCGCCTCCCGCTCCAAGCGCCGAAGAAGGGCGCGAGGGAGCTTCGCCACCCCGACGACGAGCCGCGTCACTGACGCGGGCGCCTTCCGCGCGGGCGTTCACCGACGACGCGCGCTATCGCGACGACCACCCCGCGTCAGTGCAGGCACTGATCGATCCGGTCGGTGGAGTCCGCGCTCTTCACGCACGTCATCATGCCGTCCGTCACGCGCTTGCCGACGCACGAGCCGATGTCGTCCTTGAGCGCGGCGCGCATCTCGGTCCGGCGCTGCGCGACGATCTTCTCGTCGGTGACGCCGAGCGCCTTGAGCTGCACTTCGACGTTCCGATCGACGATGACCTCGCAATCTTCGAGGGTCGCTTTTCGCCCGCAGCCGGCGACGACGAGGAGCGCGAACGAAGCGAGGGCGAGGACGTGACCACGGCGCATGTTCCGCGAACGCGTAGCACGAGCCGCGCACCGGACCCAAGCCCCACAACCACATTTCCGCCCATTTCCTGCCATGTATCCGTCATCTCCACGCATCTCCATGCGTCGCGCGCGGCCCACTCGGTCCGGATAGATCCGTTGGGATCCCTCCAAATTACCGCCATTTTCAGCCGAAATCGCGGCTTCGAAAAACGTGCGTGCTACACTCTTCTTCGTGCCTGTCGAGGCCGCTCCCGAGGAATTCTTGCGCAGGGCGATGGCCGCCAAGAGCGCTCGCTCCCGGGCGATGTTCGCTCGGAAGGGCCTGTCGTCACGCGCGCCCCTCGACCGCACGACGCACGCGATGCTCCTGCGGCAGCTCTACTTGGCGCACTTCGAGGGCCGCAAGTTCGCGCAAGCCCACGACATCGCGCTCCAGGCGCTCGAGCTCGGCGTCCTGCCCGACGTCCTCGCGCAAGACGCCGCACGGGCCGCGCTCGCGAGCGGCGACCTCGAAGCGGCGCTCTCGCACCTGCGCGCCGCGGCTCGCAGGGGTCCCGCGTCGCGCCGCCCGTTCCACCTCTGGACGCTCGGCGGAACGCTCTTTCTCGCGCAACGTTACGACGAAGCCGCGGCGGCGCTCGCGCGCGCGGCGCGGTGGGGGACGCGGGACAAGCCCCTCTACCGGGCGCACCTGGCGCTCGCGAAGATCGCCGGCGGTCAGCCCGTCACGAGCCTGCAGGAGATCATCCACGCGCTCGCCGAAGCGCCGTGCGGGCAAGGTTACGGGCGCTTCGTGCTCGGCCACCTCGCGTACGCCGCCGGGGAATGGCGCGCCGCGAAACGCTACCTGGAGGCCTTCTTGAAGCGGACGAGCACGTCCCGACCGGCGCTCGGCATCGCGCTCGAGGGCGAGGTCCGCATGGCGCGCGCCACGCTCGGCAAGATCTCGGCGAACTGAGCCTTCGGCGCGCCGGACGAAAGGAGCGCCACACCGGCCCACCCTTCGAGGTCAGCCATGGCCGATGCGCGTGACGTCGCCGACGAGCTTGCTATCCTTCGCGACATCGCCCCACGGCGTCCCCGCCCCGCACGTCGGCCTTCGGCCGGCGGCGGCCCGTCCCATTGGAGGAAAGCCCTTGATCGCCCGCCGTCTCTCGATGCTCTTCGTCACGACCGCGCTCTTGCTGCTACCTGCGCTCGCGTGGGCAGGCGCAGGTGGGACGGGTGACGACGCCGGGCAGTTCGGCGACATCCTGAAGACCCACGGCGCGCTCGTCGCGATCTTGGCCGCGTTCGTGTTCGGCCTCGCCGCGAGCCTCACCCCGTGCGTCTACCCGATGGTCCCCATCACGGTGTCGATCTTCGGCGCGACGGACGCCAAATCGCGCCTCCGCGGGGCCGCGCTCTCGGCGACGTTCGTGGCCGGCATCGCGGCGCTCTTCGTGCCGATGGGCGTCGCGTTCGCGCTGTCCGGCAAGATGATGGGCTCGGCGCTCTCGAACGCGTTCGTCGTGTGCGGGCTCGCCCTGCTCTTCCTCGCGCTCGCGGCGTCGATGTTCGGCGCGTTCGAGCTCGCGCTCCCGTCGGGGCTGACGAACCGCCTCTCGACGGTCGGCGGCGTCGGGTTCAAGGGCGCGTTCGCGATGGGCGTCGTCATGGGCCTCGTCGCCGCGCCGTGCACGGGCCCGTTCCTCACGGGCATCCTCGTCGTCATCGCGTCGTCGCGCGACGTGCTCCTCGGCTCGGCGGCGCTCTTGGCGTTCTCGCTCGGGCTCGGCGTCCTCTTCTTCGTGACCGGCGCGTTCGCCGTCAACCTGCCGAAGGCCGGCGCGTGGATGATGGGCATCAAGTGGGCCGGCGGCGTGACGTTCGCCTACATGGCCTTCGCGTACCTGCGCGATCGCTTCGAGCCCATCCGCGATCTCGTCGCGCACCCGGGGACGGCGTTCGGCGTCGTCTCCGGCCTGGTGCTGCTCGTCGGCCTCGCCTTGGGGCTCACGCACGTGTTGGCCGAACGGCGAAACTCGCCCATCGCGCACCTGTCGAAGACGACCAAGCTCGCGTCGATCGTTCCGGCCGTTGCCGGCGCCGCCATGTTCGTGAGCTGGTTGCCGCAAAACCACGGCGGCGCGGCGGCGGAGAACGCGCCGGAAATCGTCTGGCTCGCCGACGAAAACGAAGGGCGCGCGAAGGCCCTCGCCGAAGGCAAGCCGGTGCTCCTCGACTTCGGCGCCGAGTGGTGCACCGCTTGCAAAGAGCTCGAACACAAGACGTTCCCGGATCCCCTGGTCCGAACGGAGGCGGCGCGATTCGTTGCGATTCGCGTCGACGCGACGGACGACGAAGCACCCGACACGAAGCGCCTCACCGAGAAGTACAAGATCGTCGGCCTACCGACGGTCATCCTCCTCGACAAAGACGGCAGCGAAGTCACGAGGTTCAACGAGTTCGTGACCGCCGACCGGTTCGCGGCGGCGCTGAAGAAAGTGCCGGAAGGCGCGTCCGTCGGCATGAAGTGACGTAGAGTGAAGGTCGACGTTCCCCGATCCCTCGAGCGGAGACACCATGGCCACGCAACGCAGGAAAGCCAAACCCGCACGGAAACCGCCGCGACAAGCGCGTTCCCAGGCGACCGTGAGCGCGATCCTCGACGCCACGGTTCGAATCTTCGAGCGCGAAGGGTCCGAAGCCGCGACGACGACACGCATCGCGACCGTCGCGGGCGTGAGCGTCGGTACGCTCTACCAATATTTCTCCCACCGCGACGCGATCATCGACGCCCTGCAAGACCGCGAGTTCGAGCGCGCCATCGAGATGATGCGCACGATGCTGTCGGAAGGGGCGCTCGTCAATTCGCCGCGCGAGACGACCATCGCCGTGCTGCGCGCGCTCATGGGCCTCTACTCGGAGTGCCCCGGGCTGCACCGCGTGCTCACCATCGAAGGGCTGAGCGCCGTCAAAGCCGACCGCGTGCACGCGTTCGACCTGCGCGTCGTCGCGATCATCCGCCACTTCCTCGCGGCGACGGGCGCGCCCGTGCGGCGAACGAACGTGGACGCCGCCGCGTTCCTCACTTTCCAAGCCGTGCGCGCGACGATGCTCGCTTACTTGCTGGAGCGGCCGGCCGGTCTCAGCGAGGAGTCGCTCGTGACGGAGCTCGCCGACATGGTCCTCCGCTACCTCGTCGACGATTCGTGGGCCGCGCTCGACAGCGGCACCTCGTCGGGCGATCGCGAAGCGAGCAGCGACGAGAAGAAAGAACACATCGCGTCGGAGAACGCCGAAAAGCCGCGAAAAGCCGCGATTTCGCCCGTCTTGAACTGAGAGGCGCGCACAGGATGTCAGAACGTGGCGCGCTCCAGGGCGTGACACGCGTCCGGGCGTGATGCCCTTTCAGGGCGTGCCGCTACTTCGCCGGCCACAGCGTCGCGAGATAATCCCACCGCTGCTCGATCCACTGGCGCACGTACGCGACCTCGCCGTCGAACGTCGTGAAATCCGTGCGATCGGACCAGAGCCAGTACGAGCGCCGATCGGCGTCCCACTTCCGGTCGTCGCGGTAGGCCGACGCGCGCACCTCTTCGACCATCGCGTCGAAGAGGGCGAGGACTTGCTCGCGCGACGCCGCGCCGGCCAGCGCCTTGCGCATGCGATCGTCGAGGCGCGCCGTGAGCGTGGGGCTCGCCGCGATGCGCTCCCAGACGCCGTTGTTGGAGATCTCCTGGGCCGCGAGCCGTCCGCCGCCGGCGTCGAACGCCAGGCGCCGCGTGTTCCATATCTGACCGAACGTGGCGTTCAGATCCCACGGGAGGTAGTGAAACCGCGTGTCCGGCCCGTCGACGTCGTGGACGAGGTAAGCGTTCTTTCCGAAATTGTCGCTCGCATAGAGCGCGAACGTCAGCACGTACCAATCGAGGAATTCGTCCGTGGCGAGCCGCTGATCCACGGTGGCCTCGAAATCGGTATTCGTCGATTCGCTCGTCCAACGAATCAAACTCTCCAAATCCGAAAAATCGTCGGCCGGCTCGCCGTCGTCTTTTTCGTAGCCGTACCAAATCGGGTTCTTGGTGGCGCCGTTGAACGTCGTCTTCAGATTGCCCGCGTGCTCGACGGACTTGTAGACGTTCGATTTCTTGTCGAGCCCGCGCGCCTCCAAGAAGTGATCGCCGATGTTGTCGTTGACCTGGTAGAGGCCGTTGTACTTGCCGTCGATGAAGACGACGGCGCTCGCGTGATCGACGCGGACGTGCGACGGATCGAGGCGATTCCAGAGCTCGAACGCGAGCCGCGTGCGGAGCTGGAGGACGTCGTCGAAGGTCTGCGTCAGCACGAGGCGTCGACGCCCGTCGAACATGGCGAGCGACGGCGGCCCGTGGAACGTCGCGTCCTTCGCGAAGCGGAGCGTGAAGCTCTTCTTCGGGAAGGCGAGCGACGTCGCCCCGCGGCAACGGAGCTCGGCCCCCGCGAACGAAACGCCGTCGACCATGATGTCGGCGGGCACCGCGTCGCGCTCTTCCTTGTCTTGGCAATACGTCGGGACGTCGGAGTGCCACGTCAGATGGAAGACGGGCAAACCGTGCTCTTCGGGGTACGTCGCCGGGTTCGCGACGGGCGCATTTCCCGGCGCGTCGAACCGATCGAGCACCATGCCCTTCGCGGTCGTCCGCTCCCCGTTCGCGCCGACGAGCACGAACGCGAACGAACCGGCCTGGTCGAGCCGCGGCGTCCAGGTGACGGCGCCGGCGTCGAAGGTGGCGCCTTCGGGGAGGCCATCGACGCTCGTCGCGGGACCGCCGTCGCACGCCGCGTGGACGACGAGCGTGTCCGTCTCTTCGAGGGTGAGCGAGGTGATCGCGCCGCACGCGAGCGTCTTGCCGATGGTCTGCGGATCGGGGACGGTCGGCGGCGGTTGCGACGTCGAGGCGTCCTTCGGCGCGTCCGAGCACGATGCCATCGCCGCCATTGACGCGAGGACGAGCGGCGCGAGCGCGACGATGCGAGCGACGTTCACGGAGACACCGTCGCCGAGCAAGAGATCGGCGCCGCGATGAGATCGAAGCTCTTGCCCGTTTCTTCGAGGAACGCGACGGCGCCGCGGCCGTCTGGACCGACGACGACGCGCGGCTGGCCCGCGTTCACGCCGGGCCGCGAGAGGGTCAGCGGCGAACCGATGATCTCGCCGCGTGGGTTCATGACCATCGCCCGAACTTCGTGGTTCGCCACCGGTCCCTCCGTCCATGCCATCACGAATCGATCGCCGCCCATCGCCGCGAGCGCGGGAGACATCGACGCCTCTCCGGGACCACCTTCGGGGAGCGCCAGCGTCACGGGCAACGCGCCCGCCAGCGCACCGGTCGCGACGTCCATCGTCGTCCAGCGAATTTGCCAGGGCTCATCGCGTGTCGCGCGGTCCGACCACGCGACGACGACCGACCGATCGGTCGCCGCGATCGACGGCACGCCGACTTGGCCGAACCCTTCGATCTTGCCGAGGCTGCCGACGGCGCGGAGGGAAACACCCTCGCCCTTCGCCACGCCGACGTAGATGGCGTTGCCGCGACGAAACGCGAGCGCGATGCCTGGTTCTCGCGCGAGCGGCACCGCGCGCACGGCCTCGTGAGCGCCCGTCCCTTCCAGTGCGAAGATCTTCGTCGCGCGGCTCTGCGCGTGCGCCGTGACGGCGACGGCCCCGTCTTCGATCCCGACGTCGAGCGGCGGATCGGCCGGGACGACGCGACGCGACGCCAACCGGTCACGCCGGCTGTCCGCGTCGATGACGGGCACGAAACGATCGCCCGAAACGAGGGGCGTCACGCGCTTGATCTCGCCGTGGGCGGAGCGCGCGCGGGCCATCGATCGAAGCGACAGCGTCGACGGATCGACCGTGACGGCGACGGCGTCCACCGCGCTGGACGCGAACGCGATGGCGAGCGACGACGGAGAGGCGCCCACTTCGACGCCGCTCGCGATGCGGACGGACGACGCGACGAGGCGCGACGTGCCGCCCGTGACGCAGCCGGGCGAGCCGGATGAGCCGGACGAAGGAGCGGAGGCAGGCGGGTGCTCGGCAGGCGTCGGAGCCGCGCTCGCGGCATTCGCGGGCGGGATCGCTCCGGAAGGCGTCGACGTCGGAGCGGGGGATTCCGGGCCCTCGGGCTCGCCCACGGAGCTCGCGGACGAGGCGGCCGGCGTGGTCGATGCGAGGTCTCGCGCGTCGTTCGTGCCGGAGCACGCGCGGACGAGACCGGCCAAGAGCAGGATCCCGGCGCAGGCGGCCACGACGGAGGCGACGACGAGGCGCGTCTTCGTCTCGGGAACGCGCCCGGCACGGAGCTCGCGAACGTCGGCGGCGAGATCCGCCCAGAAAGGACGTGCCATCGGGAGGACGTCGGCATCGGAGGCCTCGTCGATGGACGAGGCTTCGTCGGCGCCAGGATTCGAAATCGGAGACGGCGCAGGCGAAGAGACCGGCGCAGGCGAAGGAACCGGCGCAGGTCGATCGAGCGCCGGGACGCCGATCGCGGTCGGGAGGCTCGCGGCGACCGGCGGTGGGGCGGAGCGCGCCATGTCCGGCGCCGGCGTTCGGCCGTTGCCGGGAGGTGGATGCACCGGTGGCGGCGCGAACGACTCGCTCGCCTTCGATTCGAACGCGCGCTGCACGGCGACGACGGCGAGCGGCGGCGGCGGAACGTCCGCGATCGGAGCACGAATCGACGCCCCCGCGGATGCGACGTCACCGATCTCGCTCGCCGCGCACCAAACGCCACGATTCTCGCTCCGCACCTGCGTGTCGGGTGCGAGCGTACCGGACACGAGCGCGGCGCGGAGCTCGTCGAGCGTCGCGCGGTGCTGCGTCCCGTCCGGGGCGGTCCACGTCCAGAGATCGTTGCTCATCGAGCGCCGAACGATGATAGCGCGAGTTTTCCCGTGCGCCGTCAACGGATCGCCGAACCCGGACGCTCATCCCGATTCGGTGCATGCGTCGTCGCGAATCGCCAGAACCAGCGTGCGAATTCCGCGCGCCCCCGACATCTCCAGCGCCTCCGCGCACGCCGTGAGCGTGGCACCCGTCGTGCGAACGTCGTCGACGAGCAGCACGCGAGCACCGGAAATCCCTCCATCCGTGCACCGAAAGGCCCCGACGACGTTCGATGCACGGGCGCCCCGATCGAGGGACGCCTGACGCGGCGTGTCGCGCGAACGCACGAGCGCACGACGCCAAGGCACGCCCAACGAGCGTGCCACCGGCCGAGCCAAGAGCGCGGCCTGATCGAAGCCACGCTCCACGAGCCGCTTCGGATGAAGCGGGACCGAGACGACGACGTCGATGCGTCCCGCAAAGCTCGTCGCCCGCTGCGCGAGTAGCTCACCGAGCGACTCGGCGAGGTCCGAGCGACGCTCGTATTTGCATCGCGTCACCGCGCGAGACATCGCTCCCCCGTAGAAGAACGCCGCGTCGTGGTCACGAACGCCGGGAGGAAAGCGTTCGACCGTCGACGCACAAGCCGCGCAGAACAACGTCCGCGGACGAACCGAGCCATCGCAAGAGGCGCACCGCGAAGGAGCGACGAGCTCGCGTGCGAGTCCGCGAAGGACGTATCCCGTCGACGAAATGGCCTCGAAGAGATCCCTCGGCATGATGGTCCCCGATCGGAACGGGCCCGAACGAGTTGCGTCGACGCGTAGAAAAGCCGAAGGGCGACGAGCGGGTGAGCTCGCCGACGGGAATGGAGGGAATTTTCGGTCCCTGCTAAGGCGCGTCGATCACGTGCTCTTCGCACGTCTTGGCGAACAGGACGTGGTCTTCCCAATTGCCTGCAATTTGCAGGTAACGCTCGGCGTAACCCTCGCGCCGGAACCCGAGCTTCTCGACGACGCGGAGGCTCCGCGCGTTGCGGGGCATGATCGCCGCCTGGACGCGGTGGAGCCCCGCCGCGCCGAAGGCGAAATCGAGCGTCGCGCGCACCGCTTCGGTCGCCAAGCCACGCCCTTGGACGGACTCGGCGATCCAATAGCCGAGGTAGGCGCCGTGCATCGCGCCGCGCATGACGCCGCTCAGCGCGATTTTCCCGATGAAGGTCGACGGCGTCTCCCGCTCGGCGACCATGAACACGTAGCTCGCGTCGAGCTTCCAGTCGCGCCTGTGACGGAGCACCACCTTCGAGACGCCCGTGATCGACGCCGGATCCTCGCCGGCGCGCGGCTCGGGGTTCCACGGCTTGAGGTGCGCGTGGTTTTCGCGCAACGCCCGGCGGATCTCGCCGACGTCGCCGGCCTTCGGCGGACGGAGCACGAGCCGCGGCGTCCAAAGACGCGTCGCGAGCGCCGGGCCCGTCGTCCGGTCCGGCGCGACGAAGGCGCCGCCCGAGCTGCCGTGTTGCGTGGCCGAACCCACGCCGAAATCATAGCAGGCCGACCGGATCGACGTCGATCACGACGCGCACGGAGCGCGGCAACGCGCCGCTCGCGGAGAACATCGCGAGCGCGGCTCGGCGGAGGTGCTCGCGCGACGCACTGCGTATCATGACGCGGAACCGGAACCGGTTGCGGACCTTGGCGATGGGCGCGGGGGCCGGTCCGCGGACGTCGAGGACGCCGAAATCCCCGTCGCTCGTCGCGTGGCGGGCGGCTTCGGCGAGGGCGGCGGCGGCCCGTTCGGCGGCCACTTCGTCGAGCGCGTCGATGCGCGCGAGCGCCACGCGCGAAAACGGGGGGTACGCGAGCTCGCGTCGATCGCGGAGCTCGCGCTCGATGAAGCCGTCGACGTCGTGACGGACGCCGAAGCGGATGGCCGGGTGCTCCGGATCGTAGGTCTGCACGAGCACGCGCCCCTTCTTGTCGCCCCGGCCGGCGCGCCCGGCGACCTGCACGAGGAGCTGGAACGCGCGCTCGCTGGCGCGAAAATCCGGGATCGACAGCGCCGCGTCGGCGTTGATGACACCGACGAGCGTGACGTGCGGCAGATCGTGGCCCTTGGTGACCATCTGCGTGCCGACGAGGATGTCGACCTCGCGCGCGCGCACCCGCGCGAGCACCTTCTCGACCTCCTTGCCGCTCGCGACGTCGCGATCGAGGCGCGCGATGCGGGCGTTCGGGAAAGCCGACGCGAGGGTCTCTTCGAGCTTCTCGGTGCCGAGGCCTTCGAGCGCGATGCGGTCCGAGCCGCACTTCGCGCAACGTTCCGGCACGCGCGTTTCGTGGTCGCACCAGTGGCACCGGAGGGTCCCGCCGAGCGCGAGATCGTCGTCGCTCGTGACGCGGCCGCCGCGCCGCTTGTGGAACGTCAGGGCGACGGTGCATTGCGGGCAGCTCGCGAGCTCGCCGCACGCCTCGCAGCGAACGCTCGGCGCGAACCCGCGGCGGTTGAGGAACAAGATGATCTGCTCGCCGTCGGCCAGCGTCTCTTCGATGGCGCGATGGAGCAGGATGCTGAGCCGTCGATCGCCCGTCGGACCGGCGCCGATGTTGCGGAGATCGACGATGTCGACGCGCGGCATCTCCTGGGCGCGCGCGCGGTCGGGGAGCACGAGCTTCGTGGCCTTGCCCGAGCGGGCGAGGTGCTCGGTCTCGAGCGACGGCGTGGCGCTCCCGAGGATGCACACACCGCCCCCCATGTGCGCACGCAGGATCGCCATGTCGCGCGCGTGGTAGCGGACGCCCTCCTCTTGTTTGAACGACGGATCGTGCTCCTCGTCGACGATGACGAGGCCGAGATCCCGGACCGGCGCGAAGAGCGCGCTCCGAGCGCCGATGGCGACGTCGACCTCCCCGCTCCGGAGCCGCCGCCACATGTCGAAGCGCTCGCGCGGCGTGAGCCCCGAGTGGAGCACGGCGACGTCGTCCCCGAAGCGCGCGCGGAACCGCGCCACGAGCTGCGGTGTAAGCGCGATTTCGGGGACGAGCACGATCGTCCCGCGCCCCAGCTCCTTCGCCGACGCGATGGCGCGGAGGTAGACCTCCGTCTTGCCGGAGCCCGTCACGCCGTGCAGCAAGAACGTGCTCGGCGTCGAGGCGCGGAGCGCGGCGTCGATGGCGGAGATGGCGCCGAGCTGCGCCTCGGTGGCCTCGAGCGGCGCGTCGCGAGGGAGGCTCTCGGCGAAGAACGGATCGCGCGCGGCCTCGCGATCGAACAGGCGCACGAGGCCCAGCTCTTCGAGCTTCTTCGCCGTGCGACGCGCGCCGCTCACTTGCTCCTCGAGCCGCGAGAGCGGCAGCGCGCCGTGCGCCCGGACGATCGCCAGGCAACGCGCGAGCCCTTCGCGGATCGACGTCTCCGCGACCGGCGTGGCCTCGACCCATTGCACCCGCCGCGGCGCGACCCCCTTCGCGGACGAGAAGAGCGTCGGCTCCTCGGTCGCGCGCTCGGCCTCGCGATCCGTCGGGGGGAGCGCGAGGCGGACGACCTCGCCGATCGGTGCGAGGTAGTACGAGGAGAGCCGCTGCAAGAAGACGACGAGATCGGGCGGGAGCGAGACGTCGTCGAGGACGGCGAGGATCGGCTTGCCGCCTTTGGGCGCCTCGCCCGAGCGCACGCCCATGACGACGCCGACGATGCGGCGCGAGCCAACCGTGCACAATACACGCTTTCCCGGCGCGATCGACGCCGCGAGCGACGGCGGCACGAGGTACGTCAACGCCCTCGGGAGCGGAACGGGCAGCGCCACGTCCGCGAGCGGCTCGCCGGGAGCTTCCGCCGCGTCGGTGGGCACATCCATGGATGCAGTCATCGCACGAGGGCCCAAACGATCGCAACGACGGCGACGGCGAGCGCGAGGGCCCCGACGGCGAAGACGACGCGCCGGACGAGCAACGCGCGTGGCGGGACCTCGTCTTCGGTCTCGACAATCACCTCGACGGCGTCCGCTGGATCGAACGCCTCGAGCGGCGAGAAGTCTACCTGCATCGCGTCGTATGCCTCGAGCTGCTTCTTGAAGGCGCGCATGGCCCCCGCCGACACGGGGGCGATCGACAAGGGACGCGGGAGCGCCACGCTCGATCCGACCGACGGCTCCGAAGGCCTCGGGAAGTGACGCTCGACGGCGCGGCGGCGCTCCGCGAAGTCCTCGTCGAAGTTCTCGTTCAGCCAGCCGCGGAGCCGGAGCGCGCTCGTGACGAGCGAGGCGGAGGCGACGTACTCCTCGAGATCCCTCGAAAACGCCGCGGCGGAGGCGTAACGCTCGTCTTTGTCCGCCGCGAGCGCGCGGCGAACGATGCGTTCGAGCTCCGAAAAGCGCGGGACGTCGAGCGGGCGGAGCGGCGGGATCTCCGCACGACGCGCTTGCTCGAGGAGCGGGAGGCCGTCCTTCGAGCGGTAGAGGCGCCGTCCCGACAGGAGCTCCCAGAGGAGGATCCCGGCGGCGAACACGTCCGCGGGCGCGGCGAGGGCGTCGCCGCGCGCGTGCTCGGGGCTCATGTACCCTGCCTTGCCCTTGAGGGCTTCGCTCACCTCTTCGCGGACCAGATCGTTCGCGTGGGCGATGCCGAAGTCGCACAGCTTGACCTCGCCTTCGCACGAGACGAGCACGTTCGACGGTGACACGTCGCGGTGCACGACGCCGAGCGGCCGATCGTCTTCGTCTTTGCAGCGGTGCGCGTAGTCGAGCCCTTCGAGCACGTCCGCGACGATGCCGAGCGCGAACTCGACCGGGAGCGCGACGCCACGTTCGGTCGCGCGCCGCAAGAGCGCCGACAGATCGAAACCCTCGACGTACTCCATCGCGATGAAGAGCCGGTCGTCCGCGGCGCCGCCCACTCCGTCCGCGTCACTGCCCACTCCGTCCGCGTCGCGCGGTGCGCCTTGGCGGCCGAGGTCGAACACCTGCACGATGCAGCGGTGGCTGAGCCGCGCGGCGAGCTTCGCCTCGTGGATGAGCATCTCGGAGAACCGGGGTTCGTCCGCGAACACCGGCAGGATCCGCTTGACGACGGAGAGGCGCGTCGCGCCGAGCTCGGACCGGTCGCGCGCGAGGAAAATCTCGGCCATTCCGCCCTTGCCGATCTGCTCGAACAGCGTGTAGCGGCCGAAGGTCTGCGGCAGCGCTCGCTCGGTCGCGCTCCCCGTGGCGGAATGCGGCGGCGACGGTTCGGATCGAGAGAACGGAGCGTCGGCCATGACTTCGTGCCGCTCGCGCTAGCTTCCCCCGAGCGGGCGCATGTCCGCGACAACCTTTCACCCAATATGTTATCGAATCGCCCGATGCAAGAAGGCTGGCGGCGGCACCTGCCGAGCACACGATCGCTCGTGGTGCTCTACGTCGTGACGGGCATCGTCGCGGGCATCGTCAGCCATTTCGCGCACGCCTCGCAGAACCTGGCCGTGTTCCGCGACGCATCGCTCGCGCTCACGCGCGGCGAAGACCTCTACGTCTTGCGCTCCGCCGACTACTACAAGTACAGCCCGACCTTCGCGCTCGCGTTCCTCCCCTTCGCGATCGTGCCGTGGATCGTTGCCGCAGCCCTCTGGCCGGCATTGAACTTCGGCGCGTGCGCGTGGGGCATGGTCCGCGCGTGCCGGGCCGTCTGGTCCTCCGAGACCGCCGAAGCGAACGACGTCCGCGCGCGCTCGCTGCTCGCCCTCGCGTGGCCGGGCATCGTCCTCACGACCGACGGCGATCAGTCGAACCTCCTCGTCGCGGGCGCGTGCCTCGGCGCGCTGGCCTTCCTCTTGGAGGACCGGCACGCGGTCGCCGCGCCGCTCTTGGCGTTCGCCATCCTCGTGAAGTTGTTCCCGGCCGCCCTCGGCGTCGTGTGGCTCGTCGATCGCCGCCGGACGCGCGCCGTCTCGTCGCTCGCCGCGGCGACGATCGGCCTCGCGCTCCTCCCGGCGCTCGTCGTGGGCCCCGCGGGCCTCGCGATGGAATACCGGAGCTGGTGGGCCCTCATCGCGCGCGATCGCGGGCCGACCATCGCTCCGTGGAGCAGCTGGTCCGTCATGCATGCGTTCGACGCGCTCGGCCTCGGCGTCGGCGCGATGAGCGTCCAGGCGGCGGGGACCCTCCTCTTCCTCGCGGGCGCCGCGGCGTTCGGAGCCGTCGTCCTCCGCGCCCCCGAAGACGCCCCGTCCCACCGCGTAGCGAGCTTCCGCTTCGTCGCGGCGACGTTCGCGTACGCGCTGCTCTTCAACCACCGCTCCGAATCGCCCACGTACGTCCTCGCGAGCGTCGCCGGCGCGATGTTCGTCGTCGCGCAGAAGGAAGCCCGCGCCTGGCACCTCGCGCTGCTCGCCCTCGTCGTCGTCGCGGCGAGCCCGATCCATTCGACCTATCGGAGCCACACGATCGTCGGAATGCTGTCGGGCAAACGCCTGTTCCATCCGCTGCGCGTCGTCCCGCTTTTCTTTCTCTGGATAGCCCTCGAACTCGAGATCGCGCGCCCTTTGTGGCATCGAAGGGGGCTCGCTCCCCGAGGAGATCGTTGAATGTCGTCCGAATCCCCGAACGAGTGGTCCTCCGCCAACGCCAAGGGGCCCTTCCAACGCCTCGTCGTCGCGATCGTCGACTTCGCGCAGAAGCGTTACGGCGTCGTCCTCCTCGCGACGCTCGCGGTCACGGCGAGCCTCATTTACTACGCGAAGGATCTCCAGCCTCGCCCCGATCTGATGGAGCTCCTGCCGTACGACAGCGCCGGCTTTCGCGCGCTCGAGCACCAGTTCTCGCGCATGGGCGGCGGCTCGAACGTCCTCGTCGTCGTCTCTTCGCCGAACCGCGAGGCGAACGAGAAATTCGCCGATGCGTTCTCCGACAAACTCAAGGGCTACGTCGCGACGGCCGACGACTGCGCCAAGAAGTGCGACGCGAACGATGCAGGATGCAAAGATCGCTGCGGCGCCGGCGTCGTCTCGTCACTCGAGTTGAGCACGAAGGAGATCCACACGTTCTTCGAGCACAACAAGTGGCTCTACGCGGATCTCCAGGAGCTCGAAAAAGCCGACTCGGATCTCGACCGCCAAATCGCCATTCGCAGCGGCATGGTCGAAGATCTCTTCTCGGACGACGACGACGGCGCCGAAGCCCCCGCGCCCGCGCCCTCGACGAACCCTGCGGCCGTCGCCGCGTCGACGAAGGCCCCCGAAAACCAGGCGCCGAAGGCGACGCCCGAGAAGAAGCCCGCGCTCGGTGTCTCCGAGCACCTCGCCAAATGGGACGAGCGCCGCTCGGACGACAGCTACCCGACGGGCTACTTCGCCAACCCGGACAGCACGCTCGTCGGCATGCGCATCGTCTCGAACGCCTACCTCGGCGATCCGCGCGCCGATCGGCTCTTGCACGATCTCGAGCGCATGATCGCGGAGACGAACCCGAAGCAGTTCGATCCGGCGATGGAGGTCGGGCTGACCGGCGATCTCGCCGCCGCCGCGACCGAGAAGAAGGCCCTCATGGACGAGGCCATCGTCGCGACGTTGCTCGCGGTCGGCGTCATCGTCCTCGGCATCGTCTTCTTCTACCGATCGGTCTGGGCGCTGCTCATCATGGTGGTGCCCGTCGCGTTCGGCATCGCCGCCGCGTACGCCTTCGCCGAATGGAAGCTCGGCTTCATCAACGCCGCGGGCGCGTTCCTTGGCGCCATCTTGATGGGCAACGGCGTCAACTACCCCATCGTCCTCCTCTCGCGTTACCAGGACTTCCGCGCGCGCGGCGCCGAGCCCGCCGAGGCCAAGCGCGCCGCCGTCGTCAACGCGTTGCGCGCGGAGTTCGTCGGCGCGTGCGTCGCGTCGATCGCCTACGGATCGCTCACGCTGAGCGACTTCCGCGGCTTCAGCCAGTTCGGGACGATCGGCTTCGTCGGCATGCTCCTCGTGTGGCTCGCCATCGTCCCCGTCGTGCCCGCGCTGCTCGCGGCCATCGAAGCGCTGAACCCCAAGCTCCCGCCGGTCCTCCGCATGGGCACGCCGAAGCTCCGCGGCGACGGCAGCCGCAGCCGCACCCTCGCCACGGTGGCGCGCGTGACGTCGGCCCACCCGTGGATCTTCGTCGGGATCACGGTCGTCGTGACGGCCGTGTGCGCGTGGGAGGCCCACGGCCACTACGCCGATCCGTGGGAGTACGACTTCGGCAAGATGGGCTCGAAGTCCTCGGACAAGAGCGGCGCCGGCGCGTGGTCCGACAAGGCGAACCAGATCTTCGGCAAGACGAACATCGCCGGCGCGCGCATGATCGCCGACAACGCCGCGCAGGTCCCCGAGATCAAGCGCGTCATCCTCGACCGCGACGCGCACGACCCGCAAGGAAAGATGATCGAGAAGATCGTCTCGCTCGACGACTACCTCCCTGGCTCCGTCGACGATCAGAAGAAGAAGCTCGAGGTCCTCGATCGGATGCGCGATCGACTGACGCCCGCCGTGCTCCACTCCCTCGATCCCGAGGAGCGGAAGACCGTCGAAAAGGCGATCCCGCCCGAGGATCTCCATCCCCTCGACGAAAAGGATCTACCGGCATTCTTCGTTCGGCGGTTCTCGGACGCGACGGGCGGCATCGGCACGGTGTTCTACGTCCAGCCGAAGCCCACCAACTTCGCCGACGCGCACAACCACCTCCGCCTCTCGGCGACGCTCGACAACGTGGAGCTCGCCGACGGCACCGTCGTCCTCACCGCCTCTCGCTCGACCATCTTCGCCGAGATCCTCAAGAGCATGCGCAAGGACGGCCCGCGCTTGTCGCTCATCTCGCTCGGCGCGGTCGCGGTCGTCGTCATCATCGCCGCACGCAACTTCCGGACGGCCGCCTCCGTGCTCTTGTCGCTCTCGCTCGGCGTCGTCTGGCTCGCGGGCTCGACGGCGTTCCTGAACGAGCGGCTCAACTACGTCAACTTCATCGCGTTCCCGATCACGTTCGGCATCGGCAGCGAATACCCGTTCAACATCGCCGACCGCACGCGCCTGCTCGGCGGCAACGTCCGCGAGGCCGTGGTCCGCTCGGCCGGCGCCGTCATGCTCTGCAGCTTCACGACGATCGTCGGCTACGGCTCGCTCCTCTACAGCGATTTCCAGTCGCTCGTCTCGTTCGGCCGGCTCGCCGTCATCGGCGAAGTCGCGTGCCTCTACACGGCGATCTTCTTCTTGCCGTCGCTCCTCACGCTCCTCGAGCGCTGGCGCAAACGTCACCCGCAAGGCACTTGAGACCGACGACCCGACGACGCACGTCGTCCGCGCGCGGGCGGCCGTTCGTGCGCTACGGTTTCAAGACTTCGACGTCGTACGCATCGAACGCGCGGTCGGCCGTAAGAATGGGAACCCCCTGGATACGCGCTTGGGCGATCAAGATCCGATCGAACGGATCGCGGTGATACGCTGGCAGGTTCGCCGACTCGATCGCGTCGAGGTACGTGATGTGGACGTGCGTGACGGAAAGCGCCGCACTTCGTGTCTCGACGTATTCCTCGACGTCGCAGGGCAAGATCAGCTTGCCGATGCCCACCTTGATGGCGATTTCCCATGGAGTCGCGGAAGAGAGGAGCACGTCCGTGCGCGGCGCCGTCAGAAGCTCACGCGTCTTCCTGGAAATGCGCTCCGGAGCGCTCGTCATCCACAAGAAGACCTGCGTATCCAAGAGGATCTTCATCCGCGTCGTGCCCTGCTCCGCTTCGCGCTCGGTCGCGCCTTGACGGGTTTTCGAAACGGTGCCGCGCCGTAGAACGCTTCGAGAATGGAATCCGGCAAGGGAGCATCGAAGTCGGGCGCGATCTCGACCGCGCCCGCGTCGCCGCCGAGCTTGCGCGGGCATCGCCCTGCATCGATGGGCAAGAGGCGGGCGATGGGGGTCCCTGCCTCGGCGATCACGATCTCTTCGCCGGCGCGCACGCGACGGAGCAAGCGCGAGAGGTGCGTCTTCGCCTCGTAGATGTTCACCTGGGCCATCGTTCAATCGTAAGGTTGACCAAGTGGTTGGTCAACCCATCTGCGTCGCGCGTCGACGGTCCCGTCATCCCTGCGGCTCACCGATTGGTCGATGCGTCGACACGTCGAGCAGGCCGCGGTTCACGACCCTTTGCAGAGCGCGTTGCGGCCTTCGACCTGGGAGCACGCCGCGGGGGAGCCGCAGATAGAGCCGCACGCGCACGTCGGATCGCCACCGCAGCTCTCGGGGATGTCGCGGCACCCCGAGACGACCGGCGAGCACTGCGACGCCGGCACCAGGCACCCGGGCGAACCGTTGCAGTCTGCAGGTGTCGTCCCGGCGGGGCAGCTCGTTCGCGGCTGGCAGCGCTCGGCGTAGCTGCACTCGCGGTAGAGGCAGATCTGACCCGCGGCGCACGTCTGTCCTCCGCACGAGAGCGGTCCGTCCGTCGACGCATCGGCGCTGTCGCCTTCCTGAGGCACGCACCCGGCGAGCAGGCATCCGAGGAGCAACGAGGAAGCTCGAAGGCGGTCGGCGATGGACATGCCGGTCATCTAGGCGCAGAAGCCCGCGCTCGTCGAGCCCATCGCGCGGACGGGTCGTCGAACGCGCGCCATCGATCGGGACCTCGAACCACGCGACGCGGGCGTTCCTCGAAGAGGTGGTCTAAGAAAAGGACATGAACGGAGGCATGGACGGCCGAACGCGACGACGGCTTCGGACCGCCGTGTTCGGTGCGCTCTCGGTCTCGTTCGCGTGCGGGACGGCCACGACGACGGCCCCGGCGCTCGACGACGCGGACGCCTCTCTCTCCGACGCCGGCTCCTCCGCGCCGGACACGGGCGCGACCGACGCGTCGAACGACGGCGCGGGCGACGGAGCCGCCAACACCGACGCCGACGCCACGACCAGCGACGGCGGCATCGATACGGATGCCTCACCGTGCCCGCTCCGCCTCCCGGCCACGGGCGATCCCCTCGGCGTGGCCATCGAGCGCGACGCCTTCGGCTGCTACGGCGCGTGCGGTCCGAGCTGCAAGGCCGAATGCGTCGACTCCGTCGTCGCCGTTCGGTGGGCGCACGACGGCGCATGCGTCCGGTGCGAATACCGAGTCAAAGAATGCAAGAGCCACGCGTTCTGCCGGTGGCACGACGACTGTTACCGCCAATGCGATCTCCGCTGGGAAGCCGAGCACACCGCCTCGCCCGCATCGCCGCCGTCGAATCCTTGCTACCGGACCTGCGACAATCCCGTCCTCAAGGCCGCGCCTTCGTGCGCGGTGGATTGGACGCAAATCGGCGTGGGAGGCCCGTCGGTGCGCGACGCGTGTTGGGACGGCTCGTGGGTGACGTTCTCGGAGCTCGAAGGTTCGTCGCCCGAACCGCTCGCGGCGTGCGATGACGGCTCTCCCGCGCACGCGGCTCCTTGGGATGCGTCGCACGCCGCTTGGAGCTCGGACGCGAGCCCGACTCCGACGTTGCCGCGTGGCTATTCGTGCACGCTCGACACCGACTGCCCGGATCGAAACGAGACGTGCGATCCCGACGCGGGCGACTACCCCGGCGTCAACGGTTGGGGGCGATGCACGGACTCCCACCTCGGTGTCGACGTCACACCCCTCGTCCCCGAAGGGCTCGTGATCCCCGACGCCGGCGCTCTTTCCGGCGCGCCGTGTGCGTTCGACGACATGTGCGCGAGTGGCCAATGCGCGCACGGTGTTTGCAAGCCTTGAGCGTGAAGCTCGCCTCATCGTCCGAAATCGGAGTAGATCCTTTCCCCCGATGAAGCCCACGCGCTTGTCTCCCCTTCTCGGAACCGTCGGCGCCGCCCTCGGGGTCTTCTTTTCGGCCTTTTCGACCCACGACTACGCGCTCCGACTCGATCGCCAACTGCACGGAACGCATTGCTCGTTCGTCCCCGGTTTGATCGATACGGCGTCCGGCGACAACGCGTGCACGGCGGCGATGTACAGCCCCTATTCCGCCATTTTCCGGCGATCGTATTGGGGCGGAATTCCCATCAGCTCGTTCGGCCTCGGCGCGTTCGCGTTCTTCCTCGTTTTGTCGATCGCGCTGCTCGTGGCGTCGAAGAGCGCCTCGCGACGCGTCTGGCAAGCCTACGGCGTCGCCGCGCTGACGCCGCTCGTCGCCTCGCTCGTGATGTTCGTCATCTCGCTCTTGAAGGTCCATGCATTCTGCAAGCTTTGCATGGGCATGTACGTCGGCTCCGCGGTCCTCGCGGCCGGCGGAATCTTCGCGCTCGCGAAGATCGTCGGCCCCGCGTCGCGCGGGATGGTCGACACGAACGGCGAGCCCCTCGGCCATTCGTCGACGATCCCGATGGGCCCGATCGGCCATCCCACCCCGCCACCGCAAGACACCGCCATTAAGCCGATGCCGCTCGGCACGGTGCTGGGCGGGCTCGCCGTCTTCGCGGGCCTCGGCGCGTTCGTCGTCCTGCCGGCGCTCGTGTACGTCGCGGCGATGCCCGACTACCGCGCGAAGATCGCGAGCTGCGGGACGATCCCCCAGCCGGCGGACAAATACGGCGCCCTCGTCAAGCTCGCGACGGCCCGCCCCAAGCGCCCGACGCTCCTCTTCGTCGACCCCATGTGCCCGACGTGCAAGGCGTTCCACGAGCGCCTCCAGGGCGAAGGCATCTTCGAGCAGCTCGACGTGAGCGTCGCGCTCTTCCCGCTCGACAGCGACTGCAATTGGATGGTCGACCGCGCGCTGCACCCCGGCGCGTGCGAGCTCGCCAAGGCCGTCATCTGCGCGGGCAACCACGCGCGCGAAGTGCTCGAGTGGTCGTACGACAACCAGGACGATCTCGAGCCGGCCGGTAAAGCGGGGAAAGCCGCGATTCGCGCGAAGATCCGCGAGAAGTTCGTCGGCCTCGACGCCTGCATGGACGCGAAGCAGACCTCGCAGCGGCTCGATCGCGCGCTCCAATTCGCGGTCGCCAACAAGGTGCCCGTGTCGACCCCGCAGATGATGCTCGGTGCTCAACGGGTGTGCGACGAAGACACCGATCTCGGATTGGCTTACACGATGACGCAACTCGCACCGGAGGTGTTCCAATGAGCGCGCTTCCCCTTCCCGCCATCGCTTTGGGTCTCTCTCCCGTCGTGCTCGGCGGGGCGTTGCTCTTCGTCCATCACGACGTCCGCGCGGCCGCCGAGCGCCTGGACAAGCCTCAGGCGCAGGCCGAGACGGTCGCCATCGCCGACAACGCCGACGCGCCGTATTGCACGCCGCAGTTCCGCGAGGTCCTCCAGCGCGTCGTCAACGCGTGCGGGCTCGTCGGTCAGCAAGAGCGCCGCGGCTGCCAACCCGTCGACGTCAAATCGTTCGCGAGCATCGACGACGCCGACTTCAACGCGCTCTTTTCTCCCCTCGAGAAGCGCGGTGCCATCGTCATGTTCGACGACAACTCGGACAAATTGGACGACGCGGGCAAACGGGTATTGCAAGCCGCGTGGGAAGATCGCCGCGGCGCGCGCTATTTCTTCGTCGTCGCGCGCGCATCGAAGACCGGGAGCACCGACGGCAACCGCGTCCTGTCGCACAAGCGCGCGAACTCCGTGAATTTCTTTTTGCAAGAGCTCACGAAAGATCCCGATCTCGACAAGCAAGTCGGTTTGCTCTGGCTCGGGAGCGAATACGCGCAGCTCCCGAAAGATTATTGCCAATCATGGACGACGTCGCGCACGGGCACGCAGTGCACGACGGAGGCCATCAACCGCAGCGCGTTCGCTTCGTGGGTGGATTGCCGGCTATGAAGAATTCGCGATCTCCCATGGTCCTGTTCGCGCTCGCGCGCGCGACGGCGCGACACGCGTCCACCACGGTCCAACGTTCGCGCATCGCCGCGTCGCTCGCCGCGACGGCGCTCGTCGCGGTGGCGTCGCTCGCGGCGTGCAAATCGAACGACACGGAAGGCTCGACGACGACGGGCACCTCGCGCAGCGACGCCGTCCGTGTCGCGGCGTCCGCCTCCGCGGCCCCCCCGACCACGACGGCGCACGAGACGGCCGACGCCGCGCCGCCGAAGCCCCGCGTCCTCTGCCGAACCAAGCCCGACGGCGCGGGCAAGCCACTGCCCGACGTCAAACTCGGTCACCTCGAAGCCGCCGGTGAGACCGCCGAATCCGATCGCATCGCGACGGGCGACGGCCGCTGGACGTGGGTGAACTTCTGGGCCGGATGGTGCGGCCCGTGCCGCGAGGAGATGCCTCGCCTCCGCGCGTTCGAGAGCCGAAACGCGAACGTCCACGTCGCGTTCGTGAGCCTCGACGACGACGAGCGCCAAGCGAAGCAGTTCCTCGACACCCAACCGGCCACCGGGCTTCGCCGCTCGCACTGGCTCGCCGACGACAAGGCGCGCGAGGCGTTCTTCACCGCGTTGCGCATCGAGTCCGTCCCGACGCTCCCGATGCACCTCCTCTTCGGACCGGACGGCAAGCTCCGGTGCCGCGTCGACGGCGCGGTCGAAGACGTCGACCTGCCGTCGCTGCAGAAGCTGTTCGCCGAGAAGTGACGGCGTCGCGACACCGACGTCAGTTGACGGGCCGCTCCGTCGACGTCTGCACGTCGGAGTCACCGACCCATTGGAAATGGTCGAGCAGCACGCTCGAATCGAGGATGCCGTCCCCGACGTCCCAAATCATGAATTCGAGCGTGAACGTCTCGCCGGGTTGAACCGCCGCTTGGGACGTCAGCCACCCCGTCGCGCCGCCCATCGTGGTCGTGTTTCCGTCGTCGCACGTCTCGTCCGTCAAGCCGAACCCCGTCCCCGCGAGCTCCGCGGGACCGCCCGGACAGGTCGACGTCCCCGCGTGACCACTCGAACATCCGGTCCGCGCACCGGGCGTGCAGCGATCGAAGAACCCGTTGTTGACGCTCACCGGATTGCCCTTCGCGTCGAACGAGACGTTGTCGGGTGTGCCGCCGTTGAATCCCTTGGCGGTCAACCACGCGACGAATCCATCGTTGTAATTGGAGCAAATGAACGCAGGCCATTCGCTCGAATGAAAATTGAAATCGAATTTGAATCCGTTCGCGTTCTTCGGCGCCTGGAGCGTCAGCTTCACCGCCACCACGTCCGTCACGAGCGTGCTCTGAGGGCATCCGTTCGACGCCTTCGGAAACCCCGGAGGAGCCGCGCCGGCGCCCTTCCCCAAACCTCCCCACCACGGCTTCCCTGGGTCGAACGGCTTGTTGCCGCCGTCGAACTCCTGCGCGTAGCCTGTGCTCAGCACGCCGAGCATCGATCCCTCG
>JBGAHN010000040.1:0-36300 GCA_044226145.1 Labilithrix sp. | reverse complement strand
CCTTCGAGGAAGAAGATCCCGCCGAGGATGATCGAGAGCAGCTCGTTCTTCGTGAGGACGGCGCACGTGCCGAGGCCACCGCCGAGGGCGAGCGCGCCGACGTCGCCCATGAAGACCTGCGCCGGGTACGAGTTGTACCAAAGGAAGCCGATGCCGGCGCCGACCACCGCGCCGCAGTAGATGGCGAGCTCGCCGGCGCTCGCGATGAACGGGATGTCGAGGTAGTTCGCGACGACGAAGCGGGCGCCGACGTTCGCGATGCCGAAGGTGGCGCCGCTCAGGTACGCCCAGATCATGTACGTGCCCGCGTTGAAGATGACCGGACCGATGGCGAGGCCGTCGAGGCCGTCGGTGAAGTTCACGGCGTTCGACATCGCCACGATCGTGACGACCGCGAAGGCGACGTAGAGCCCCGTGGGGAGCGTGATGGGATGCTTTGCGAAGGCGACGAACGGGATCGCGAGGCGGTTTCGGATCTCCCAGAAATCCTCGGGGATGTGCTCTTGGGACGTGAAGAGCCACGTCACGACGGCGATCGCGATGAGGAACTGCCCCAGCAGCTTGCCGCGCGCGGGCAGGCCCTTGGAGTTCTTCATGCGGATCTTGAGGTAGTCGTCGAGGTAGCCGATGACGCCGTAGCCCGCCGTCACGGCGGTCGTCGCGAGGACGAAGGGGTTGCGCAGATCCGCCCAGAGGATCGTCGAGCCGAGCACCGCGAGGAGCAACAGGGCGCCGCCCATCGTCGGCGTGCCCCGCTTCTTGATGTGGCCGTCGGGGATGCTGCCGGCTTCGCGCACGACCTGGCCGATCTGCTTCTTCTGCAGCTCGCGGATGAACCACGGCGAGAACGAGAAGCAGATGAGCATCGCGGTGATGGTCGACGCGATGATGCGGAAGGGCACGTACCGGAGCACGTTGAGCCACCCCAGCCAGCTCACGGAGTGGCGAAGCGGATAGAGCAGCTCGTAAATCATTCGGTTCGTCCTCGACCTGGGATGGGGCCGTTTCCCTCCGACGATGCAGATTTCGGCGAAAGAGGCCAAACTTCCTTCAAACGACGCACGACGCGCTCGGTCCCGACGCTGCGCGAGCCCTTGACGAGGACCGCGTCACTCGGGCGCACGTGATCCGCGGCGATATGAGCGGCTTCGTCCGTCGATCCGGCGTGGATCACCGCGATTTTTCGCTCGGCGGCGCGGTCGAGCGCGAGGGACACCAAGCCGCCGCAGCCCACGACGAGGTCGATACCGGCGTCCGCGATCGCGTCGCCGAGCGCGCGGTGTTCGTCCTCGGCGAGCGCGCCGAGCTCCTTCATTTCGCCGAGCACCGCGACGCGGCGGCGTCCTTCGGCGAGCTCCCCGAGCGTCGCGAGCGCCGCGCGCATGCTGCCGGGGTTGGCGTTGTAGGTGTCGTCGAGGAGCACGATGTCGCCTCCGAGCGTCGCGACGGTGGCCCGGCCTTCCAGACGAACGCGTGAGACGGCGCGACGAATCCGGGCTTCGTCGAAAACCTCTCCGCTCGCGGATTCGGCGGCGGCGAGCGCGGCGGCGAAATCGACGGCGGCGGCTTCTCCGGGCAGCGGCAAATCCACGGAGATCTCCGCGCTAATCCCTCGCGGAACGCGGCGAGAAAGGACGAGGCGTGATCCGAGCACGCCGCGCGCGTCGCGAGAACGAAGGCACACATCGGCCCCCTCCGAGCGACCGAACGTCACGCGGGACGAAGCGACACCGGCGGCGCGAACGACGAAGTCGTCGTCCGCGTTGACGATGGCGATGCCGCCCTCGCCGAGCGCGCGGTACACGCCGCCCTTCTCGCGCATGACGCCTTCGCGGCCGCCGACCCCTTCGGCGTGCGCGACGAGCACGTTGGTGACGATGGCGACGTCGGGCCTCGCGATGCTGGCCATGGCGTCGATCTCGCCGGGGAGGCTCATGCCCATCTCGAGCACCGCGAAGCGATGAGAAGGCTCGAGGCCGAAGACGACCGCCGGCATGCCGATGCGGTTGTTGAGGTTTCCGGCCGTCGCGTGCGTGGGGGCGACTTCGGCGAGCAGCGCGGCCGTCAGCTCCTTCGTCGTCGTCTTCCCCGCGCTGCCCGTGATGGCGACGATGCGACGGGAAGCGTCCTCGCCGCGCCATCGCTCGGCGTGGATCCGCGCCATCGCGCCCCACGCCACGAGGGTATCGTCGACGGCGAGCACCGCGCAGGTGTCGTCGGGCCGCAGATCGGCGCGCACGCGCGAGACGGCGGCGCGGTCCACCACGAGGAGCGCGGCCCCGGCGTCCACCGCGGCGCGGACGAAGCGGTGACCATCGTGCGAAGCACCGACGAGCGCCACGAACGCTCCTCCGGGAGCGACGGCGCGGCTGTCGGTCGTCACCGAGGTGACCGAGGTGACCGAGGTGACCGCTTCGTCCGCGCCTCGTTCGACGAGCGTCCCCTCCGTCGCGCGCACGAGCGCGGGCACGTCGAAGCGCGCGCGGTTTTCGGGAATGGGGGTGGCCATGATCGAACCGCGAGGGACTCTACGAGCTGCGAGGAGGGAGGGAGCGACGCGCGCGACGTGTCGTCAGCGCCCGCCTGGCCTCGACGCGATCGTCGAAGGGGCGCTTGTCGAACCCGACGATTTGGTAGTCCTCGTGCCCTTTTCCGGCGATGAGCACGATGTCGCCAGGGCGGGCGGAGCCGACGGCGAGGTCGATGGCGCGGCGGCGATCGAGCTCGACGACGAACCCGCGCTCCGCGGTCGAGAGCGCGTCCACCTCGATGGAGGGGAGGCCCGCGGCGCGCACGCCCTCGGCGGCCGCGCGGGCGATGTCCTCCGGCTTCTCCGTGCGCGGGTTGTCGCTCGTCACGACGACGAGGGACGCGTGCTTCCCCGCGGCCTCGCCCATCGGCCGGCGCTTGCTCGGATCGCGATCCCCGCCGCAACCGAAGACGCAGACGAGGCGCTTGCCCGGCTCGAGCGTCAGACCACGGAGCACGTTCGCGAGCGCGTCGGGCGTGTGCGCGTAGTCGACGAGCACGACGACGTCGTCACCGTCGCCGTCGCACCGCTCGAGCCGCCCGGGCGGCCCGCTCTCGACCGCGAGGGCTTCGAGGGCGCGGTCCACGTCGAGCTCGAGCGCGGCGACGATGCCGAGCGCGATGAGCACGTTCTCGACGTTGTGCATCCCCATGAGGCGCGTGCGGAGCTCCACCTCGCGCCCCAGGATGCGGAGCGCGAGCTTCATCCCACCGGAGACGCCGTTCACCGCAAGCACGGCGACGTCAGCGGTCTTCGCCGCTGCCCCGTTCGGGTTCGCGGCGACGCGGAACACCCTGCACTTCGCCGCCTGCGCGACGCGCTCGCCGAACGGATCGGTGACGTTCACGACCGCCAGCCCCGGCTCCATCGTCGTGAACAGGTTCATCTTCGCGGCCGCGTACTCGTCCATCGAGCCGTGGAACTCGAGGTGGTCCTGCGTCAGGTTCGTGAACGCGGCCACACGGAAACGAACCGCGCGCACGCGATCGAGCACGAGCGCGATCGACGACACCTCCATGGCCACGTGCGTCGCGCCACGCTTCTTCATCGCCGCGAACACGCGCGCGAGCTCGTCGGACTCGGGCGTCGTGTGCGTCGTCGAGATCGACTGTCCGGCGTACGAGTGGCCGATCGTGCCGACGATGCCGCACACGGGTCTCCCGGCGGCGCCGTCGATCGCGGCGCGGACGAGGTGGGTCGTCGTCGTCTTGCCGTTGGTCCCCGTGATGCCGATGACGTCGAGGCCGAACGCGGGGTGCCCGTACACGGCCGCCGACGCGTACGCCATGGCGACGCGGACGTCGTTCACGCGCACGATGGGGATGCGCGGTCCATCTCCGAAGAGCACGTCGGCGCTCTCCTCGTGCGACGCGAGCAAGGCGACGGCGCCGCGCTCGATCGCCTGCGCGACGAAGCGTGCGCCGTCGTAGCTCTTGCCGCGGCGGACCACGAAGAGATCGCCCGGGCAGACGTTCCGCGAGTCGTGATGGACGCCCACGATCCGCGCCTCCGTCGCCCCCTCGACGGACGGACGCGTCGACCGATCCGCGGACGAAAGCTCGCGGACCAGCTCCCCCATGAGCAGGCCATGCATCGTTGCGCCGGTTTTCTTGTCGTTCATGATGCGGGCTCGAACACCAATCGTACGCTCGATCCCTTGGGCACGGCCGCGCCGGCGCTCGGGACCTGCCGAACGAGCCGCCCCGTCCCCTCGACGAGCGGAACGAGCCCCGCGGCCCCGACGGCGCGCACGGCGTCGCGCGCTCCCATGCCCATCGCGTCCGGGACGCGCGCGTCGGCCGGCGCCGGGGGGCCCATCTCGACGGGCTCGGCCGGCGCGACGTCGGTAGGCAGCGCCGGAGACGGCTTCATCGAGGCGAGCATCGCGTCCGCCGGATCCTCGGCGCGCGAGACCTCGCGAATCTTCGCCGTCGTGTTCGCAGGAGAGATGCCCATGTACCGGAGGCTCGCCTCGGCGACCCGCCGGAAAACGGGCCCCGCGAGATCGCCTCCGTAGCGCCCGATCATCGGTTCGTCGAGCACGACCGCGAGCACGAGACGCGGTTTGTCCGCCGGGACGAACCCCACGAACGACGCCGTGTACTTGTCTTCCGAGTACTTGCCCGTCTGCGGGTCGACCTTCTGGGCGGTCGACGTCTTCCCCGCGACACGAAAGCCCTTCATCGCGGCTTCGACGCCCGTCCCGCCGTCCTCGACGACGGCGGTGAGCATCTCGGCCACGGTCTTCGCCGCCCATCGCGGGACGACGTCGCGCTTCTTCCGCACGGGCCACTCCCGCACGACGTTGCCGCGGGCGTCGGTGATCTTCTGCACGAGGATCGGCTCCATGAGGGAGCCGCCGTTCGCGATGGCGCTCATCGCGGCCGCGAGCTGGACGGTCGTGACGCTGATGCCCTGACCGAACGACGCGTTCGCCGTCTCGACGTCGAACCACGCCCGCCCGCGCGGACGGAGGACGCCCGACGCCTCGCCCGGGAGCGGCAACCCCGTGGGCTCGGCGAAACCGAAGCGCCGGTACGCCGCGTAGAGCGCCGGCTCTCCGAGGCCGAGCGCGATCTTGAGCGCGCCGATGTTCGAGCTCTTCGCGAGGACCTGCGTGGGCGTCAGCCACTCGTTGACGTGCGTGTCGTGGATCGTGACGTTCGCGAGCTTGTAGCTCCCGCGTTCGCAGTTGATCGAGTCCGTCGGCTTGAGCGTCCCCGACGCGAGCGCCGCCGCGACCGTGAACACCTTCATGACCGAGCCCGGCTCGAAGCGGTCCGTCACCGCGCGATCGCGCCGCGCGTCCGGCTCGGCCGAGGAATAGTCGTTCGGGTTGAACCCCGGCACCGACGCGAGCGCGAGGATGTGCCCCGTGCTCGGATCCATGGCGACGAGCGACGCGCCCTTCGTCTCGTAGGTCTTCTGCGCCGCGAGCAGCTCGCGCTCGGCGACGTGCTGGATGCCCTGATCGATCGTGAGCACGACGTCGTGTCCGGCGAGCGACGATTCGTCCGTCGTCCCCTCCGAGAAGATGAGCCGGCCGCTCCGATCGCGAACGCCGCGGACCTCGTTCGCGCGCCCGCGGAGTTCCTCGTCGAGCGCCAACTCGAGTCCGTCCTTGCCGAAGCCGTCGGGCGCGACGAACCCGAGCACGGGCCCGGCGAGCTCGCGGTTCGGGTAGAAGCGACGACCTTCTTTCTCGAGGTTGAGGCCGCGGACCGGGCGCGCCTGCTTCCGCGCGTCACCGAGATCTTGGATGGCCTGCGTCTCTTCGGCCGTGATGCGCCGCTTGAGCCACACGAAGCGACGCTTCGCCGCGAGCTTCTGCGCGACCTCGTCGGGGTTCAACCCGAGGGCCGCCGCGATGCGCGGCGCGTACTCGAGCAACGCCGCGTCACGGGCCGCGTCGCTCTCGATCCCGCGCAGCATCTCGACGACGTCGGCGCTCACGCTCGGCACCTCGACGCTCGCGGCGAGCGAGATCCCGTTGCGATCGTAGATGGCGCCGCGCTTCGGCTCGACGTGCAGCCGACGCTGCCGCTGGTTCTCCGCCGTCTCGCGCCACGACGCGCCTTCTTCGACCTGGATGCGGTATGCGCTCGAGAGGAACGCGCCGAGGCCGAGCGTCATCGCGCCGCAGAGCAGCCCCATGCGAAACCGAATCCACTTGGCGCGCGCGGGGTCGAGGTTCTTCACGGCCTCACCTCAGGGGGTCTCGGAGTCTCCGGATTTCGCCACCACGGCGCGCGGTTCGGCCTCGGAGCCCGTCTGCGCGCGCGACGAACGCGCGGGGACGCCGAGCTCGGAGCGACGGACGCCGATCATCACGATGCGATCCGGCCCGGGGGGTTCCATGCCGAGGAGCGAGCGCGCGACGATCTCCACGCGTTCGGGCGTCTTGTAGCTCGCGGCCTCGAGCTCGTGGACGCGCTTGACCTCGCGGAGGCGGGACTGCTCGCTGCGCGCCTTGCCGAGCTCGTAGCCGAGCGAGACGATCCGCCCGCGCATCGCCAGGTGGACGCAGTACGCGGAGACCGTCGCGACGACGGCGAGCGTCCAGTTCAGGAGGAAGATCCGCGCGCGCTTCTTCGTCACGGCGTGTCCTCCGCGTCCGAATCGGTCGACTTCCGGCGGGCCGCGCGGAGCTTCGCGCTGCGCGAGCGGGGGTTGTTCGCGGCCTCTTCGTCGGTCGCAACGAGGGGCTTCTTCGTGAGCGGCTCCCAGATCTCGCGATCGTGGAACGTGCGCTTCACGAGGCGGTCTTCGAGCGAGTGGAAGCTCAAGATCGCCGCGATGCCGCCCGGCTCGAGGACCTCCGGCAACGCGGCGAGCAGCTCCTCGAGCTCTTCGAGCTCGCGGTTGACCGCGATGCGCAGGGCTTGGAACGTCCGCGTCGCCGGATCGACACCGCCGACGCGGACCGGGCCGACCGCCCGCACGATCGCCTTGCGCAGATCGAGCGTCGTCTCGAGCTGCCCATCGACGAGGGCTCGCCGCACGCTCCGCGCGATGCGCCTCGACCGCCGCTCCTCGCCGTACTGGTAGAGGACGTCCGCGAGCTCGTCGTCGTCGAGGCGCGCGATGAGCTCGAGCGCCGTCTCGCCCGACGTCGGGTCCATGCGCATGTCGATCGGCCCTTCGCGGCGGAAGCTCATGCCGCGCGAGGCGTCGTCGAGCTGCGGCGAGCTGACGCCGAGATCGGCGCAGAGCCCGGTGACCTGGGCGCGGCCGATCTCACGGAGGACGCGGGCGACCTGGCCGAACGGCGACTTCACGAACGTCACGCGATCGCCGAACCGCGCGAGCCTCTCCCGCGAAGCCGCGAGCGCCACGTCGTCACGGTCGAACGCGATCACGCGCAGATCGTCCCGCGCTTCGAGGAGCGCCTCGGTGTGACCGCCGCCGCCGACCGTGACGTCGACGAACACGCCCGCACGAGGCGCGAGCGCGTCGATCACTTCGGTCTTCATCACGGTGGCGTGGACGAAGTCGGACATCGAAGCTTCCTCTCCCGTCTCCTCGGTCCAGACCCACTCCGACGTCGGCTCGGAGGCGACCCCCGGCAGAGCGAGCTGCCGACCGTCGACGAGCGCGGGATCGGCGGGCGTGGGGCGCGTCGCTTGGCTCATAGCCCGAGCTCCGCCAGGCGAGACGCGATCTCACCCCGTTCGTCTTCCGTCGTCTCGAAGTGCTTCTTCCAGGCCAGCGCGTCCCAGAGCTCGGCGTACTTGCCGCTGCCCGCCCAGAGCACGTCCTTCTTGAGCCCGGCGTAGTCGCGGAGCGTCGGCGGGACGAGCACGCGCCCCGAGTCGTCGACGTCGCACTCGACCGCCCCCGACACGTAGATGCGCTTGAGCTTCTGAACGGCCTTGTCGAACTGCGGCAGCTTCGCGAGGCGCTCTTCGAACGCGGTCCACTCGGGCGCCGTGTACGCGACGAGGCACGGGTCGAGCGCGCTCGTCAGGATGATGCGTCGCTCGCCGATCGACGAGAGCACGTCGCGATAGCGCGCGGGGAGGCTCGTCCGCCCCTTGGCATCGATCGTGTGCTCGTAGCGACCGCGAAACATCGACGGCGGGTCCTCTCCGCACGGAATGATTTGGGGCGGTGGTGCCGTTCCTTGGCACTATCCGCCACTTCTTCCCACGTTGAATCGCCACGGTATTTTGGTTGGTATAGAACGTCAATCATTTCCCCATACTTCTCGCGCACCTGAACGTAGTGCCAGTGCGCACCTGTACGACAATGGATGAGCTACAAAGGCGCGCCCGCGAGCCAAACGAGAGCTTGGCCACGAGCGACTTCGCCGCGGACTCCACGGTGGACGTCGACACACGGTCGGCACACGCCGGCCCATCGGGGCCGAACCAGATCCGTTCCGATCCACGGCAGAGCTCGTCCGCCCGCCGTCGCGCCCCTTCCGTCTTCGCCTGCCTTCGCCGGCGCGGCGAGATCAGACCGCGAGCAGATGCTTCGCGATGACGATGCGCTGCACTTCGCTCGTGCCCTCGCCGATCTCGCAGATCTTGGCGTCACGCAGGTGCCGCTCGACGTGGAACTCGCGCGTGTAGCCGTAGCCGCCGTGCACCTGGATGGACTTGTTGCACGCGCGGCTCGCGGCCTCGCTCGCGAAGAGCTTCGCCATCGACGCCTCTTTCGAGTACGGCCTCCCCTGGTCCGCGAGCCACGCCGCGCGGTACGTGAGGAGCTGCGCGGCGTCGAGCTCGGTCTTGCAGTCTGCAAGCATCCACTGGATGGCCTGGAAGTCCGCGATCGGTTTGCCGAACTGCTTGCGGTCTTTCGCGTAGGTGACGGCCATGTCGAGCGCCCCGTAACCGAGGCCGAGCGCCATGGCGGCGATCGACACGCGGCCGCGATCGAGGATCTTCATCGTGTCGATGAAGCCGTGGTCGATCTCGCCGACGCGCTGCTCGTCGGAGACGACGACGTCTTCGAAGGTGAGCTCCGCGGTGTCGCTCGACCGGCATCCGAGCTTCTCGAGGTGCTTCGACGTCGAGAAGCCCTTGGTGCCGTGCTCGACGACGAAGGCCGTGATCCCTTTGTGCTTCGGGACGTCGGGGTTCGTGCGCGCGAGCACGACGCAGAAGCCTCCAACGCCGCCCTGCGTGATGAACATCTTCGTGCCGTTGATGATCCAACGGTCGCCGTCGCGGCGCGCCGTCGTGCGCAGACCCGCGGAGTCGCTGCCGCTGCCCGGCTCCGTCAACGCCCACGCCGCGAGCCACTCGCCCTTGGCGGCCTTCGACAGGTACTTCTTCTTCTGCGCGTCCGTCCCGAACGCGAGGATGTGGCCTGTGCCGAGGCCGTTGTGCGACGCGACCGTGAGGGCCAGCGAGCCGTCGACGCGCGCGAGCTCCTCGATGCAGACCGCGTAGCTCTGCGTGTTCATCCCGGAGCCGCCGTACTCCTCGGGGATGCGGATGCCGAGCAGCCCGAGCTCCGCGAGACGCGGGACGATCTCCTTCGGAAAACGCTCTTCCTCGTCCCACTTGCGAGCGTTCGGAAGCACCTCCGCGCGCGCGAAATCACGCACGGTCTTGCGGAGAAATTCGAGGTCCTCGGTGGGCGAGAAATCCATGGTTTCGGGCCATTTAGGTGGCGCCATGTCACCGCGTCAATGCCTGCGACGTTGACGCAACGAGTAAACGCGAGCGCGCGCCGGGTCGACGTCATCGGACGTCGACGCACGCCGAGCTCGCGCCGACCTTCTTGCAGTGAAAGCCGTTCGGACACCGGTCGCCCGTACCGCACGCGCGCGAGCAATATTTCCCGGCGGCGTCGGACAAACACATGCCCGCGGCGCAATCGGCCGCGGTGTCGCACGGTCCCCCCACGTCGGTCGGCGGCTTGGACTTCGATCCGGTCGGAGGTGCCGTCGAGGGTGCGCCGGCGTCTTCGTCGTGCGAGAGCCCAGCCACGCGGGCGAACGCTTCGTCGACGAGCCATCGGAACGCGTCGACGCGGGTGTAGGCGTTGTGCGCGTCCGGGCCTTCGCACGACGAACCTTCACGCGTCACGACGCCGAGGACTTCGCCCGTGGCCTCGTCGAGCGCGGGACCTCCCGGCGCACCTCGGCACGTCGACTCCCCCACGATGAACTCGGCCGCGGAGACGGAGAGCACCTTCACGTGCTCGCGAACGAGCTTGATCCCCGTGGGACCTTCGCCGTCGAGCGCGCCGTAGCCGACCGTGCGGACGCGATCGCCGCGGGCCGGCCCCGTCGCGCGAACGGGCGCGGGCTTGACCACCTTCACCGGTGGGTCGACCAAGAGCAGCCCGACATCGGCGTCGCAAAGGGTCACGCCGGCCGGCGCGACGATCGCTTCACCGCGCGCGACCTCGTGCGCCGAGGCGGCGTCGTCTCCGACGAGCACGACGATCGTCTCGGGTTTGCGTTCGGCGAGCACTTGGACCCCGGACGCGGGGCAACTCACCGTGCTCACCGTCCGCGCGAGGCACCTCCGCGCGGTGAGCACGATGCGGGGCGAAATCAGCGTCGCGCTGCACGTGACTTCGCCGTCAATTCCCAGCGCGACCACGGCCGGATCGCGGTTGCGATCGGGGACGCCGCGCACGCCTTCGGTTTCGTCCGACGCGACGCCCGCGTCTTCGGGCGAGGCTCCGCCATCGCGTGCATTCTGCACATTCTTTGCGGCGGAGCGGAGCTCGGTCGGTTCGGCCGACGCCGAGCACCCCGAGAGAGTTCCCGCCCACACCACGCACGCCGCCCTCGTCACGCACCCTACCCACACGCCGATCGTTCGAACCATCGCCGACCTCCTGCGGCCCGTTCAGCGAACGCCGTGCCACGAGGCGGGCGCGGATTTCCTTCGGCTTTTGGCGCTGCCCGATCGGCCCGGCCAGGCCCGAGGTGGCCCCGGGCCGGCCCATGTCGGAGTATGCTCGGCGCATGCATGTCGTGATCACCGGCGCATCGAGCGGCATCGGCGAAGCCATCGCCAAGGCGTACTTGAGAGGAGAGGCTCGGGTGTCGCTCGTCGCCCGTCGGCGTGCGCTGCTCGAGAAGCTCGCGAGCGAGCACGCGAAGGAGCGGGTCCACGTCGTCGAACGCGATCTGGCGGATCCCGAGGCCGCATGCTCGGCGCTCGACGAAGCCGCCGCGGTCCTCGGCCCCGTCGACGTGCTCGTCAACAACGCGGGCATCCAGATCGTCAAAGGCGTCGTCGACACGCCGTGGGAGGAGCTGGAGCGCATGCTGCGGCTCGATCTCCACACGCCGCTCCGTCTCGCCCGACACGTGTTGCCGAGCATGATCGCCCGAAAAACCGGGACGATCGTGGACATCGCGTCGATGGCCGCCATCGCGCCGACGCCGGGCATGTGCTTCTACAACGCCGCGAAGGCAGGGCTCGCGGCGGCCTCGGAGAGCCTGCGCTCCGAGGTGCGAAGCCACGGCGTCCACGTCGTCACCGTGTACCCGGGTCCCGTGACGAGCGCCCTCGAAGCCGCGGGCCGCGCCGCCTACGAAGACGCCGCCGCCACGCGCCACGTCCCGACCGGATCGCCCGACGTCCTCGCGCGGCTCATCCTCGACGCCGTCGCGAAACGAAAGCCACGCGTCATCTACCCGTCCGTCTACCGCGTCGCCCGCCACTTCCCGAACACCACGCGCTGGGCGCTCGACGCCATGACACCTCCGCTCAAGTCGAAGTGAGCGCGCGACGCCACGCCGCCGCTCACGTCGACGTGAGCCGCCGCTCGAGCAATCCCTCGAAGAGCGCGACGCAGCTCTGTACGCGACCTCCGATGTCGTACCGCCGTGCCCGCTCGACGCCGTTCGCGGCCCGACGGCGCGCCTCGTCGGGGTGCGCCGCGATCTCTCGAAACGCGTCCGCGAGCGCGTCGACGTCCCCCTGAGGGACCAAATACGCGCACGTCTCGTCGAGGACCGCGCGAAAAATCACGTTGTCCCACGCCACGATGATCCGACCAGCAGCCATCTGCTCGAACAGCGCGTTCGACGTACCGCCACCGCCGCCACGCGCGTCCGCCCAGGTCAACGCCACGCACACGTCGATGTCCTTCAAGAAGGCGGGCAACGACGAATTCGAAATCACGCCGTGCCACTTCATGCGATCGCCGCACGCACGAAGGCGTGACTCGTATTCTTCCGCCCCGCCCCCGACGACGTGAAAAGCGTATTCCTCACCCTCCTCCGCATCGAAACGGCGCACGGCTTCCAAGTATTCGAGAATCCCTTTCACCTTCGTCAATCGGCCGATGAACGCCACATGGATCTTCCCATGCATGCGCGGTGCGCGCTCGAGCGCCCAGCGCTCGAGGTCCACGCCGTTCTCGATGACGTGAACGTCGACCCCCATGTCCTGGTAGAATTTCGCGATGTCGTGACCGTTCGCCAGCACGCAATCCACGCGGCGGAGCAAGAGCGCCTCCGTCTTCAACACCATCGGCGATAGCCAACGCGGGATTCGATACGCCTTTTCGTGGACGAAGATGCCGCGAAGCCAAACGCATCGCACGCTGCGTCGGTAAGCGGGTAGGAGGACCATCGGCAGCTCGAAGATCCCCATGCCGAGGACGATGTCCGGCGCGTCGAACGAGCTCGCCCGCGTATGGCGCCAAAGCTCTCGCATCATGCCGATCGCGAGCGGCCAGCGAGTTTTGCTCACACGAAGGCGAAGAATCGAGAAGCGATCACGGACGTCGCCCGCACAAGCTCCGAGATCGTCGTCGACGGGCGGATCCCCGTCGCTCCGAATACCCAACACCGAAACGCGAACCGCGGGGAGCGCACGGACGAGCCTCGGGACGAACTCGTACAGCCAGGTTTCGCGCCCTCCCTCGTTGCGCCCGAGCCGCGACAGCATCAACACGTGCAGCCACTCGGCGGCTCCTCCGGCGCCTCGCCGCCGAGCCTGCTTTCGCCTCATCGACCGAGGAACGTCGCCGCGTCGACGACGGCGCTCTCCAAGTTCCGCCAAAAGTCCTTGTTGAACTCCACCCCCAACTCGTGGACCACCCGGGTGTTGTCGACGTCGAAATTCATGATGTCGCCGACCAAAGGCTCCCCGTATTTCACGTCGATCTTCTGCTGGGCGTTGGACATTTCGATCATGCGATGCGCGAGCTCGTCGATCGTGATGCGAATGCCGGAGGCCGCGTTGTAGGTACGTCCTTTGGCAGCCGGATCGGTGGCCGCGCGGAGATTGACCTCGACGAGGTCCTTCACCCAAGTAAAGGATCTCACTTGTCGACCGTCGCCGGACACGACGAGGTCCTTCCCCTCCACGATCCGACGAAGGAAGATCGAAACGACACCACCGAATTCGTTCGACTCCTGGCGCGGACCGTAGACGTGGAAGTACCTCAGGATCGTCGTATCCAATCCGTACAATCTGTGAAAAACGTCGACGTAGCGCTCGCCCGCGAGCTTCGATACTCCGTAATAGGACACGGGTTCGAGCGGATGATCTTCGGTCGTAGGGAATATCCGAGGCTCGCCGTAGACCGATCCGGTCGACGCGTGAACGAACTTCCCGACGCCGTGCTTCATCGACAGCTCGAGCAAGTTGAGCGTGCCTCCGGCGTTGACGAGCAAATCCCTCCGAGGATCGTTCAGACAGACGCTCTTCTTCGACGCGGCGTTGTGAAAGACGATGTCGCAGCCGTCGAAGACGGCGTCCATCTCGGCGTCGCGGTCACAGATGTCTTTTTCGACGACATGAAAGTTCGCGCGGGTGGTGAACGGCGCGACGTTCGACATTTTTCCCGCCGAGAAATCATCGAGGCAATGGACCCGGGCGCCGCCGTCCAAGAGCGCTTCGCAGAGGTGCGATCCAATGAAACCGGCGCCGCCGGTCACGATGACTTTCTTCCCCGCGAGCTCGTCCCGTTGAGGCTTCATTCCGACTCCCTGAAATGCGCTTCGAGCGACCGTCAACTTCCCCTCGGACGGCGAGGAATCGTTCGATAGACCCGGTCGTATTTCTCGACGATGAAATCCAGCGCGTAGCGCATCCGAACGCGTTCGGCCGCGTGGTTCTCGAGGCTCGCCGCGACGGCCGGCGAGTCGAGGACGGAGAGGACCGCGTCGGCGATGTCTCGCGCATTTCCGGGGCGAACGAGCAGCCCGGAGACGCCGTGCTCGACGATTTGGGACATGCCTCCGACGTCGGCCGCGATGACCACGCGGCCCATGGCCATGGCCTCGACGAGGGCGAGACCAAAACCCTCTTCGACGGATGGTTGGACGTACACGTCGAGCCCCGCCATCAACGTCTTGGCGTCCGTGCGATATCCGAGGAAATGGACGTGGGACGCGAGATCATTGGCCACGACGAGGTTCCGAATGCGCGCGCGTTCGGGTCCGTCACCGATGAACACGAGCTGCGCTCCGGGGTACCGCCGCAAGACGTCCGGCAGCGCGCGGACGAGGAACTCCTGCCCCTTGCATACGTTGAACGAGGCCGTGCACCCCAAGACGGGCCCCGAGAGCGAAACGCCGAGGTTCGCCAGATCGGCCCGCGCCTCCGATCGATGGATCGCCGAGAGACGTCGCCAATCGACGCCATTGGCGATGACGTCCACGACGTTCGGGCGGACTCGCTCTCTCGCGACGAGGTGGGATTTCGCGGCCTCGCTGACCGCGATGATGCGATCGGCGCGGCGGGCCGCCCAGCCGTCGAGCGCGAGCCGTCGCGGACGAAAACGGGAGACGTAGTTGGCGTAGTGACGGGTCTGCACCAAACCCATCCTCGGGCGGGTCTGGGCGACCACCGCTCCGATGACCGATGCGTGGAACAAATGGGTATGGAGGACGTGCGGTCGGATCTTGGAGAGCTCGAGGCTCATCGACGCGAGGGCGCGCAGGGCCGTCCCGTACGATCGAACGTCGAACGCTCGCGCGGGGATGCCCGAGGACTCGAGCTCGTCGTGGAGGCGCCCGCGTGCCGTCAACGTGCAAACGAACGATTCCCAACCGACGGTGTGACCCGCGCGCGCGATGTCGAGCAGCATCTTCTCGGCGCCCGCGACGGGAGACGCTGCCGTGATCAAATGGACGATGCGGAGTCGGCTCAAGGTCGCGGCCGATGGTAGCGAATCTTGCGCGCAGATGTCGTGCGTCGTCGCGGAACGAGCGCCGCGCCTCGGACCGTCGGAGGTCGAGACGCGACGCCCACCGCAACGGAGGGGAGAGATGTCGCTATTCGCGGCGGCGACGACGCGAGCGGAACATCGCCACGGCGCCGAGGAGGCCGAGCGCTCCGGCGACACCGACGGCTCCCGCCCTGCCCGGCGACGTCGAGCACTCGATCCCGCCGCCCCCGAGGAACTCATCGGCATTGGTCGGCGTCGCTCCCGCGTCGTTTCCGTTCGAGCCGGCGTCCCGAGCTCCCGGTCCGCCGTCGTCTTCATCCGGGCCCGCATCTCCCGCGTCGACGCCGCCGTCCACGCCGGCATCGCCGGGTTCTTCGCCGGGCAAACACTGCCCCGCCGTGCTGCCCGTCGTCGAGCACTCCGGCGTCTCCGCCGGACACGGGCGAGCTCCCCCCGTGCCGAAGTCACCCGTGCAGCCGTTCGCTCCACGGCACACGCCGATCGTGCCTTCGACGACGCACGTCGTCGCGGCGTTGCAGTGATCGCCCGCGGGGAGCGACGCCGACGTTCGCGCGGCCCCCGTCTCGAGCGGCGAGCTGTCCGGGATGCAGTCGTTGTCGCTGTCGGTATCGAGGTAGTCGGGCACGCCGTCGCCGTCGGTGTCGACGCACTTTTCGACGTCGTCGGGCACGCCGTCACCGTCCGCGTCGTTCGGCTTCTCTTGGGCGAGCGCCTGGAACACGAGCGAAGCGAGCGTTTGAGAGGGCACCCCGGACGCTTCGAACTTGTACGTCGCCGTCGTGGCGCCGTTGGGGATGTACGGCTGCATGCTGTAGAGCTCGTCGTCGAGACGAGGAAGCGCCGGCAACCCGGTGATGCTGTCGCCCTTCAGGCCGATCGCGATGCTCGTATCCGAGGCACCGAAGGAGCCCGCCGTCCAGAGCGCGGTGTAGACGTTCTGGTCTTGCGGCCACACGCCGTCGTCGGCGCCGCCGGCCGTTTTGCTGACCAACTGGTTGTTGACGTAGATCGAGTTCTTCTCTTCGCTGACGTTCAGCTCGAACCCGATCGAAGCGGCCATGACGAAGGGCTCCGCGAGCGGCGAGCCGGGGTCGCAGATGTTGGCGACGGGCGCCTTGAACTTCAGGTTGGCGACGCCGCCACCGCCCGACGTCTCCGAGCCCGCGAGCACCGTCACCGAACGGAGCGGCGCGCTCTCGAGATCGTAGGCGACGACGAGCGTGTGCCCGAGGATGCCGGGATCCGGGTTCTTGAGGTTGGGCGTGTCGCCGTCGCCGCGCTCCTTGATCGGGACGCTGACGACGCCACCGGGCGCCGCGCCGTCCACCGTCTCGAGGAGCGGCTTGACGAGGGTCGTCACGTCCGTCACGAACGTCGTGAAGAAGCCGCTGTCGGTCGTCGGAGAGGACGAGTCGCCCGCGCCTTCGAGCGTCGTCGTCGCGGCCGTGCCCGAGCCGAGGATGACGATGCGCGGATTGCCCGCGGGGCCCGCCGGGACGGTGCCGTTGGCCGCTTCCGCGGGGCGGTGCACGTTCGACACGAGCCACGCCTTGCGGACGGTCGCCCCCTTCGGGAGCTGAATCTGAAGGGTCCCCGACGCGAAGGTCGTCGGGCCGCTGACGCCACCCCATCCGTCGGAGACGACGCCTCCGTGGTAGGCATCGAAGAGGCGCTCCGTCAGCGCCGCGTGCGCCGAGCCGGCGACGGCGAGCGAGCCGAGGCTCGTGACGAGGGTGAGGGGTGCGGTACGACGAAAGAAATGGTTGCGCAAAAAGTTCATGTGAGGTCGCCTCTATCTAAGATCCATGCACGCCATGACAACGTGCGTCACTCGAAGTGCCGGCGAGCTTAACGCGGATCTTCCACGATAGCCAAGCGCTCTGGCCGAGAGATCGTCGTCGACCTCGAATCCTTCTCCGGCAAACCAACGTCGATCGTCGACTCCGGTCGATCGTCACCGGCACGAAACGAACCATTCCAGGCACGAGCGATCGAGTCCGTGAGGGCGCCCCAAACAGCTTCGAAACGCGGCCTTTCGAGGGCCTTCGCGACCTTCGGCCCTCGCGCCGTCGCGTGGCTCTCCGTGACCGTCGTGGCGTCGTTGGCCCTCGCGTTCGTCGAGCTCGGGATCTCGGTCTGCCTCCAATTTTTTCTCGAGACGTTGGGGCTCCTCGGCCAAGACGTGCAGCGGCCGGCGTTCTTCGCGCACGCGCCGTCGCCCGCGGGGCTCGCCGTCGGGCTTTGCCTGCTCGCGGTGGGACGCTCCATGGCGCTCTTCCTCGTCAACCAGGGCGGCAACGTCGCCATGGAGATGATCGTCGCGCGCCTGCGCCGCATCGCGATCTGGGAGATGCTCCTGCATCGATCGAAGGCCTTCGTGCCCGCGGCGGCGTTGAACGCCCGCATCGGCGATCTCGCGAACAAGGCTTCGCAGTTCGCGTACGCGAGCTCGGTGTCGATCTCGTCGGCGATCCAAGCGCTCGCGCTCGCCGGGATCATGTTCGTGACGGCCCGCACCGAGACGCTCGTCGCGCTCGTCGGTCTCGGGATCGTGGGGCTCCTCGTCTTGCGCTTGAACCAGATCACCCGCAGGATCGTCGCCCGTGTCCCGGCCGAGCTGCGCGTGCTCACCTCCGGCATCGAACGCGTCGCGCGCAACACGCCCCTCGTCCGCGCGTTGCGCACGGAGAAGATCGAACACGGTCGACTCGCCCGATCGATCGACACCTATTCGAATTACCTCGTACGCGCCCACTACATTGGCAATTTCGCCTCGGCGATGACGCCGTTCGCGGGCGTCTTGCTCATCCTCTTGATCGTCGCGACGAGCCAGCGTTTGGTCCACACGCCGAGCATGACGCTGGTGTCCTTCTTGTACCTCTTCGTTCGCTTCGTTCAGAGCATCTCCGCGGGCGTCCATTCGTTCGCGGTGTGCAACGCGAACGGGGCGGCGTTCGACGATTGCCTCGACTACGTCGCCTCTTTTCGCCCCGAGGAAATCGAAGAAGCCACGACGGTCGGCGCGGCGTCGGACGACCGGATGGATCGGATCCTCTCCTCTGGTGGCGAACCACCGAGCATCGAGGTGCGCGGGCTCACCTTCGGTTACGCAGGGACGTCTTCGAACGTCCTGAACGACCTCTCTCTGACCATCGACGCGGGATCCCAATTCGCCGTCGTCGGACCGAGCGGGTGCGGCAAGAGTACGCTGCTCGGCCTCCTCCTCGGCCTCTTCGAGCCGACGAAAGGAGAGATCCTCATCGAAGGGCGATCGCCGGCGGAGTTCTTCGCCGATCCTTCCACGCGCGTCGGCTACGTCGGCGCGGAGGCGTTCCTCGTCGCCGGATCGATCCGAGAAAACCTCCGGTACGGGCTATCGGCGAAGGCCGACGAAGGAGATCTCTGGGACGCGCTCTCCGACGTGCACTTGCGAGAGGTGATCGAAGGGCTCCCAGGTCGCCTGGACTACCCGATCGCCGAGGACGGCTCGGGGCTCTCCGCCGGTCAGAAGCAACGGCTCTGTCTCGCGCGCGCCTTGCTGAACCGGCCGCACCTCTTGGTGCTCGACGAGGTCTCGGCGAACCTCGACGCGGACACCGAACGATCGGTCGCCGAATCCCTCGAGAAGATCCACGGCACGTGCACGATCATCCTCGTCTCCCATCGCGAAGGCATGCTCCTCCACGCCGACGCGATCCTCGAGCTCGACACGATGCGACGGACCCCACCGACCCGATCGGCCCATGAGGGCCGGAGCCACCTCGCTTGACCGAGCGCGACCCGCCCTGTAGATTTTGGCCGTAATTTCCACGTGAATCCCATGAAAGCGGTCATTCTCGCGGGTGGGTTCGGCACACGCCTCAGCGAAGAGACGCGCGCCATTCCGAAGCCGATGGTCGAAATCGGCGGTCGCCCGATCATCTGGCACATCATGAACATCTTCTCGGCGCAAGGCGTCCGAGACTTCATCGTGTGCTGCGGATACCGCGGCTACGTGCTCAAAGAGTTCTTTTCGAATTACGCGTTGCACACGTCGGACATCACCTTCGACATCGCGACGGGCATGGAGACCGTGCATCGCCGAGAGGCGGAGCCCTGGAAGGTCACGCTGGTCGACACGGGCGACAAGACCATGACCGGCGGCCGCCTCAAGCGCATCGCTCGCTACGTGGAAGACGCGCCCTTCTTCATGACCTATGGCGACGGCCTCGCGGACGTCGATCTCGGGGCGCTCCACAGGTTCCACGAATCGCAAGGCACGCTCGTGACCGTGACGGCCGTTCGTCCGCCGGCGCGCTGGGGCGTCCTGGAGCTCCAAGGGAATCGGGTGACGTCGTTTCGAGAGAAGGTCGGCACCGAAGAGGACCTGATCAACGGCGGCTTCTTCGTCGTGAATCCAAAAGCGCTTGATTACATCGACGGCGATTCGACCGCGTGGGAGGCAGCGCCGCTCGAGCGCCTCGCGCGGGACGGGCAGCTCTCCGCGCATCGCCATTACGGATTCTGGCAAGCGATGGATACGCTCCGGGATCGCATGGTGCTCGACGAGATGTGGACCTCGGGCAAAGCGCCGTGGAAGGTCTGGCGGTGACGGTGACGCCCGAGTTCTGGGCGCGGCGTCGTGTCTACGTCACGGGGCACACGGGCTTCAAGGGCGGGTGGCTTTGCCTCTGGCTCTCGCAGCTCGGCGCGGAGGTCCACGGGCTCGCGCTGGAGCCGTCGACGACCCCGAGCTTGTTCGAGGCCGCGCGCGTGGGCTCGCGCATGGCGTCGAGCACCTTCGCGGACGTGCGAGACGCGCGGAGCGTCGGAGAAGCGCTCCGGAGGGCGGCGCCCGAGATCGTCTTCCATCTCGCGGCGCAACCGCTCGTGCGCGCCGGATACGAAGATCCCGCCTCCACCTTCGCCACGAACGTCATGGGGACGGTGAACGTCCTCGAAGCCATTCGCCACACGCCGAGCGTCCGCGCCGCCGTGATCGTCACGACCGACAAGTGCTACGAGAACCACGACGGGGCGAGGCCGTACCGCGAAGACGATCGGCTCGGCGGTCACGATCCGTACGCGGGCAGCAAGGCGTGCAGCGAGCTCGCGGTGGACAGCTACCGCCGGAGCTTCTTCGGGGCGCGAGGGCATGGCGCGGCGATCGCGACGGCGCGCGCGGGCAACGTCATCGGCGGTGGGGATTGGGCCGTCGACCGCCTCTTGCCCGACGCGATGCGCGCGTTCTCTTCGGACCGGACGCTGCGCGTGCGCCACCCCACGTTCACGCGTCCTTGGCAGCACGTCCTCGACTCTCTGTCGGGCTATCTGTCGCTCGCCGAGAGGCTCGTCGAAGATCCCGAACGCGCCGTCGGAGCCTGGAACTTCGGGCCCGATCCCTCCACGAACGCCTCGGTCGGACAGGTGGTCGAACGGGTCGCACACGCCTGGGGCGAAGGCGCGCGCTTCGAGGTCGACGAGGCCTCCGCGGACGTGCACGAGGCGCGCACGCTGAGCCTCGATTCGTCGAAGGCGCGCGCGCTCCTCGGCTGGTCGCCGCGCCTCGATCTCGCGACGTCCATCGCGTGGACCACGAATTGGTACCGGGCATTCTTCGCGGGCGAAGGCGCCCTCGAGCTCACGCTGAGGCAAATCCATGACTTCCCGCTCCGCGGCGCCTGAACGGCCCTGTCGTTCTTGCGGACGGCCTCTCTCGGAGTCGTTCTGCGATCTCGGCACGTCGCCGCTTTCGAACGCGTTCGTTTCGCCGGAGCGCGCGATGGAGGCGGAGAAGTTCCATCCGCTCCACGCGTTCGTCTGCGCGGGGTGCTTCCTCGTCCAGCTCCAGGCCTTCGAATCTCCCGAAGCCATCTTCGGAGATTACGTCTACTTTTCTTCGTATTCCGACGCGTGGCTCGAGCACGCGCGCAGGTATGCCGACGAAGCGATCGCGCGATTCGGCCTCTCGTCGACGAGCCAGGTCGTCGAAATCGCGAGCAACGACGGATATCTCCTCGGGCATTTCGTAAAAAAGGGAATCCCCTCGCTCGGAATCGAGCCCGCGAAGAACGTCGCCCGCGTGGCCATGGAACGGGGCATCGAGACGATCCCGCGCTTTTTCGGCGCCTCGCTCGCTCGTGAGCTCGTGGCGGCCGGCAAGTCCGCCGATCTCGTCGTCGGCAACAACGTCCTCGCGCACGTCCCCGACATCCATGATTTCGTCGAGGGAGTCCGACTCCTCCTGAAACCGGAGGGCACGGCGACGTTCGAATTTCCCCACCTCGAACGGCTCATCGCCGAAAACCAATACGACACGATTTACCACGAGCATTTTTCCTATTTGTCCCTCCTCGCGGCCGAGCGAATCGTCGAAGAACACGGCCTCTCCGTCGTGGACGTCGACGAGCTCCCCACGCACGGTGGCTCGCTGCGCATCCACCTCGCGCACGCGTCGCGGCGAACGGTTCCGAGCGATCGCGTCGTCGCGGTCCGCGCCAAAGAGGCCCAAGCGAAGCTCGGAGACGTCTCGACGTACCGGGCGTTCGCGAAGAAGGTGGCGGCGTCCAAACGCGAGATCCTCCGCTTCTTCCTGGACGCCGCCGACGCCGGGAAGCGCGTCGTCGGTTATGGCGCGCCGGCCAAAGGGAACACGTTGCTCAACTACCTGGGAGTCGGATCCGACTGGCTCCCCTTCACGGTCGACCGGAGTCCGCACAAGCAAGGGCTCCTCCTCCCGGGGACACGTATTCCCGTGTTCGGTGTCGAGAGATTGAGAGAAGCGCGACCGGACTACGTGTTCATCCTGCCGTGGAACCTCCGCGACGAAATCCTCGAACAGCACGCGTACGTTCGTGAATGGGGAGGTCGATTCGTGACGCCGATCCCCGAGTTGCGGGTGCTCCCGTGAAATTCACCGAGACGGCGCTCGCCGGCGTGCTCGTCGTCGACCTCGAACCGAAGACCGACGAGCGGGGGTTCTTCGCGCGCGCCTTCTGCTCCGAGGAGTTCGCGGCGCGCGGGCTCTGCTCCACGTTTCCGCAGGCGAACATCTCTTGGAACGCGCGCCGCGGCACCTTGCGAGGCATGCACTACCAGCGCGCCCCGTTCGGCGAGCCCAAGATCGTGCGCGTCACGCGTGGAAGGATCTACGACGTCGCGCTCGATCTGCGCGAGTCGTCGCCGACCTTCCGACGTTGGACGGCGGTGGGGCTGTCGGCCGAGAACCGACGCGCCCTCTACCTTCCAGAGGGGATCGCGCACGGATTCCAGACGCTCGAGGACGATTCGGAGATCATGTATTGGATGGGTGAACGGTACGTCTCCGACAGCGCCGAGGGCGTCCGATGGAACGATCCGGCGTTCGCGATCGAATGGCCCATCGAGCCTCCCATCGTCTCCGATCGGGACGCGTCGTTCGCGGACTTTCCTGCCGACCTTTCCCCACGTCCGCGTTGACGAGCTCGCATGAAACCGCGCATCCCCTACACGAAGCCTTCGATCACCGAACGGGAAGTCGCCTACGCGACGGACGCTGCGCGGAACGGTTGGGGCGAGCGCTGCTACGAGTACGTCGGTCGCTTCGAGCGAGCCTTCGGGGCCCACCTGGGCGTGGAGCACGCCATCGCCACCTCGAGCGGCACCGGCGCGTTGCACCTCGGCCTCGCGGCGCTCGGCGTCGGCCCGGGCGACGAGGTCGTCTTGGCGGATACGAATTGGATCGCGACCGCCGCGCCCATCGTGCACCTCGGCGCGACGCCCGTGTTCGTGGACGTCTTGCCGGACAGTTGGTGCATCGATCCGGCGCGGGCGGAGGCGGCCATCACCGAGCGCACCAAAGCCATCGTCGCGGTCCATCTCTACGGAAACCTTTGCGAGATGGATCGGCTGCTGGACGTCGGGGAGCGCCATGGACTACCGATCATCGAAGACGCGGCCGAGGCGATCGGTTCGCAATACCATGGCAAACGGGCGGGGAGCATGGGGACCTTCGGCGCGTTTTCGTTCCACGGTACGAAGACCGTGACGACGGGCGAAGGCGGGATGTTCGTGACGAACGATCCCGCGCTCCACGAAAAGGTGCTCACCCTCTCCAATCACGGCCGCGCGCGCGGACAAACCAAGCAATTTTGGCCCGACATGGTCGGGTTCAAATACAAGATATCGAACATCCAAGCCGCCATCGGCTGCGCTCAAATCGAGCGAATCGAGGAGTTGATCGCGCGAAAGCGAGCCATTTTCGAGTATTACCGTGACGGGTTGAGGGGAATCGACGGACCATCGATGAACCCGGAGCCCCTCGGTACGGTCAACGGTGTGTGGATGCCGACGGTCGTCTTCGACGAATGCACGGCCGTGAGCCGCGAACGGCTGCAAATGGCCTTCGCCGAAGAGAACGTCGACGCGCGTGTGTTCTTCCATCCGCTGTCGAGTCTCCCGATGTTCACCGACTGCCCCGGCAATCGGACGGCTTGGAGCTTGCCGTCGCGCGCCATCAATCTGCCGAGTTTTCACGACATCCGGCCCGACGAACAAGATCGGGTGATCGACGTCTTGCGACGGTGCATCGATGGCTAACACGACGCGCTACGTCCTTTGGGGCAGCGCCGGTCACGCGAAGGTGCTCGGTGAGCTCGTCGCTCTTCGCGGCGGAGAAGTCATCGCGCTCTTCGACAACGATCCGAGCACGCACGCGGCGCTCGAAGGTGTTCCTTTGTTCTACGGTCGGGAGGGCTTCGACGCGTGGTGTGCGCGCACGGCTCGCACCGACGGCATCGACGGCGTGGTGGGGCTCGCCGCCATCGGCGGAGCGCGGGGGCGCGATCGGCTCGCCATTCACGACCTCTTTCGCGCACACGGGATCCCCGTCGCGGAGGCGCTCGTCCATCCTCGAGCGGACGTCTCACGAACGGCATCGCTCGGGGCGGGCACGCAGATCTTCGCGCTCGCCGTGGTCGCCGCGGCGGCGTCCGTCGGCGAGGGCTGCATCGTCAACCATCGCGCCGCGATCGATCACGAATGCTCGGTCGGGCGCGGCGTCCACCTCGCCCCCGGGGCCACGCTATGCGGCTGCGTCACGATCGGCGACGGAGCGACGATCGGGGCCGGCGCGATCGTGCTCCCACGCGTCACGATCGGCGAAGGCACGATCGTCGGCGCGGGCGCGGTGGTCACGCGGGATCTGCCCGCGGGCGTCGTGGCGTTCGGAAACCCAGCGCGAATCGTCCGCGCGACACACGACTCGAACGGATGAAAGACCGATGAGCGAACACGAAAAATTCCTTCGGGAATGCGACGAAGAAATCGCGACTCAAGGAGCCGATCCGGAGCTCGCGCGCGCATCGCGAGCGTGGTTCGACGCGGCCAATGCAAAGAAGTATTCGTACCATTTCCAGTGGCTCGGCCGGCCCATCATCCAATATCCGCAAGACGTCGTGGCGATGCAGGAGATCCTTTGGTCGGTGCAGCCGGACCTGATCCTCGAGACCGGCATCGCGCGCGGTGGTTCGCTGATCTTTCATGCGTCGATGCTGGAGTTGAACGCAGCTTGCGGCGGCCCCAAAGACGCGTTCGTGCTCGGGATCGACGTCGACATCCGCGCTCACAACCGCGCCGCGATCGAAGCGCACCCCTTGGCGAAGCGTATTCGGATGATCGAAGGCTCCAGCATCGCGCCGGACGTCGTGGCACGTGTCAAAGCGGAAGTGGCAGGGAGGCGGCGTGTCTTGGTGTCGCTCGACAGCCATCACACCCACGCGCACGTCCTCGCGGAGCTCGAGACGTATGCGCCGCTCACCTCCGTCGGGAGTTATTGTGTGGTCTTCGACACGGTCATCGAGGACATGCCCGACGAGCTCTCCGCGAATCGCCCCTGGGCGCGCGGCGACAATCCAAAGACGGCCATTCGGGAATACCTGAAGACGCACCCGGAATTCGAAATCGACCAGCGAATCGATCACAAGCTCCTCTTGAGCGTCGCGCCGAACGGCTATCTCAAGAGGGTCCGATGAACGGAGAGCGGGCGTCGCGCGCACCGCATCGCGTCTCATGATCACCGGGATCTTGCACACGCGGAACCGGCCCGAGTTCGTCGCGCGGGCGATCGCGTACTATGCCGATAGATTCCACGCGCCCATCCTCCTCGCCGACGGGAGCGACGAGCAGCGGTTCGCCGAACTGAAGGCGCGGCTGGCCGGGATCGAGGTCGGATTTCCGCTCGAGATCCTTCACCACCCGATGGAGACGCCCTTCTGCGCGAGGATCGCCGACGCGGTGAAGAAGGTGCGCACGCCTTACGTGCTGCTGATGGCCGACGACGACTTCTATTGGCCCTCGTGGGAACGCACCGGCGTCGACTACCTGGAGCGGCACCCCGAATGCGGCGTGGTGTACGGGCACACGCTGCGCTTCGAGCTCGACGGATACGTTCCGTTCGGCCCGGTCCGGCGGATCGACCACCGCCCGTCCAATCCGGTCGCTCGCTGGATGGAGCACGAGACCGCGGTCGAACGATTGAACGAGCTAGGGCGAGGCGCGTGGGCGACGACGGGGTGGTACGCCGTCCAGCGAACACGGATCCTCGAGAGCGTCGTCTCCGAGGCCATCGCCGCGGAGCTCGATCCCGAGATGTTCGAGCGCCTGATGACCCTCCTCCAACCCATCCACGGCAAGGTCGTCATGCTCGACGCGTGGTGTCTGGCGAGGCAGTTCGATCCGACGATCGACGGACGCCGGAAGCTCTCGGGCTACGAAGCGAGCGAGCCGGCGTTGGCCAAGCTCGAACGCATCGCGACGGACGCGCTCGTCGGCGTCGCCGGAGTGGATCGAGCGACGGCGGAGGCGACGACGGCGCGCGCGCTCGCTCCGCTGGTTCGAACCATGAAGGAGCAAGACACCCGCGATCGGCTGAACGTGACGTATTGGAAGGCGAAGCTCCCGCCGGCAGCGACCCACGCCGTGCGCGCGCTCCGCGCGGTCCGCAACGCGATCTTGCGCCAGGACCCCTTGGCTTCCGATCCGCGGTTCCCGTCGAAGCCGACGTTGGAGGCGGCGTCGAACCTCGTGATCGAGGCGTGCCGAACGCCCGCCGTTCGCCAAAGGATTTGAGCGGAACGGCTATCGCTCGGCGGGCTTGGCGGCCGAGGCCTTGACGGCCGGCGCCGCGGGCTTCGTCGCTTCGGGTTTCGTTGCTTCGGGCTTCGCGGCTTCGGGCTTCGTCGCTTCGGGCTTCGTCGCTTCGGGTTTCGCGGCTTCCGGCTTCGTCGCTTCCGGCTTCGGCTCCTTCTTCGTGGAAGGAAGCTGCACCCGCGTCAGCGGTTTGCCGTCGCGCGTGACGCGCGTGACGGCGTGGTCGTCGCCGCTTCGATCGAAGGCCCACGCGTGCGCGCCCGACGTGAACGCCGTCGCGTATCCTTCGGGCGCGCGCTGCACGGCCTTGAGCACGGTCGCGCCTTGCTCGTCGAGCGCGCCGACGGCGTCCGAGAGCAGCGCCGCGCTCTCCTTCTTGCCGTCGAGCCAACGGTCGAACGCCCGATCGATCGCGCGATCGGCGTCGGTGACGAGGAGATGGATCGCCGCGCCGAGCACGGCGTCGCTCGAAGGTGACGACGGCGTCCCGAGGAGGGCCGAAGCGCTCCGAGCGGCGACCGCGTCACGCTCGACGAGCGCGCGGAGCTCCGGTTTGGCCTGCAACGCGCGCGACGCGACGGCGTCGGCGAGCGCGACGGCGATCCCTCCGATCGCGGGGTCGTACGACCGCGCGTCCGCGAACGGGCTCGGGGACTTCGCCTTCGCGTAGAGCACGAGCCCGCGCGCGCGAATCGGCGTCGGCGCGTCCGTCACGCGGACGACCTCGACGCCGAGCCGCGATCCCCCGACGTGGTCGAAGAGCTGACGGACCTGGTCGACGTGCGCGTCGGTGAGCGCGCCGTCGTCCGCGAGCAGAACGTGGCTCTCCGCGAGCAGCTTTCGCCGCGCCCCCTGGAGTCCCAAGCGATCGGCCGCGTCGACGAAGCGCGTGAGGCCGTCGGGGAGCATGTCGACGTAGGCCGCCTGCGCCTGCGCCCGGGTCCGCGCCGCGAGCGCCGTGACGGAGCCCGCTCCTTTGAGCCACGAGGCGTGGCGATCGAGGTGCGCTCGCAGCGCCTTCGCGCACTCTTCGTAGGTCGCCGGCGGGATGCCGATGTTTGCATCATGCATCGTTTCGGTCGGCTTGCCCGCGTTCGCGATTTCGCCGCCGAGGAACGCGTAGATGCGCCCGAGCTCCTCGTTCGCGCGCGCGTCCCTGTCGACCCCCGAACCCGCTCGCTGGAAGACGCCGTCGGCGCGCGCCAAGAGGCCCTTGACCACGGCCTGCACGACCACCGGACGCGACGCCGTCGACGCGTCCCCGAACACGAGCGCCGTCACCAACGCCCTGCGCGCGTCGTCGAACGACACGGGCGCGAGCGCGTACGAGAGCACCTCCGCGGACTCGTCGGCGCCGAGATCGGTCCGCGCGACGAGCGAACGGATCTTCGGCGCGTTCGAGGGCAGGCCGGCCGCGACGAAATCGCGGATCTGCCCCTTCTCGCTCGACGTGAGCGCGGCCGAGGCGTTCGTCGCGACGAGCGACAGCGCGAGGACGACGGCGGAACCGATCCGAAGGCGACGCTGCATGATGCAGCCTTTTTCGCGCGGATGAGGGCGCAAGGCAAGGCGCGCGTGGGCGCCTTCGACGAGACGTCGGCGATGTCCGGACACGAAAAAGGCCGAGTCGACGGACCCGGCCTCCTTCGTCACGGCGCACCGCGTAGCGATGCTCAGTCGTCGTCGTCCTCGTCGTCGTCGTCTTCGACGTCCGGGAGCGACTCGGGCTCGGGCGGCAGCTCGCGACCCTCGCGCTCGGCCAGCTGACGGTCCTTCTCGCGCTGGGCCTTGAGCGCCGCGACCTTCTGCATGATCGTCGGCTTCGGCGCGACGAGCACGCTCATCGCACGCGCCTCCATCATGGCGCGCGTCTCGACGTTCGCGATGTCTTCGATCCCCTGGATGAGGAGCGTGAGCTGCTCCTGCGCCTTCTCGGGGTGCGTGATCTCGCGGCCGCGGAAGCGCACGGTGAACTTGACCTTGTGACCGGCCTCGAGGAAGCGGCGCGCCGCGTTCGTCTTGAACGCGATGTCGTGGTCGTCGGTCTTCGGTCGCAGCTTGATCTCTTTGATCTGCACGACCGTCTGCTTGCGCTTCGCCTCGCCCGCCTTCTTCTTCTCTTCGTACTTGTACTTTCCGAAGTCGAGAATCTTGCAGACCGGCGGATCGGCCTTCGGGTTCACCTCGACGAGGTCGAGCCCTTGCTCCTGTGCACGCCGGAGCGCCTCGTGCGTCGAGAGCACACCGAGCATCTCGCCGTTCGCGTCGATGACGCGCACTTCCGGCACGCGGATGCGGTGGTTGACTCGGATTTGGAACTGGCGCTGCGGCTGGCGCGGATCGAAACGGGGGCGACCCATCGACATGAGTGGAACGTAACCTCCTTGGACCTCGACGGATGCCGAGTGAGGCGGCAGTCTCCCCGGGAGCGGGGGAACGGTCAACCCCGGCGGCACGGATTTCGCCGGAAAAGGATGGCCTGGTGGTAGCCTGATCCCGTGCTGTCGCTGGTCATGAATCCCGGCACGGAAGGGGAGGAGGCCTTCGCCTTGCCGGTCGGCGTGGTGACGCTCGGCCGCACGGCGGACAACGAAATCTTCTGTATCCACAAGAGTTTATCTCGCAGGCACGCCCAGATCGAATGCGACGGGACCGTCCTGCGCGTCCGCGATCTCGGCAGCAAGAACGGCATTTTCTTCGACGGCGAGCGGGTCGAGAGCTGCGAGCTGGTGGTCGGCGACGCGTTCCGCTGCGGCGACGTTCCCTTCCTGGTCCGCCGCACGGCCGAGCCAGCGCCACACCCGCCCCTCGCCCACACGCTCCCCTCCCCCCTCGCGCTGCCGAACCTGGCCGCCGGGCCGACGAAGGTCTCGCGGACGGTACGGTCGACCTCGCACGCGGCCGGCGCCGGCGAAAGCTCGCCCCGCCACGAGAGCAAGCTCTTCGCGCTCCTTCGCGCGAGCGAGCTCCTCGCTTCGGGCATCCCGGTCGATCGCCTGCTCGACGAAATCGTCGCGCTCGGTGCCCAGGCCGTCGAAGCGGACGTCGCCGTGCTCCTCCTTCGCGGCACCGACGGAGCGCCTCGGCCGCATCGCGCGTGGCCTTCGCCCATCCCGGCGCGACCTCCTTACGACCGCCGCGTCGTCGCGTGGGTCCTCGACCGCGGAAGCGCGTCCTTCGCGGACGTGCCGAACGACGAGCTGCTCGGCCGCGCACCTCCCGACGACGAAGGCATCCGCGTCGCCATGGGCGCCCCCATCGACACCGCGCACGCGCGCATCGGCATGCTCTACGCGGATCGCCGCTCGTCCGCCGAAGGCTTCCGCGCCGACGACGTCGCCTTCTTCCGCGTCCTCGCGAACCTCACCGCCGTCGGACTTCGTTAGCGCACGGCCCTCCACGACGCCCGCGGATCGCGCCCACCGGGGAAGCGCGCCCGACGTGGACGGCTTCCTCGTGGGAGCGTCCAACCCTCAATGGCAAGCCGCGAACGAGGCCTTGAACACCATGTCGACCTCCGCGGCGCTCGCGCGACCCTCTGCGTATGGATTGCCCGTGCCGTAATAGATGCCCTTCGCGCCGAGCAGCTCCCACGTGTACGTCTGACCCGCTTGCAACGGGACCGGCGGCGTGAGCTCGAACGCGTGGAGCGGCGAGCCGCCGGCGGAGGCCACCGTGTACGCCTGCTGGTGGATGCGCGTACCGCCGACGCCTTCGCCGACGTAGATCGAGAGCGTCAGGTTCGAAGGGTCGTCGGTCGCCGAATAAACGTTCGGGCGCGTCGCGAGCTCGGTCAGGACGCCGGTGGCTCCCACTTCGAAGCTCTGCCACGGAGCGATCGTCGTGAAGTCGCTCGCCACCGATTGATCGACGACGACGGTCGGCGCATCGCAGCTCGTGTTGCAAGCGGCGGCCGTGCACCCTTTGTCGCACGCCTGCGAGACGTCGGCGTCCGCGCACGACGACGTCGTCCGCAGCGCGCTCAGCACGCACGACGTCTCCGTGACGCACGCGTCGGAGCCACCGTCACCCGCATCGTCCACGGCGCCGTCCACGTCCGGCTCCTCGGACGCATCGCGATCGGCGGCGTCGGGGTCGGACGCGTCACGCGGCCCGGATGCATCGTGCCCGTCCGACGCATCCACGCCGGCCCCGGTCCCGACGTCCGCGTCGCGAGCATCGAGGTCCTGGGCCGCATTCTCGCTGCACGCCGAAGCGGCCATTCCCCAACCGATCGCCGCCCCACACAAGAGCGCGAGCCCACCGCGAACGTTCGTCATTCTCCGATGAGAGAGCGAGCTTCGGCGATCGTCAAGGGAGCCTCCGAGGCCGCGAAGCCCCCCGAACGGACGACGGGCACGCGACCGAACCGAGGCGCCGACGTCGCACATGGTCCCTCCGCTCGATACGCCCCTGGGTGATGGCCGAGACGGCCTCTGCACCCGAGCGTCACCGAAGGACGACATCGGGCAGAAACCCCTCGAAAACGGGACGAAACGAAGCCCCGACGCCGCACGAAGCCATACCCCTGCGTCGCACCCATCACGTGCAGAATGCATGCTCGGCGCGGCAGCGCGCCCGAGGGCACGCCTGCCCGCAAAAAAAGCGCTCGTCCAATTGGACGAGGCGATCGATTGATTGCACAATGCATGGGTAGAGGGGGTCATTCATGGGAGCTGCTCGAAGGTTGCCGCACCGTCCGCGGCTGCTCGTCGTCGAAGACGACGACGATTTGAGGCCTTGCATCGCGCGCGCGCTCGAGTCGGACATCGACGTCGCCTGCGCGAAGGACGAAGACGAAGCGCTCTCGATCCTCGAGACGGGCGAGTTCGACGCCGTCCTCACGGACTACGAGCTCGAGCTCGGCTTGGGCACGGAGCTGCTCGAACGCGTCTCCGTGCGCCGCCCCACCATGAAGCGGTTCCTCATGTCGGGGCGCGAGGAGCTCGAGATCGAAGCGCCGAGCCGGCAGTGGGACGGCTTCTTCCAGAAGCCGTTCACAGCCGACGTCATCGTCACCGCGTTGAGCAAACGTCGCGGTTGAGCGAGCGTCGCGACGGAGCGAACGCGTGGTTCGTGTCCGACGCTCCGCTCCCGGAGCGATCGCCGTCGTTTCGTGAGAACGTCGCGGCTCAGCCGAGCGCGCGCGAACGCGTCGTGAGCCCCGGGGGCGTGCTCTCGGAGGCCAGGAGATCGACGAACTGCGCGAGCGGCATCGCGCCGAGCTCACCCTTGACGTGCGATCGAACGGAGACCGTACCTGCCTCGGCGTCCTTCGGCCCCACGACGAGGATGTAAGGTACACGCGTCAGGCGCGCGTTCCGGATCTTCGCGCCGAGCTTGTCGGACGACAGATCCCAGTCGACGCGCAGGCCGCGCGACTTGAGGGCGTCGCGGACCTTGTGGGCGTACTCGTCGGTCTTCGCGCTGACCGTGAGGATCGACGCCTGCGTGGGCGCGATCCACGCCGGGAAATAGCCGGCGCAGTGCTCGATGAAGACGCTGATGAAGCGCTCGAGCGAGCCCAGCACGGCGCGGTGGAGCATGACCGGTCGGTGCTCTTTGCCGTCCTCGCCGATGTACGAGAGGTCGAAGCACTCGGGGAGGTTCGGGTCGTACTGGATCGTGCCGAGCTGCCAGCTCCGCTTGAGCGCATCTTGGACGTGGAACTCGATCTTCGGACCGTAGAACGCGCCTTCGCCCGGCACGCGCTCGAAGGCGAGCCCCGCGCGCTCGAGGCCTTCGGCGAGCGCGCCCTCGCTCATGTCCCAATCGGCGTCGGAGCCGATGCGCTTTTCGGGACGGAGCGCAAGCTTGACGTCGACGCGCTCGAACGCGAACGCCTGGTAGACGGCGTAGAGCAGGCGGATGAATTTCTCGATTTCGTCCGCGACTTGCTCGCGCGTGCAGAAGATGTGCGCGTCGTCCTGGCAGAACGTGCGGACGCGCGACAGGCCGTGCACGACGCCGCCGCGCTCGTAGCGGTGCAGGCGCCCGAAATCCGCGACGCGCCACGGCAGCTCGCGGTAGCTCCGACGGCGCGCGCCGAAGATCACGCAGTGGCTCGGGCAGTTCATCGGCTTGAGGCCGAAGGCGCTCTGCTGGAGCTCCTTGGCGAGATCCTTGGCGGACGCGCCTTCCTTCTTCGTCACCTCTTCGAGGAGATCCTCGGTCCAGAGGCGGTACATGTTCTCGTTGTAGTTGCCGAGGTGGCCGCTCGTGCGGAACAGCTTCGGATCGAACGCCTGGGGCGTGATGACCTCTTCGTAGCCGCTCTCGAAGTACAGCTCACGCACGTAGCCGACGAGGCTGTTGTAGATGAACGCGCCACGCGGCAGGAAGAACGGCATCGCGGGCGAGATCGGGTCGAACAAGAAGAGGTCGAGCTCCTTGCCGAGCTTCCGGTGGTCGCGGAGCTTCGCCTCTTCGAGCAGGCGGAGGTGCTCGTCGAGCGCCTCTTGGCTCGGGAACGACGTGCCGTAGATGCGCTGGAGCATCGGGTTGCGCTCGTCGCCGCGCCAGTACGCACCGGCGACGCTCGTGAGCTTGACGGCGCGGAGCAGGCCAGTGCGCGGCACGTGCGGCCCCTCGCACACGTCGACCCATTCGTCCTTGCCCTCGCCGTGGCGGTAGAGGCTGATCTCTTCGCCCTCCGGGATGGCGCGGATGATCTCGACCTTGAAGGTCTCGCCAAGCTTCTCGAAGAGCGCGATCGCCTGGTCGCGGGTGACGACCTCGCGGCGGAACGGCGTGTTCTTCTTCACGACCTCGCGCATCGTGGCTTCGATCTTCGCGAGATCGTCGTCGGTGAAGCCCGAACCCGGCTTGTCGAAGTCGTAGTAGAAGCCGTCTTCGATCGCCGGGCCGATGGTGACCTTCGTGCCGGGGAAGAGCTTCTGCACGGCGTCGGCCATGACGTGCGCGGTCGAGTGGCGGACGACGTCGAGCCCCTCGGGATCCGTCGCGCGGACGACCGTGAACGCTGCCTCGGGCGCGATCGTCTGGTGGAGGTCGACGACGCGACCGTCCGTCTTGATGGCGACGACGTCGTCTTCGAGGAGTCCTTTTTTCTCGAGCAGCTCGCGTACGGCGATTCGGTCGGACATGGCAGCGCAGGAGACCTACCACGTCTTCGTCGCCGCGTCGCGACGGGTCTCGGGCGCTTCCGCGTCACGGGCTTCGGGCGACGGCTCGGGTTCGGATGGCTTCACCGCCGCCGCGGCCGTGGACGAGGACGAAGGCAAAGACGAGGGCGAGGCACCGGCGTCCGGCGACGCCGCGGCCGCCTCCCCCGCATCGGGCGCGGGCGATCCGTCCACCGCGGCATCGCCGAGATCCGACGTGGCGGCCTTCGACGACGAACGCGAAGGAGACGTCGCGCGACCATCGCCGTGCGACGACGCGCCCTGCGAGCGCTCCTCGTTCGAAGCCGTGCGTGACGAGTCGGAGGCCGGATCGGTGGCCTCCTTCGGCGCGGCTCCCCGAGCGGTCGAGGGCGCGTTCGTCCGCGCCGTGGAGATCGGCGCCGTGCGGTTCGCGACGGGCGCGCGCCCGCCCTCCGCATTTCGGTTCGCCAAGAAGAAGACCGCCCCGCCCGCTCCGACGACCAGCGAGAACGCGGCGACGAACACGCCGGCCTTCGACGACGGCCGAGCGGTCTTGGACAGGCCGCCCTCGAGACCGAACTCCGTCTTCGCGAGCCCGATCGCCTCGCGCGCCGACGACGACGCCAACGACGACGATGACGACGATTTCGTCCCCTCCGCGTTCGCGCCCTCCGCGACGGTCGGTGCGAGCGCGCGCTCCGGCTTGGACTCGTCGAACGACACGGCGACCGAGCTCAGAGGGGCCGAAATCGCGCTGCCGAACGCATCGCGCAGACCGTCGGCGAGATCTTTCGCGCTCGCGAAGCGGTCGGTCGGCGTGCGCGCGCAGGCGCGTTGGAACCACGCGTCGACCGTCACGGGGATCGCGGGGCTCGCCTCCGACGGCGGCATGGGGGCGCCGGTGGCGATGTTCACCGCGACCGCACCGAACGACGGGCCGTCGAAGGGCCGCTTGCCCGTCAAGCACTCGTAGGCGACGACGCCGAGCGACCAGAGATCGCTGCGCGCGTCGATCTCCTTCTGCCCCATCATCTGCTCGGGGCTCATGTAGAACGGCGTGCCGACGACCTGCCCTGTCTTGGTCTGCGTGTCGAGCGCGTCGCGGTTCGACTTGACGATGCCGAAGTCGAGCAGCTTGACGAACGTCTCGCCGTCGCCGTCGCACAAGAAGATGTTCTCCGGCTTGACGTCGCGGTGCAGGAGCTCGGCGGCGTGCACGCGCGACAGCGCCCGCGCGACCTGCGTGACGATCGCGACGACCTCCTCCGCGGGGAGCGCGCCCTCGTCCCGCAGCACCTCGCCGAGGTTCCGCCCCTCGAGGTACTCCATGACGATGAACGGCGCGCCGTCGTCGGTCACGCCGTGATCGAGCATCTGCACGACGTGGGGGCTCTTGATCTGCGCCGCCGCCGTCGCCTCGCGCGAAAACCGCGAACGCGCGCTCTCGCTCCCGTCTGCGCCGCCGCCGTCGCCTCGCGCGAAAACCGCGAACGCGCGCTCTCGCTCCCGTCGAGCTCGTCGTGCATGAATTTGACGACGACCTTCGTCCGGAGCCCCGTGTGCTCGGCGACCCACACCGCGCCCATCCCGCCCGCTCCGAGCGGCGCGACGAGACGAACCGTGGGGGTCACGAGCACCCCCGCGGACCATCGCTGGCGTTCTTCGGTCGCGCTCACGGGGACGGAGTGTACATCACCTGCGCGGAAGGCGGACGTCCGGCGCCCACGAGCCCACATGCCCCCCCGCACGCCACGCGATGCCCGCCGCCCGTGTGCCCCCATGGATGACCTCGTGGCACGATCTTCACGGCTCGGCTTTCACCGCGGGGCCAGACTCGACTAGGATCGGCCGCGATGCGTCCGGTCCGCATCGTCACCTACAACGTTCGGTACTTCGGTCACGGCACGCGCGGCCTCGCGAGCACCGCGGGCGCGATGGACCGCATCGCGCAGGCGCTCGCGTCGCTCGACCCGCTGGCGGACGTCATCTGCCTGCAGGAAGTGGAGACGACGTCGCTCCGCTCGAACCTCGCGCACCCGACGCCGGGCGGTGAAACGCAGCTCGTGCGCCTCATGGGCAAGCTCCACATGGCCCTCGAGCGCGCCGGCAAGAGCGACGCCTACGAGGCCTACTACTTCCCCGCCCACACCTACCGGCTGAACGTCACGCCGATCTACACGACGGGGCTCGCGGTCATCGCGCACCGCGATTTCCATGTGTCGCACCACAACTGCGGGGAGCCGCACGACATCACGTGCCGCCGCATCCACCCCGTCAAGCGGCTCAAGCAGACGCGCATCTGCGCGCACCTGCGCGTCGTCCACGAGTCGGGCTCCGATCTCGACATCTTCAACACCCACCTGAGCCTCCCGACGACGTTTTCGCGCGAATTCTGGGTCGAATCGAGGCGCCTCGGCTGGGGACCGAACCAGCTCGAGGAGGCCAAGAACCTGGTCTCGTTCATCGAGCGCGAGAAGAAGAGCGACCGGTTCGTGGTCGTCGGCGACTTCAACGCGCTCCCCGGCTCGCCCGTGTACCGCGCCCTCGTCGATCACGGCCTCGACGACGCGTTCGCGCGGACCGCGTCGCTCGACGAGCAGACGTTGCTCGATTTTCCGACGGCCGGCTTCATGAACCTCCGCATGCACCTCGACCACGTCTTCACGGGCCCCGGCCTGAAGTGGCTCGACTTCGCGGGGACCCACAGGTTCGGTCAGCCGCGCGGCACCTTCACGGAGCTCTCCGACCACGTGCCCATCATCGGCACGTTCACGTTCTGATCGACGCCACGAAGGCCGCGATCTCGCGCTTCATCGTCGCGAGCGAGCGCGTGCCCGTGACGAGCTCCATGTGCCCGGGCGGCGGCCCGCCGTCGTCCGCGCGATCGACCGCGACGAAGCGAACGGGGCCGGCGCACTTGCGCGCGAACGCCTC
>JBGAHN010000039.1:0-36141 GCA_044226145.1 Labilithrix sp. | reverse complement strand
GCTCGGCCTCGCGGAGATCATGAACGTGCCGGGCGTGCTCGGGGGAGACGCGCTCGTGCTCGACAAGATCGCGGCGTTCGACGGCCGGCCGCTCGACGGGCACGCGCCGCTCGTCCGGGGACAGGCGTTGTCGGCGTATGCGTGCGCGGGGATCACGAGCTGCCACGAGAGCTCGGAGCTCGGCGAGGCCGCGGAGAAGCTCCGCAAAGGGATCGCGGTGTGGATCCGCGAAGGCAGCGTCGCCAAGGATCTCGACGCGCTCGCGCCGCTCTTGTCGCTCGCGACGTCGACGAGCCTCGGGTTCTGCACCGACGACCGCAACCCGCTCGACATCGCGAGGGAGGGGCACATCGATTTCTTGGTGCGCTCCGTCCTCCGCAAAGGGGTCCCGCCAGAGGTGGCGTTCCGTGCGGCATCGTGGAGCGTCGCGCGGCACTACGGGCTCGCGGGGCCGGCGCGATCGGGCGTACGCATCGGCGCGATCGCCCCCGGGTACCGCGCCGATCTCGTGATCCTCGACGACGTCGCGACCTGCGCCATCCGCGACGTGGTTTCGCGCGGCGTCTTCGCCTCCGAGATCGCGTGGCCGTCGCCGCCTTCGATGCGGCCGGACAACACCATCCGCGCGGCGCTACCGGAGATCGCCGATCTGCAGGGGCCCGAGGGCATGGTGCACGTCATCGGCGTGCGCGAGGGGCGCATCTTGACGGATCGGCACGTCCTCCGGAGCGACGCGCCGGGCGTGCGGAGGCTCTCGGTGCTCGAGCGCTACGGGCACAGGACGAAGCCGGCGAACGGGTACGTGCTCGGCTTCGGGGAGCTCGACGGCGCCATCGCGTCGAGCGTCGGCCACGACAGCCACAACTTGTGCGTCGTCGGACGCGAGCCGAGCGACATGCGCGTCGCCCTCGCGGCGCTCGCCGAATGCGGCGGCGGCTTCGTCGTCGTCAAGGGTGGTCAGGTCCTCGCCCGGCTCGAGCTCCCGCTCGGCGGGCTCATGTCCGTCGCCGGGCCCGACGCGGTCACGCGGTCGCTCGAGGCCCTGCACGCCGCGAGTCGCGCCATCGGGTGCGCGCTCCCCGAGCCGTTCTTGCAGCTCGCGTTCCTCAGCCTCCCCGTCATCCCCAGCCTCAAGCTGACGGACCGGGGGCTCATGGACGTCGACGCGTTCCGCCTCATCGACGTCCGCGCGGCCTGAGCCACGCGCGGGTTCGTGCCCGGGCCGACGCCCGCAAGCCGACAGTCCCTGGCCGATGCCTGGATCCGGTCCGTCGGGCGGCATTGTTCGTGTACCCCACCGCCGATTCGGTACACTCGGGCTCGTGGGAACGCGCACGCTCGTGCTCTTGCGTCATGGTCAATACGCGCCCGACGACGGCGGAAGGCTGACGGCGCTCGGGCGCGAACAAGCCCTTCATTCCGCCCAATACCTCGAAAACGTGCCCATTCACGCGATCTGGGCGAGCACGCTCCCGCGCGCGAGGGAGACCGCCGCCATCGTCGCCGCTCACCTTAACGCGCCGCGGGTCCGCCACGTCGGCGTCCTTCGGGAAGGCATGTATTCGAAGATCGACGGCTACGCGATGACCGAAGCCGAGCGGCGCGAGGACCGCTCGCGGGCCGACGCCGCGTACGCCAAGTTCTTCCGGATCAGCCGGACGGACCGGACCGAGCTGCTCGTGTGTCACGGCAACCTCATCCGCTACCTGCTCTGCCGTGCCCTCCGCGCCCCCATCGCGAAGTGGATGCGAATGACCACCCACCATTGTGGGATCACCCGCGTGTTCGTCCGCGACACGGGGTCGGTGCGCGTGGTGTCGTACAACGAACACTCGCATCTGCCGACGCGGCTCGTGACTTGACCGAGGCGTCCTTCTCTTCGATTCTTCATGCCCAACGTGGGTCCGAGCTGGATGCTCCGAGCGACCGCGGCGCCTTCGCGATTCTTTCCGCGAGGCTTTCGCGGGTTCGTGTCGCGTGTGCGGGCGAAAGCATCCGTACGGCCGGCGCACGCCGGAGGCGAGGCGATCTTCCCCGTGCGGTTGCCGGCCGATCTCGTCCGCTTTTTGACGATCGTCGGAGGGGCGGCGCTCGGGAGCTTCCACCCGATGCGACGAACGCGCGCGGAGGGGTTCGCGGCGCTCACCTCTGGCGCGCAGCGGACGAAGGCCGCGAAGGCGCGGCTGCTCGCGTGGCTCGCCGGGGGCGTTCCGTTCGGCACGACGCGTGACGGGCGGATCTTCGTGCACATGTTCGGGGATCCTTCGAGCACGGTGCGCGACGTCGTCGCCGTCGTGAGCCCCGAGGCCCCGAGCGCGCCCGACGTCGTGTGCCGGGGCATCCCCACGTTCGCGCTCGTGTGCGCGCTCGAAGAGACCGCGCGGCGCGACGACGAAGGAGCGGCGGACGTCGAGCGCGCGCGGGCGGAGCTCCCGGCGCCCGGGGTCGCCGAGCAGGAAGGCGTGCGGGCGGCGTTCGAGCGGGCGGTCTCGGTGCTCGATCTGTTGTGCGGATCCGCGAACGCCCGCACGCGCGCGATCGCGAAGCTCGGGCTCCGGCCCCTCGCCGTGCCGACCGCCGAGCGACGACCGATCGGCACGCGGGCGCGCACCGAGCGCGTCGCGGGGCTCGCCTTGGGGCCGCTCGTCGAGGCGTTCTTCCGCTACGACGAGCAAGAGTTCGCGGCCGTCGCGCACGCGCACGAAGCCTCCGACGACGCCCTCGTGCGGGAAGCCGTCGCCACGTTGACGCGGGCGCTCGTCCGCGATGCGCGGCCGGCGTCGAAGCTCGCCGCCGACTTGCTCGCGCGGCGGACGCGGACGCTCCGAAAGAAGGAGAAGACGCCGCCGAAGGCCGTGAGCTCCGTCGAGCGGCTCGCCCTCACGCGGCGGATCGTCGACGCCGTCGACCACGCCGCTCGCGGCGCGAACCCCCACGTGCAACGGCGCGAAGAGGCCCTCCTCGCGCTCTCGGAGCTCGGAGACGCAGACATCGCGGAGTCCCTCGTCGAGCGCGCGGTGAAGGGTGACGTCGACGCCGTCGACATGCTCGGAGCGCTCGGCCACACGGCGATCGCGCCGCACCTCTTGGGCCTGCTGGGCCTCGACCGCGAGAGCCCCAACGCGCGCCGCCTCGACGCCGCCGTCGTCCGCGCGCTCGGGGCGATCGGCGATCGGCACGTCGCCGGGACGCTCCGGCGCCTGCTCGCGGAGAGCCCGATGACGAACTGGCGCGAAGGCATCGCGCGCGCGGACCTCGTCGCCGAGCTCACCGCCGCGCTCGGGACCCTGCGGGACGAAGAGGCGGGCGCGACGCTGATGACCGTGCTCGAAGGTCGGAGCCAGGAGTACCGCGCCATCGCGCCGACGGCGGCCTGGGCGCTCGGTCGCATCGCCCACCTGCCGGCGCTCGACGCGCTCACGCGGTTGCTCGCGTCGCCGAACGTCGCGGTCACTTGCGAGGTGGTCTGGGCCGTCGGTGAAATCGGGGCGCGGCACGCGACGGCGGCCGAACACGCCGCGGACGTGCTCGCGTCGCTCCGCGGGCTCGAGCCGGGCGCCGAGATGGTGCGGCTCTCGGGCCTCGCGAAGATCGCGACGACGGCGCGCCCGGGTCCTTCGCCCGAGGCTTTGGGCGAGGCGTTCGAGCGCGCGCTCTGGGAGCCGTCGTTCCGACGCGAAGAGACGGCGAAGCGGCGGCTCTGGGCGCTGCGGGCGTTCGCCGATCTGGGCACCGACGCGGCGAACGCGTCGGACGTTCGCGCCGACGCGAGGGCCACCCTGGAAAGCGCGCTCGACCACGACGGCATCCGCTATTTCGTGACGCTCGACGACCACCGCGTCCGAGAAGAGGCCGTACGCGCGTTCGCGACGTGGCGTTGGCCCGTGCCGAAGACGCGCAAGTACTACGCGTTCCTCCTCGAAGATCTCGAGCGTCGCGGCGGCCTCGAAGCGCTCCACGACGCGCTCCGCGATCCGCTCGGTGTGTTCCGGCACAACGTCGCGACGTACCTGGCGGACAAGGGCGATCCGTCGTCCGTCGGGCCGCTCGCCGAGGCGACGGCGCGCCTGTTCGCCGAACCACCGACGTCGACCTACGAATACGACGACGCGCCGGCCCACCTCGTGGCGTTCGTGCAGGCCCTCGCGCGGTTCAACCGACCGGCGGGCAACGCCGTCCTCATCGAAGGGCTCCGCACCGGTCATCACCACGTGCGGGCCGTCGTCGCGGAGAACGCGCCCGACGATCCGCGGTTCATCCCGGAGCTGATGGCGATGCTGGGTGACACGCGGAGCTTCTTGCGATCGCGCGCCGAACGCTCGCTCGCCGCGCTCGGCGTCCGCCGCGCCGCAAGCGACGTGCCGCCGCTCACCGTCGAAGGCTGAGCCGATCGTCGAAAAGCCGGTACGTGCTCGGCACGGGTCTGGAGTATGGTTCGTCCGCTCGAGGAGCGCACCGAGGAGGCGATCGATGACGGCATCGTTCGGAACGGCGAACACGAACGTGGAATCCCGCGGAGAGCGGAGAGCGGACGGGTTTCTTCACCGTCGCGTCGACGTCGGAGGCGTCCAATTGCACGTCGCCGAGGCGCGCCCCGTCGATGCGAAGGACGCCGAGCGCGTGCCGGACGACGTGCCGCTCGTCGTCTTCATCCACGGATTTCCGGAGTTCTGGTGGTCGTGGCGCCATCAGCTTCGGGCGTTCGCGAAGGCCGGCTACTGGGCGGTCGCGCCCGACATGCGCGGGTACAACGAATCGGACAAACCTTCGAGTGTCGCCGCCTACGACATCGACGAGCTCTCGCGCGACGTCCGCGGATTGATCCTCGCCCTCGGGCGCACGAAGGCCATCGTCGTCGGTCACGATTGGGGGGCGGCCGTCGCGTGGACCTTCGCGCAGCTCTATCCGGAGATGGTCTCGCGCCTGGCCATCCTCAACGTCCCGCACCCCCTGAAGATGCTCCTCGGGCTCCGGCGGCCGGCGCAGCTCCTGAAGAGCTGGTACATCTTCGCGATCCAGCTCTCGGGCCTCGCCGAGCGCACGGTCGCCCGCAAGGACTTCGTCCTCTTGCGAAAAGGCTTCGCCGCGGACGGCCTGAACGCCGAGGAGATCGAGAACTACGTCGACGCCCTCCGCGTACCGGGCGCGCTGACGGGAGGCATGAACTACTACCGCGCGGCGGTCCGACGCATGTTCACCGGTCGCCCGCCGAAGAGCCGGCGGATCGACGCACCGGTCCTCGTCATTTGGGGCGACCGCGATCGCTACCTCGGCAAAGAGCTCGCCGAGCCGCCGCGTCGGCTCGTCCCGAACGCGCGCGTCGTGCACCTGCCGGAGGCGACCCACTGGGTCCAGAACGTCGCGCCCGAGAAGGTGAACGAGCTCTTGCTCGGGTTCGCGCAGGAAGACCGGGGCGCAGGTCTACCGAGCTGAGCCCACGTCAGGCGCGGGGTGTCGGAGTTTGCGCGCGGAGCGAATTTCGCGCGTAACATGAGGAAGGTATGGCCGCTCCCGCGCAGGTCGAGCTCCCCGCGGATTGTCCGTCGTGCGGGCTCGAGTCGGGCCTCGTCGAGCGCTACGACGCGTCCGCGCCGACGTGCCGGCTCGGCGTCCCCGCGAGCGCGCGATGCAAGCTCTGCGGCGTGGCGTTCGAGGGCGGCCTCGATCGCCCCGTCGCCCACGCACGGGACGCATGGGACGAAGCGGAGGACGCGTGCCCCGTGTGCCGTGCGACGCTCGACGCGGAGGGGATCGCCGAGCACCGATGCCGTGCGTGCGGCGCGCGGGCGACGACGACGCGCACGTCCCAAGGAGCGACATTCGAAACCGAAAACGACGTCGAACGCGCGCTCGACGCGTGGGCGGCCCAGGAGGGATTCGCCTCGCGGCAGGCGCTCCTCGACGCCACGTTCGCGGTCCCGTCCGTGACGCACCTCTGGGGACGGCTCGCGCGCGGCGAGCGCCTCGAGATCCTCGCCGATCCGTTCGCGCGATGGGGCATGCGCATGACGGAGACGGCCGATCCCACGCGCGCCGAAAACATGCAAGATGCATGGGATAGCGCGGACGATCTCGGCGATCTCGACGACCTCCCGCCGACGTCGGGCGTCCCGATCTCGGGTGTGCCGTCGTCGCGCTCGCCCTCGTCGCGCTCGCCCTCGTCGCGCGCACCGTCGAGCCTTCGAACCTCGCGGCCGCCCGGCGTCCCCGATCCGCTCGCGCCGCTCTACCCGATCTTGGGCGTCATCGCGGCGGACGGCGAAATCCACCCGGAAGAACGGCGTTTTCTGGACGAGCTCGTCCGTCGCGAAGGCCTTCCGCCCGTCGCCGACGACGCCATCCAGGTGTACGCCCTCCAAGTGTATCCGGTGCCGAGGGCGGCGCGGCTCGTCCCGCGCGCGCGACGGGAGGCGACCTTGAAGACCATGTGCGAAGTCGCGGCGGCCGACGGGATGGTCGACGAGAGCGAGCGCCGCGTGATCCACGCCTACGCGGCGATCTGGGGCGTGCCCGACGAAACCGTCGATTTCTGGATTTGGGGATACGAAAACATGAACACGTCGCTCGTGCGCCAGCTCTGGACGAGGCTCCGCCGCTTCGTCCTGCCCCTGCGCTGGGCCGAGACGAAGAAGCCTCTCCTCCCTTCGAACACGTCGCTCGCGCCGAGCGTTCAGGAGCACCGATGACCCTGCCCCTCCCCGCCTCCGGCTCGCCCGAGGCGCACGTGCCCGCACCGAACTTCGACGGCGCCGCGCTCTCGGATCAGTTCCAGCGCGTGCTCGCGAACATCCGCAAGGTCGTCCTCGGCAAGGACGACGTCATCGCGCGCCTCTTGTGGGCCGTCGCCGCGCAGGGCCACGTCCTCTTGCGCGACGTGCCGGGCGTCGGCAAGACCATGCTCGCCAAGGCCTTCGCGGCGAGCGTGGACGCGACCTTCAAGCGCATCCAGTTCACGCCCGATCTCCTGCCACTCGACGTCAGCGGGTCGAACGTCTTCGACATGCGGACGAAGACCTTCCTCTTCCAGCGCGGTCCGGTGTTCACGAACGTGCTGCTCGCCGACGAGATCAACCGCGCGCCCCCGAAGACGCAGTCCGCGCTCCTCGAGGTCATGGAGGAGCGCCAGGTCACCGTCGAGGGCACGACGCACCGGCTCGATCTGCCGTTCATCACGATCGCGACGATGAACCCGCTCGACGACGAGGGCACCTACCCGCTGCCCGCCGCGCAGCTCGACCGCTTCATGATGATGCTGTCGGTCGGCTATCCGGGCGTCGAAGCCGAGGCGAAGATGCTCGAGGTCCACCTCCAGGAGAGGCCCGCCATCGCGAACATCGCGCCCGTGGTGACGAAGCAGGACGTGCTCGCGTGGCAGGCGGCCGTCCCGCACGTCTACGTGTCGCCGGAGATGCGGCAATACCTCGTCTCGCTGCTCACCGTCATCCGCTACGACCCGCGGAACCTCCGATCGGTCTCGCCGCGCTCGACGCTGCTCCTGGCACGTGCGAGCCAGGCGCGCGCGCTCTTCGCGGGGCGCACCTACGTGACCGTGGAAGACGTCAAGGCGCTCGCGCCCGACGTGCTCGGCCACCGCGTCATGACGAGCGACTCCGGCGCGGGTCGCGATCTCGTCGCGTCGTGCATCGAACGCGTGGCCGCCCCCGCGTGACGACGAAGTCCGCCCGATGAAGACCCTCCTCCGATGGCTGAACGCGGGCTTCCACACGAGCCTCTTGTTCGTGCTGCCGTGGCTCATCGGCGCGATCGTCGGCACGATGTTCGACATCGACGAGGTCTCCGAGACGAAGGAGCGCTTCGCGAAGCTCTACGCGCTCATCGCGTTGCCCCTCATGGGGCTGCAGCTCTGGGCCATCGTCACCAAGGTGGGGCGAGAGATTCGCGCGGAGAGGGCGCAAGGCCGCCGCGGGATGGCCGTCGTGAGCGCCGCCGTCGAGCGCCACGTGCGGGTGCTGACGCACCGCGGGCTCGGGATGGCGGTCGCGGCGTTCGGCATGGTGATGCTCGCCCTCACCGCGAAATGGGGCCAGTTCGGCGTGCTCGCGGTGGCCGGGCTCGGAACCATGTATCTTGCATCGACCTACGCGACGGCCATCTCGGCCTTCTCGGTCCGTGACTTCGACGACCGGGTCCAGAAGCGCCGCGGCGGAATCCGGAGGATGATGTCGCAGCCCCTCGTCGAGGCGGGCGATCCCCTCGAGGAGCGCTTCGTCCTGGAGCGCGTCCCGATCCCCTATTTCTTCCGCCTGCACATCGACGAAGAGCTGCCGAGCCGACTCGGCGGAGACACGCGGTTCGCGCTCGATCGCTCGGTCTCCCGCGCGAGCGTCACGGTCTCGGCGCCGCTGCCCCGCACGCCGCGCGGCGTCTACCGGCTGGGCCCGGCGTCGATCTGGTACGAGGACATCCTCGGCCTCACGCGCGTCTTCGTGGCGACGCGCGCGGAGTCGACGTTCCGTGCGTTGCCACGGCAGCGGCCGCTGACGTTCGACCGCAAACCCAAGTCCCTCGCGCGCGCGGAAGGCACGCTGAGCGTCCTGTCGAACCTCGCCACGGAAGACCACTTCAAGACACGCACCTACGTCCACGGCGACGATCGACGGCGCATCCACTGGAAACGTTCGATCAACGCCGGCGAGCTCGTCATCCGCGTCCCCGAGGCGGTCCCGTTCGCGCCGACGCGCATCCGCCTCTTGCTCGACACGCATTTGCCGCCCGCGTGGCGCGTGTCGCCGCGCACCTTCGAAACGGTCCGCGACGACTCGCCCTAGCGCGCGGGCCCCCGAGCCGCTCGAAGACGTGCTCGACCTGCTCGTCGAGACGTGGATCGCGCTCGCGCACATGCTCGTGCGCCGCCACGAGTCGGTGACGATCGTCTGCGCGGTGCGCGAGGGCGATCGGATCGTCGTCCGCGAGATGCCGTGCAAGCGCGGGGAGGAACGAAAGTGGCGGGCCTTCGGCTCCGACGTCGCGTGGCAAGTCGACGTCGCCGCCGACGCGCTCGTCGCGAACACGCCGAGCGGCGACGGCGCCGCCACGAGCAGCATCCTGGTGACGGCAGGGCTCTCGGGCATCCTGCCAACTCTCGGAGAAGGCGCGAGCGTCGTCGTCGCCGACGGCGCGTCCGTCGTCGCCCCCACCCCCGCGCATCCGGTCTCGATGCTCGAGCGCGTCCTCGCCTACGACTACCCCGTCGGCGCGGAGGACAACGCCGTCGATCTCCGCCGCCTCTTCGCGCCGAAGCCGCGCGATCCCGAGCGCGTCCGCCGGGACCTCGCCCAGGCGCTCGCCGTCACCGTCGATCGGGCGCGCACGGCGGCCACCTCCACCCTCGTCGTCCGACGCCGCGGCGGCGCGCTCGCATTGGAGCAGCCATGAGGCACGTCCCGCGCTGGACGCCGCCCTTCCGTCAGGCGGTGCGCATCGCCCTCCGCCCCATGCTCGCGTACACGGCGATGACCGGGCTCGGCTTCGTGGCGTTGTTCTTCACCGTGCTCCGCTACGAACGCAACATCGACGCCGAGTTCTTCGCGGCGACGGCCGCCGGGCTCGCGGGCGTCGTCCTCGGACAGCTCCTCGCGCTCTTGCGGGTCCGGGTGTGGCTCGTGCTCGCGGCTGCTGCGGGCGCCGCGCTCCTCGGGACATGGATCGTGGCGTCGAGCGCGTACATCGTCCCACAAGCGCTCAGCATCGCAGCCCTCTGTTTCGTCTTCGCGCTGCCATGCGGGACGATGGCGCTCCAGCACCACGGCGAGCTCTTCGCGGCGTTCTGGCCGAGCATCGGCTGGATCGGCTCGGTCTTCACCATCTTGAACTCCGAGGGCCGCGTCGACGAATGGCAGGCCGACAAAGTCTCGGCGTGGCTCCCGCTGCCGCTCTTCTTCCTCTTCTGTTTCCTCGTCCTCTGGCTCCTCTACCTCGCGTCGAAGCAGGCCATGCGCGTCGAGCTCTGGCAGTCGCTGAGCGGCGCGGCGGCGCGGCGGATCGAGCGGAACGCCACCGTGGCGGCCGTTCCCAAGAAGAACCTCGGGGCGCTGCTCGCGGTCGCCCTCGTCGTGTTCGCGATCACGGCCGTCTTCGCGCCCTATTTGTGGCGTACGGGACGAGGGGATCGCGAGGTCGACCGCACGGAAGAAGTCGACACCGACCCGACGCCGCGCCCTCCCGTCGACGGCGACCGGCTCCTGCGCGAGCTGATGGAGGCGGCGCGCCACCTCGAAGAAGCGGCGCTGACGCTGTGGCCCTTGCTCCTCCTCTTCCTCGCCTATCGACCGACCAAACGCTGGCTCCTCCTCCGGCACTTGCGTTCCCCGCTGGTGCTCGCCACGCCGACCGAACGCATCGAAAATGGCTGGGAATACGTGCGCATCGCGGCCGGCGACGCGGGCATCGAGCACCGCGGCTCGGACTCCGTCGAAGAGCTCGTCGGGCGCGTGAACGATCACGGCGTCGGCGGACCGGGGGTCGACGACGCCGCGCGCATCTACACGCGAACGCGCTACGGCCTGACCGTCGCCCAGGGCGATCCGGAGGCGATGCGAGGCGCGGCGGACCGGGCGGCCCGCGAGCTGCGGAGCGGCCTCGGGCCCTGGGCGCGCCTGCGCAACCTCTGGCGGCCGCTCGAATAGCCGATCGGAGATCCGGACGGTCGGGACGGGCTCGGGCATCCGCCGGGTCCGCCCGGGCCTGCGTTCGACACCCTTGTACACCATCTTATAGGATGGTCCTATTCGAGTGGGCATCGCGACGCCCGAAGGCCACGACCATGAGCGAACGAACCACCGAGGAGCGCGCGAACGCCGTCGCTCCTCCGGCTCCGGGATCCGAGGAGCCTCCGCACGAAACCGAGAGGAGCGCCCCCGAGTCCGGGCAGGAACGGAGCCCTTCGGAGCGCCTCCACGCCCGGCAAGCGTTCGTCCGAGGGCTCCGCGACGTCGAACGTTGGGGGTTCGATGCCCGGTCGCACCTCATGGCGCAGCGCACGGCGATCCGGCGCGCCTGCCTACCCGAACACGTCGACGCTTGCGACATCGAGGCGTACATCGCCGGCCACGCGCTCGTCCGCCAAAGCCACGGGCTCGCGGACGCGATCGCGGACGCCCTCCGATCCGTGCCGTTCTTGCTGGATCCACGCACCGCCGCGTCGGCCGCGCGGCTCTTCGACGGGATCTGCGACGTGACCCCCGATTTCCTCCCTTGGATGACGCAGGTCTTCCAGCGCTGCGTCGTGCTCCACGAGCTCACGAACGTGCTGCTCGAGGAAACCCGCCATCTCGAGCACGGCCTCGCGTCCTGGAAAGAGGAGCAACTCGACGACGCCGACGCCGCGGCCACGATCGCCGCCCACGTGTCGACGAGCCTGCCGTTCTCGGCCATCTCGGCCATCGAAGCCGAGGTCGAGCGTGAAACGCGCCCGTTCTCCGCGACGTGGAAGGGGCTCTTCCGTTCGAAGCGGGTCCGCGAACGGCAGCGCCTACAGCGGTTCGCGGAGGCCGGGCTGCACGCGTCGATCGAGCGGGCCGCCGGAATAGGGGGCCGTCGAGGGCCGGCGCGAGCACCTCGGGCGTGCGCGCGGCCCTTGGATGCGCTACACGCCAGGCTCCCTCGAAAGCAGCGAAGATCGTGCACCCGAATTTCGAAACGCTGAGCCAGCTCTACGCGTCGCGCCCCGTCATCCTCGCCCCCATGGAAGACGTCACGGACCTCGTGTTCCGGCGCATCTGCCGCTCGCTCGGCGCCGACGTCTGCATGACGGAGTTCGTCAACGTCGAGGGGCTCCTGCGCGGCTGCCGGAACGCCAAGCGCAAGATCCGCCTCGGCGACGAGGAGACGCTCACGGCCATCCAAATCTACGGCTCGGATCCCGAGCGCCTCGCCGAAGCCGCGCGGTTCGCGGAGAGCGCCGAGCCGCTCTTCATCGACGTCAACTGCGGGTGCTGGGTGCCGAAGATCGCCGGGCGCGGCGCGGGCGCGGGGTGGCTCCGCGATCCCGAAGCCATGGTCGCGATGGCCAAGCTCGTCGTGTCGAGCGTGGGCCTGCCCGTCACGGTGAAGACGCGCATCGGGCTCGGCCCCGAATCGCACATGCCCATCGTCGATCTGGCGCGCCGCCTCGAAGACGCCGGCGTCGCCGCGATCACGATCCACTGCCGGACCGCGCAGATGGGCCACTCCGGCGCCGCCGATTGGTCGTGGGCCGCGCGGGCCCGCGAGGTCGTGAAGATCCCCGTCATCGTCAACGGCGACGTGCGCTCGGCCGACGACGCCAAGCGCGCGCTCGACGACACCGGCTGCGCGGGCGTCATGGTCGGCCGACGCGCCATCGAGCACCCGTGGATTTTCCGCGAGGCGTACGGCCTCCTTCGCGACGGCGTGGCCCACGCGGCGCCGACGAACGAAGAGCGCATCGATCTCTGCCGGCAGCACCTGCGGGACAACGTCGCCCAGCGGGGCGAGCCCCACGGCGTGCGCTGCACGCGTCGGCACCTGAGCGGCTACTTGGCCGGTCTCCCGGGCGCGTCGCGCCTGCGCCAGCAGCTCAACACCTGCGATTCGCTCGACGGGTGCCTCGCGATCCTCGACAGCTACGGCGCGGCCGACGCAGCGTAAGCGCGACCCGCATGCGCTCGCTCGACTTCAGCTCCTGGCAGGCCCTTCTTTCGACGCTGCTCGGCCTGCTGCTGATCACGTTGATCGGCGTCGGCATCCGCTTGCTGCTCATGCAAACCGTGCAGCAGCGCCGCGAGCGTGACAACCGCCAGATCAACGAGCGGCTGCGCATCCTGATCGCCGCCTACAAGACCCTCGGCGGATCGTTCACGGGCGTCTTGGCCGTCGACCCGACGCACTTGCGCGATCTCCGCGCGCAAGCCAACGAAGACCAAGGAAACGAGCGCGCGCGCCGCATCCGCGACGCCGTCGAAGGCGCGCTGTCCGACGTCATCTTGCTCGGGACGGAAGAACAGGTCCGCCTCGCGGCCCACGCCGCCAACGAACTCGCCGCGGGCCGTCAGGTCGAAGTGGCGGAGCTCGTCGTGTCGCTACGCACGTTCATCCGAAGGGTCTTGGCGCTCGAACCGGTCCCCGCGACCGTCGTCGTGCCCCGCCAGGGGCCCACGCGCGTGGCCCCCACCGGCGGAAAGGGCAAAGGGGAGACCGCCGGAGGTGCCGGTGGAGGGAGAGGCGGAGGCTCCGGAGGCGGCATGGGCGGCGCCTTGGGAGGCGGCATGATGGGCCTCGGCGCGGGCGCGGCGATCACCGAGCACGGCGAAGATCCCGATCACGGCCACGAGCCGTAGGTCACCCCTGCACGACCACGTTGGCCGGACGACCGTCGGCTGGACGCCGAACACGCTCAGTCGGCTTGCGACGAATGCGAGGCGAGGCACTGCGTGAGCTCGGGCGTCGTGCGGAAGCCGCACTGCCCGTCCGTTTGCCGCTCGCAGATCGCGTCGTGGTAGCACGCGTATTCTTCACGGAACTCGCACGTCGTCATGACGTCGTGATCCGCGCAGACGGTGCCGCTGCAGCCGGTCTTCTTGCAGGGCGCGGGCTCCTCCGAGCCGCCGTCGACGTAGGACGAAAGGCACTGCGTGAGCTCGGGCGTCGCGCGGAAGCCACACTGCCCGTCCGCTTGCCGTTCGCACGTCGCGTCGTGATAGCACGCGTATTCCGGGCGGAACTGGCACGTCGTCATGACGTCGTGATCCGCGCAGACGGTGCCGCTGCAGCCGGTCTTGTGACAGTCGGCCGCCGGCTCGACCTTGAAGAGCTTCGTCGACACCGTGTCGCGCGTGAGCTCGAGCCCGTCGGCCTCGACGGCCACGTGGTAGGAGCGGTTCGGGCGTCCTTGGACGGAGAAGCGAAGCTTCGTCACGCCGTGGCTGCGCGTCACCGCCCACGTGCCGTCGACCGGCGATGCGCACGGCGCCTTGATGCAGCGAATGGGGTTGCCCGTCACGTCTTCGTCGGCGACGGCCGTGAACGTCCCGTCGACCACGAGCGTCAACTGGGTGAAGTCGACGAACGAACCGGACGTTCCCTCGCGCCACTCGTACGAGCCGACGTACTTCGCGAGATCTTCGGGGCGCGTCGAGGTGGCATCCTGCTCTTGGGACTCGACGTCCTCGGCGGGGACCGACGCACCGGCGCAACCGCCCGCGAACGAACCGGCGACGAGAGAGGCGAAAACGAGCGCGAACGAACGAGCGGTCATGGGCGTGGCGAGATACTGACGGCGAACCACGGTCCGCGCAAGGCAAATGGGACCACTGTATCCGTATTGAATACATTTGCACGCACGATGGCGTGACGCGTCCCGCGGGGATCCACGCAGGAGTGCGTCACCGGTGCACATCACTGCACACATCGACGCGCATCTGCGGCAGCGTGACGCGCTCTACGACTTGGGACGGATGCTCGCGACGAGCGCGTCGAAGTCTTTCTTCGCCGCCGTCAGCGTCTTCTCCGAGCCGGTCATCTTGAAGAAGTGCTCGCGATCCCCCTGCTCGACGATCGCGCCGAGCAGCATCGCATGCTCCTTCGGCGTCGCCGCGCCGCCGCCCATCATCGGACCACCGCCCGCGTAGGTGCCCTTGATCTCGACGGTCGTGATCTTGAGGCCCTGCACGGTGCGCGTTTCGGTCTTCGGCTTCGCGTCGCCGAACTGGGACGCCCACCGCGTCACGTTCGCCTCGACGCCGCCGCCCGCCGTCGACACGGTGAGCTCCGCGCCGCCGCCGTCGCCCGACGCGGGGACTTCGTACGTCGCGCGGCGCATCGCGTTCGGGTTCGGCGCCGTCTTCCACGCGCTCGGGACGTCCCACGCGATGTCGGGGCCGTCCGCCTCGGCGGGGCCTCCGAGCGCGTGACCGAACGACGCGTCGCCGATCGGAGGATGCCCGGGCGGGAGCGCGCCGGTCGTTCCGAACGGAGCGTCGAAGCCGTTCGATGCCTTCGGCGACGACGCCTCGGCCGGAGGGTCGTCGCTCTTCGCCGCCTCCGGTTTCGAGCACGCCGCGACGGCAAACGCGACGAACCAAGCGCCGAAGGCCGCACGCACGACCGATTTCGATCCGAATCCGAGCTTCATGGCCTCGTCGTCCTACCACGCCCGCCGCGTCGAAGATCGCCGGATGCGTCGTCACTCGAACGTGACGGTCTTCGTCACCGCCGCGCTCTCGGCGCCGCGCGCGTCGATGACGCTCACCGAATACTCGTACGTCTGCCTCGGCGCGCTGTCGGCGACCATGAGCGTGAGCTTCACGCCGGCCGCGTCGGACGACGTCTCCTTGAGCTGCTCCGTCTGGTCGATCTCGCCCGCCGGGATCTTGTAGTGGATCGCCTTGATCGCGTCCTTGTCGTCGTCGTGCGCGAGGATCGTGATCGGCACGGTGAACGCTCCGTCCGCGGCCGTCACGGACGCCGGCGCGTCGACGCTGTCGATCACGGGCGGGTTGTTCGTGTCCGACGAGTCGCTCGAACACGCACAGAGGACGGCAGCGAAGAGACCAAAGGCCACGAGACGGAGATGCATGGCCGTTCTTTATGCCCATCGACGGATCGGGTGGGACCCAAAATCACGCCGACGGGTCGAATCCGGCATCGAATCCCGCGGAGATCTTCGCTCGCCAAACGGCGGTTCGCGCCGTCGGCGTCGTGTCGTGGTCGGACATCGCGATCCGGCTCGAGGGATTGGCACACGGTGGCACGGCCGCTCGCAGCCCGAAGATCACGGGTTTCCGCGGACGCTAACGACGACCGAATCGGGCACGAGGTTTGCGTATCGTGCGGACGTGACGCCGGCCCCGAAGGTCTCGTCGCGACGTCCCTCGAAGCATCGCATCCCAGGAGTTCGACGATGAACGCACGCCTTCTCCTCTCGACCTCCCTCTTGGCGCTGGTGAGCGCGTGCTCGGCCGGCTCGAAGCCCGCGCAGGTGACGCCGGACGATGGGTTGCCGGGGGACACGCAGAATCCCGGCGACGGGCAGACCCCTGGAGAGGACGTCGCGAGGTCGTCCCAAACGCGCGATCTGTCGCCCGACGTATCGGCCGAGGACGCGACGGCGCTCCGCGACGGCAACACGGCGTTCGCGACCGATCTCTACGCGACGCTCCGGACCGGAGAGCTCGAGGGCAAGAACGTCTTCTTCTCGCCGCACTCGATCTCGTCCGCCGTCGCCATGGCCTACGCCGGCGCACGCGGCGCGACCGAAAGTCAGATCAAAGCGGGCCTCCACTTCACGCTTCCGCAAGAGAAGCTGCACCCGGCGCTGAACGCGCTCGACCTGGCGCTCTCGAGCCGCGCAGCGGGAGAGACGCCGTACAAACTCAACGTCGTCAATTCGCTCTGGGGCGCGAAGGGCTTCCCGTTCTTGGATTCGTACCTCGACACGCTCGCGACGAACTACGGCGCCGGCGTCCGGCTCACCGATTTCCTGGGCGACGCCGACGGTTCGCGCGCCACGATCAACCAGTGGGTGGAGCAGCAGACGAACGAAAAGATCGTCGATCTCCTCCCCGAAGGGAGCATCACGAGGGACACGGCCTTCGTCTTGGTGAACGCCGTCTACTTCAACGGCACTTGGGATCGCCCGTTCGAGGAATCCGCCACGAAGCCCGCCACGTTCCACGGCGCGCACGGAGACACCAGCGTCCCGACGATGCACCTCGCGGAGAGCTACCTTCGCTACGCCGAAGGCGAGGGCTGGAAGGCCGTGGAGCTCACGTTCGCGGGTGGGCAGGCGGCGTTCGACGTCGTCGTGCCGGAGTCCATCGACGCGTTCGACGCGACCCTCGACGGCGCCAAGGTCGCGGCGGTGACGTCGGCCCTCGCCCAAGAACGAATCCTGCTCGCCATGCCGAAGTTCAAGCTGGAAAAGCAAGGCTTCAACCTCAAGGATGCCCTCGAGAACCTGGGCGTCGTCGACGCGTTCGACGGAGGAAAGGCCGACTTCTCCGGCATCTCGACGGAGAGGGCGACGTACCTGAGCAAGGCGTTCCACCAGGCGTTCGTGGACGTGTCGGAGAAGGGCGTCGAGGCCGCGGCCGCCACCGCGCTCATCGGCGAGCCGTCGAGCGTGCCGCCGACGCCGAAGGCCTTCGACGTCGACAAGCCGTTCGTGTTCTTCATCCGCGACGTCCAGACGGGCGCGATCCTCTTCTTGGGGCGCGTGCTGGATCTGTAGCGCCGAGCGCGCGCGACGCCGTCTTTGGTGCTTTGGCGCGCCGAACCGGTCGACGTACGAATCGCGCCGTTCGGTGCGTCAGCCCCAGAGCTCGCGGAATTGGCGCGCGAGCCGGGGCCCCGTGCCTTCGTCCTCGTGCTTGAAGAACACCCAGGCTTCGGTGAGCGACGACTCGCGGATGCGCTTCGCCCAGCGCGCGAGCGCCGCCTCGTCGTAGTGGACCTCGCGCAAGCGGAAATACCCGAAGCGCGCCGTCGTCGCGAAGGGCGTGCGCTTCTTCGGATCGTCGACGACCACGAGCGCCGCCTTGCGCGCCTCGAGGAGCGCGAAGATCTCGTCGTCGAGCCACGACGCATGGCCGAACTCGACCGCGACGCGCACGGTCTTCGGGACGAGGTCGAGGAACGCCTCGAGCCGCTCGCGCTCCTTCTTCAGGTACGGGGGGAGCTGGACGAGGACGGGGCCGAGCTTCTTGCCGAGCGTCTCGGCGATCGCGAAGAAGGCGCGCGCCACGTCGTCCACCTCGGACAGACGCCGGATGTGCGTGATGCGCTGCGGGGCCTTGAGGACGAACGAGAACTTCGCGCCGACCTGTTTGCTCCACTCCTCGAGCAGCCCTTCGTTCGGCATCCGGTAGAAGGTGTTGTTGATCTCCACCGTGTCGAAGTTTTTGCTGTAGAATGCAAGCATCTTCGCGGCGGGCAGATCCTCGGGGTAGAAGCTCCCCTTCCACTCTTTGTACGAAAAGCCGCTCGTGCCGACACGGAGGCGCATGCGCGCATGCTAGCAGGACGGGTGACGATGCTCCTGTCCGCTCGTACCGCTCACGAAAACGAAGAAAACGACCTGACGCGGGCCGTGCGGCGCGCGCGCGAAGCGGCTGCGAAGGGCGGTCCCGCGTTCGTCGACCTCACGACGAGCAACCCGACGACGGCGGGCCTGCCGTACGACGAGCGCGCGATCCTCGAGGCGCTCTCCGATCCCCGGGCGCTCCGCTACGCTCCCGAATCGCTCGGTCTCCCAGAAGCGCGGAGCGCCGTCGCACGCGCCTGGCAGGCCGTCGCGCCGATCGACGCGGGACGCGTCGCGCTGACCGCGAGCACCAGCGAAGCGTACGCCGTGCTCTTCAAGATGCTCGCCGATCCGGGCGACGAGATCCTCGTGCCGCAGCCGAGTTACCCGCTGCTCGGGTACCTGGCCTCGTTCGAGGCGGTGAAGCTCGTCCCGTACCCGCTCGTCTACGCCGGCGGGTGGCACGTCGATCTCGACGCCCTCCGCGCGCGCATCGGCCCGAGGACGCGGGCCATCGTCGTCGTCGCGCCCAACAACCCGACCGGGTCGTACTTGGGCCAGAGCGAGCTCGACGCCCTGCTCGACACGGGGCTGCCCATCGTGAGCGACGAGGTCTTCGCGCCATATCCCCTCGGCGACGGCGTGCCCGCGCACCGCGTCCCCTCGGTCCTCGGTGCGGGGCGGGGGCTGGTCTTCGCGCTCTCCGGCCTCTCGAAGCTCGCGGCGCTCCCGCAGTTGAAGCTCGGTTGGATCGGCGTCGGCGGAGATCCCGCGCTCACCGCCCGGGCGATGGATCGGCTCGAGCTCGTGCTCGACGCGTACCTCTCACCGGGCGCGCCGGTCCAGCACGCGGTGGGGCGGCTCCTCGACGCGAGCGCCGTCACGCGCGACGCCATCTCCGCGCGGACGAAGCGCAACCTGCACGTGCTTCGGGCGAAGGTGGCCGGATCGGCCGCGAGCGTGCTCGACGTGGAGGGCGGTTGGTACGCCATGGTGCGCGTGCCCGAGACGCGCACCGACGAGGCGTGGGCCGAAGCGCTCGTGAGCGAGGCCCGCGTGTTCGTCCACCCCGGGTACTTCTTCGACGTGCACGCGGGTGCCCATCTCGTCGTCGGCTTGCTCACGCCGGAGGCCGCGTTCGACGAAGGCGTAGGCCGGATCGTGGCGCACGTCGCCGACGCCACCCGGGCGTGATCGGTTCGTCGAAAAATACCTCGCTCCAAAATCGCCCTGAAATCGCGCCTCTTTCGCGACCCCAGCGCGACCGAACGACCGCTGCTCGCACGACGCCGCCACGCTTGCGGAGCGATCGCGAAGGCCTCTTGCGCGGGCCGGCGAAACCTCTACGCTCTGCGTTCAACTTCCCATCCCGCCATCGCCGCCCACGCGGATCTTCGATGAGCGCCAACACGAGGAGCTCGAACGCATGAACTATCCTCCGAATGCACCCCCGCCCGGTGGCGGCGCACCTCCGGGTGGCGGTGGCTATGGCGGTCCCCCCGGCGGTCCGCCTCCAGGTGGTGGTGGTTACGGTGGTCCGCCCGGCGGTCCTCCGCCCGGTGGTGGTGGCGGTGGCTACGGTGGTCCCCCCGGTGGCGGTGGTGGTGGCTACGGCGGTCCGCCCGGCGGTGGCGGCTACGGCGGTCCCCCGGGAGGCCCGCCCGGTGGTGGTGGCTACGGCGGTCCGCCCGGCGGTGGCGGCTACGGCGGCCCGCCCGGTGGTCCTCCGCCCGGTGGCTACGGCGGTCCGCCTCCAGGTGGCTACGGTGGTCCGCCCGGCGGTGGTGGCTACGGCGGTCCGCCCCCCGGCGGCATGATCGGACCGATGGGCGGCGCTCCCATGCAAGGAGATGCACCGTTCGGCATCGATCCGGTCACGGGCCTGCCCTTCTCGGACAAGACGAAGATGATCGCCGGCCTCTTGCAGATCTTCCTCGGAGGGTTCGGCGCGGGCCGCTTCTACACGGGGCACACGGGCATCGCGATCGCACAAATCGCCGTGACTTGGTTCACGTGCGGCATCGGCGGAATCTGGCCGCTCATCGACGGCATCATGATGCTGACCGGCAAGGTCCCCGACTCGGACGGCCGACCGCTGCGCGACGGCTGACACGACGTTCCCACGCGCCACCGTCTTCGCGCGCGGGTCCACGAACGACGAAAGGCTTTGCTCCGAGAGGGGCAAAGCCTTTCGTCGTTTTCGGCAAGAACGAGGCACGCGACGCCTCGCCCGTGACGGCTCACTTCCCGAGCAAGAACCGCAGCGCCGTGTCGAGGCGCGGCCCGTACGGCGGGCGCAAGAGCGACATGCCGTTGATCCGGCTCTGGTAGAACACGGGCTTCTTCTTCGTGAAGGTCTCGAAGCCCTCGCGCCCGTGGTAGTGGCCCATGCCGCTCGGACCGATGCCACCGAAGGGCAAGTCCGACTGCGCGACGTGCAAGAGCGTCTCGTTGATCCCGACGCCGCCGCTGATCGTCTCGCGGAGCACCTTGTCGATGGCCGAGCCGTCGTTCTCGAAGAAATAGAGCGAGAGCGGTCGCGGGTGATCGTTGACGTAGGCGATGGCCTCGTCGAGCGACTCGTACGTGCGGATCGGCAGGATCGGCCCGAAGATCTCCTCTTGCATGACGAGCGCGTCGTCCTTCGCGTGGAGCACGAGCACGGGCGCCATCTTGCGCGCGTTCGGATCGAGCTCCTCGTTCGACGGGTTGAGCTCGACGAGCTTCGCCCCTCGATCGCGCGCGTCTTTGACGTAGGTCTGGAGCCGCGTGTAGTGGCGGTCGTTGATGATGGCCGTGTAGTCGGAGTTGCCCTCGAGCCGCGGGTACATCTTCGCGAACGCCGTCTTGCACTCCTCGACGAACGCGTCCGCCGTGCCCTTCGGCAAAAGGACGTAGTCCGGCGCGATGCACGTCTGCCCGGCGTTGTAGGCCTTGCCGAACATGATCTTCGTCGCGGCCTGCGCGATCGAATAACCGGGGCCGACGATGGCCGGCGATTTCCCGCCGAGCTCGAGCGTCACGGGCACCAAGTTCTCCGCCGCCGCCTTCATGACGAGCTTCCCGAGGCGCGTCGAGCCCGTGAACACGAGGTGGTCGAACGGCAGCTTCGCGAACGCCTCGGCGACCTCGACCCCGCCCGTCGCGACCGCGACGTGATCCGGCGCGAAGGTCTCGGAGATGATCGTCTTCAAGATCTCCGCCGTGTCGCCCGCGAGCTCCGACGGCTTGAGGAACACGCGGTTGCCCGCCGCGAGCGCGCCGACGAGCGGCCCCAGCGCGAGCTGCATCGGGTAGTTCCACGGCGAGACGATGCCCACGACGCCGACCGGCTGCATGATCACCTCGGCCCGGGCCGGCAAGAAGGTCCAGCCGACGTCGCGCGGCTCGGTCTCCATCCACTCGTGCAGGTGCGCGCGCGCGTGCTTGATCTCGTTGATGACGACGATCACCTCGCCCGTGAGCGTCTCGTGCTTCGAGCGTGAGCCGAAGTCCATCGAGATGGCCTTCGCGATGTCGTTCTTACGCGCCAGGATGGCACGCTCGAGCTTGTTCAAGTGCTCGATGCGGGTGTCGTAGTCCGGCGCGCCTTCCTTGCGCTGCGCCGCCTTCAGCTTCGCGAGGACCTCCGAAAGCTCCGCGTACGGATCCTTGCCGCCGAAGCGCGAAGGTCGGCCTTCGTTGGCCTCTTTCTCGCGACGTCCCGTATCGACTTGTCCAACGTTCTCGACGAACGACATGATAGTTCTTCCTCCACCCCTCCCCTCGGACGATCGGTGATCCGCGTCCATTCCCGAAACGTGCGGGGGACTCCGAACCTTAGCAAAGGACGGCGGGACGGGGAGCTTGGTAGTCTTCGAACGAGCATCTTTCTTCTCCCCTTCTCGAGGTTCCCGATGTGGACACGCGGCTATCGTGACGAGGTTTGGAGTCGGCTCGACGTACCCTGGGACCTCGTCGTGATCGGCGGCGGCATCACGGGGGCCGGCATCCTCGCTGAGGCCGCGCGCCACGGGAAAAAAGCGCTGCTCGTCGAAGCCGCCGATTTCGCGTCGGGAACGTCGAGCCGCTCGACGAAGCTGGTGCACGGCGGCCTCCGCTATCTGCGGCAAGGACAGTTCCTCGTCACCCGCAAGGCCGTGCGTGAGCGCGAGCGCCTCATGCAAGAAAGTCGCGGTCTGGTCGACCCGCTGGCGTTCACCCTCGCCGCATTCCCGGGCGACGAAATGCCCAAGTGGATGTACGGCGTGGGCCTCGCGATGTACGACGCGCTCGCTTGGAAGTGGGCGCACGAGAAGCTCTCCAAGGAAGACGTGCTCCGGCGCTTGCCCGCGCTCGCCCACGCGGACTTCTTCGGCGGCTACCTCTACTACGACGCGCAGACGGACGACGCGCGGCTCACCCTCCGCGTGATCCGCGAGGGCGTGCGCCACGGCGGCACGGCCATCAACTACGTGCGCGCCGACAAGCTCCTGCGCACGGCCGACGGCAAGGTCGCCGGCGTCGTCGTGCGCGACACGGCCCCCGGTGCGTCGCGCACGGCGGAAATTCGCGCCAAGGCCGTCATCAACGCCACCGGCGCGTGGGCGGACGAGCTCCGCGCCGATCTGGGCCACGAAAAGCGCCTCCGTCGCATCCGCGGGAGCCACCTCACCTTCCGCTCCGATCGGCTCCCCTTGGCCGAGGCCGTGAGCTTGCTCCACCCGCGCGATCAGCGCGCGATCTTCGCGATCCCGTGGGAGGGCGTCTCGATCTTCGGGACGACGGACGTCGACCACGGCGAGCTCGACAAGGAGCCCGCGATCAGCTCCAGCGAGACGGAGTACCTGCTCGAAGGCCTGCAGAAGGCGTTTCCGTCGCTGGAGCTCGGCGAGCGCGACATCGTCTCGACGTGGTCGGGCGTGCGGCCGGTGATCAACACGGGCAAGAGCGATCCGTCGAAGGAGTCGCGCGAGCACGCGATCTGGAACGAGAACGGCCTCTTGACGATCAGCGGCGGCAAGCTCACGACGTTCGTGCTCATGGCGCGCGACGCGCTCCGTGCCGTCGAAGCCGAGATTGGCCCGCTCGGGCCTCGCAACCACATCATCGATCCGGTGACGGAAGCGATCGCGTGGCCGGCGAGCCTCGACGAGCACACGCGCGTGCGCTTGCTCGGACGCTACGGCTCGGAGGCCGCCGCGATCGTCGCCGATCCAGCCGGCGGCAAGACCATCGGCGGTTCGATCGCGCTCGTCGCCGAGCTGCGCCACGCGGCGCGGGCCGAAGCCGTCGTCCAGCTCGCGGATCTCCTGCTGCGGCGCGTGCGGCTCGGCCTCTTTTTGCCGAACGGCGGGCTCGACGTCATGGCCGAGGTGCGCGCCGTCGCGCAGCCCGAGCTCGGCTGGGACGACGCGCGATGGGAGCGCGAAGAGCGGACCTACCGCGAGACCTGGAAGAGCGCGTACTCCGTTCCTGGCCGCTGAGCCCCGACCACGGACGAGGCTCGCGGGCGAGGCGTGCGGGGCCCAGGCGCGAGCTCCGGAACATCCCGTGCTTGTCGTCCCGGCATGGCGATGGAGCTCACGCCGCTGGACGTCTCCGAAGAGCCTGTGATCGCGCAGCACCCGCGGCCGCGCTCGCGCATCGCGTGGGTGTTCCTGCTCGCGCACGGCTTCCTCCTGTTCTCCGCGGGGTTGTATTGGACCTTCCGCGGTCGCTTCTTCGATCCGAAGATCTACGAGGTCATCGGCGGCGGCTCGTGGACGCTCGTCGAGACCGTGGGGAGCGACGTCCAGAACCTCGTCGCCGCCGCCGTGCGCCTCGGCGGGGCGCTCGCGACGGTGCTCGGTCTCTTCGTGATGGCCGTCGCGGCCACGGCGTACCGCGCGCGCGAGCGATGGGCGTGGTACGCGATGTGCGCGCTGCCGCTCTACGTCTCGTTGGATTTCATGACGCTCGCCGGATACGGGGCGCTGTCGGCGACGAGCGCGCTCTGGCACCTGACCCTCCTCGGGACGGCGCTCCTGGGCCTCGTCCCGCCGTACGCGTCGTTCTTTCCTCGCGCGTCCGAGCGCGGGGATCGTGGTATGCGAGCGCACCGATGATCGTCGCGGCGCACGTCAAACCGAACAGCAAGAAAGGTCCGCTCGTCGAAGTGCAAGACGACGGAACGCTGCTCGTCTACGTGCGCGAGCCCGCCGTCGACGGCAAGGCGAACGAAGCCGCCATCGCGCTCGTCGCGGCGCACGTCGGCGTGGCCAAGAGCCGCGTCACCCTCGTGTCGGGCGCGAGCTCCCGCCACAAGCGCTTCGCCGTCGCGCCGGCGTGACGCTCTCGCGTCGCGCGTTACTTCGGATCCTTCGAGACGCGCACGCAGATGTTCGCGATGCACTTCAGCGTCGGATCGCAGCAGTCCGCGTCGACGGTGCACTTCTCGAACTCCTGGACGCACTGCGCGCCCGGCGGCTTGTCCATGCAGACGAGCCCCTCACCTCCCGGATCCTGGCGGCAGAACCCGTTGCAGCACTCGTCGCCCGACTCGCACGAGGTGCCGTTCGGCTTGCACGGGTCGACGACCCAGTACGCGCGCGTGTTGCCCGCGCCGATCTCCTGACCGGGCAAGTAGAACGCCGGGTGGCTCGGATCGATCGTTCCGCCCGGATCGTTGACGTCGATGGCCGCGACCCAGAGCTTCTTCTGCGACGTCCCGCCCATGTTCGTGTCCGCCCACGGCTTGCCTTCAAGGAGGTTTCCGTAGATGCGGCGCGACGTGAAGACGACCCAGTAGTAGCCGCCCGACGCGACCGGGTTGACCGTCGGCTGGTAGTTCACGCGCGTGTCGTCGGGGTGGTCCGAGCTCTTCGGGAAATTCGCGACCGAGTTGCCGTTCGCGGCGTCGAGCCGGCGCGGCGCGGGTCCGCCGTCCGTCGCGAGCCAAAGCTCGGACTTCGCACCGAGCCACGTCGTGAGCTGGCAGTTGAGCACGCTCGTGCCGTCGGCGCTCGCGGGCGCGTCGGGGCACGCGCCGCCTTCGACCTGGTTGTTGAAGACGACGGCCTTGCCGTCCGGCAAGAAGCTCGGCCACGCCGGGTAGCGCGCCGCGTTCCGATAGATCTCGCGCAGGCCGGAGAACGCGAAGGGGCCGTTCGCGGCGCACTCCGTCGAGCCCGCCGACGCGCCGCAGGCGAAGTCCATGATCGCGAGCGAGTGGCCCGAGCCCGCCGACACGCCGCCGGCGCCGCTGCCCGTCCAGAAGTTGAACGCGACCTTCCGCCCATCGGGCGAGAACGCCGGCGTCACGGCGCTGTTCACGACGCCCGACAAGCCGCTCGTCGTGACCGACGCCCCCGAGCCTCGACGGAAGAGCGCCGAGTTGCCGCCAGTGTACGCCTCGCGCGCGTAACGCGAGCTCGCGAGCGCGAACGATCCGTCGGGGTACGGCGCAGCCCACGAGAACTTGTGGTCGTTGCCTTTGTTGATGGCGAGGTTGCCGAGGTAGGCCGTGTACGCCGTCCGGTCCTTGTTCGTCTTCGTCAGGTCGTACGACGCGCTGTTGCCGTACCGGGACGAGACGTAATCCGCCGAGCTCGAGTCCGGTCCGCCGTAGCCGTCTTGCGCCCAGAGCGTCGAGCCGTCCGCCGAGAGCGTGTGGCAGACGTGGCACTTGCCCTTCTGCCCCTGCACCGCGAGCACCGGGTTCGGCGCGCGCGGCTTGATCGAGATGACGCCGCCGTTGCCCCCGCCCGCACCGCCCGTGAGGGTCGAGTCGTACGAGCTGTAGTAGACGGTCCCCTTGAGGACGCCCGCGGCGACCTTCCACGACTCGGTGATCGGGCCGTAGACCTTGCCGCCCGAGCGGATCTTCACCTCGACCTTGAGATCGTCGCCGGTGTTGCCGCGCGTCGCCGTCTCCCACGCATCTTCCTGCAGACGCGCCCGCTTGCGCGCGTTGCCCGCCTTGGAGGCGAGCGAGTACGTGCCTTCGAACGTATAGTTCGACTGCGAGAGCTTGACGTACACGGCGTCCGCGCTTCCGTACTGCGTCTGCCACATCAGGACCGGCGGGAGCAGCCCGCGCGGCCACACCGTCTTGTCGTACGGGTAGAGGAAGCCGAGCTCCGCTTCGCTGGTCGGCGCCTGCCCGCCCGTCTTGAGGGCGTTGACGACGTCGTCCGACAGCGGCCCGCCGAGCACCTCGCCGCCGACGCCGCCGAGACCGCCGAGGCCGCTCGACGGCGGCTTCGAGGGCGCGCCGTTCTGCGTCGCGTGGATGACGACCGAGAGCTTCGCCGTGCCTTCGCGCGCGCCGAACCGCGCCGTGACGACGCTCTCACCGACGCTCGTGCCGCTCGCCGTGAAGACGCCGCTGCCGTCGATCATCCCGAGCTCGCCGTGATCGAGCAGCCACGTCGCCGTGACGGCCTTGCCGTTGTACGACGCGGTGAACGTGACCGGGGCGGCGTTGATGACGCCGTTGACCACGGACACGTCGACCGTCGCCGTGCTCGGCGTCACGACGAGCGTGCCGAGCGCGTCGGAGTCCGCGTCCGGATCGTCGGACGATTGCGCGTCCGGATCGAAGTTGCCCGGTCCAGGGTCAACGCCCGTGCCGCCACCGTCGCCGTCGTTGTCGATGGTGTTGGGTGGGAACGTCGAGGGATCGGCGTCGCTTCCGCAACCGACCTGCGCCGACGCGACGATGACGCCCAAACCCAAGAACGCCACGAAGGTGCGTCGCAGCGAAGACAGAGTGCTCATCACAAAGTTTCTATGCCCGCTCCAAAAACGAGAATCAACGCACGCGCCCGCGAAGCGCCGCGTCGAAACCACGCCGAAACCACGCATCCGTCCGCAGATGGCGCGAAAACCATCGAACGATGGCGAAGTGCCGTGAGCGACGCGTTCGAGCGCGAGGCCGTCTCTTTTTTGTCTCATGGAAGAGACGAGGCCCGCCCGAACAAAGTCGGTACGGGCCTTCCATCCCTATCGGAATTGTTTCGTCGGACAAAAAAGACGTGACGTGCGGTCCTCGGCGGACGCCGAGAGCGCTTCTCAGGGCGCCGGGTGTTCCTTCACCCAACGATTCGTCGCCGCCGCGCTCTTCTCCCAACCCTCGCGGAGCCCCTTTTCGACCGCGCCCTCGATGAGGCCGCCGACGCCGAAGACCTTCGCCTCGAGGACGACCTCGACGATGCGCTTGCTCTTCGACGGGCCGAGGTTCTCGCACCGCACGGTGCCTTCGTTCCGGAGCTTGCCCTCGAGCGCGCTCGGCTTGATGTTCCAGCGGTAGGTCTTGGTCGATTTGTCGAAGCGGCCTTCTTCGACGTACGAAAAGCCGGACCCGAGGAGCTTCGTCACCGCCGCCGGGAGGTCGTTGCGCGGGGTCGCGCGAACGACGCGAACGAGTTGGTTGCCTTCCTCGCGTTCGCTCTCGAGCTTCCAATCCGGAAACCCGAGCTCCTCTTTGTAGAGGCGCGAGGTAAAATCGAGGTCGAAGAAGACCTTCCAGAAACGGTCCGCGTCGCAATCGAGCTCGTGGGTCAATGTGAAGGTGGTCGCCATGTCCGCGAGGGTACGCGGAGCAAGGCCATTTCTGCTAGCGTGCCGAACCGTCGATGAGCCAATCGCTCCTTCTCGAGATCGGGACCGAAGAACTTCCCTCTTCCTTCGTCGATGGCGCGCTCGCCGCGCTGCCGGGGCTCGCGCGGGCGAAGCTCGACGAGCTGCGCGTGCCGCACGGCGACGTTCGCGTGCTCGGCAGCCCGCGGCGCCTCGCCGTCCTGGTCGCGGACGTCGCCGAGACGCAGCCCGATCTCGACGAGGAGGTCGTCGGGCCGCCCGAGACGGCGGCGTTCAAGGACGGCAAGCCCACGAAGGCCGCCGAGGCGTTCGCCGCCAAGCTCGGCGTGAGCGTCGACGCCATCTCCGTCGTCGACAAGCCCGCGGTCGGCAAGCAGAAGGCGGGGCGCTACGCCGTCGGCCGCCGGCAAGAAAAGGGGCGCCCCACGCGCGAGCTCGTCGGCCCCGCGCTCGCGAAGCTCTGCGCCGAGATCCCGTTCCGCAAATCGATGCGCTGGGGCAACCTCGACGCGACGTTCGGCCGCCCCGTGCAGTGGCTCGTGGCGCTCCTCGGCGACGCGGTGATCGACACGACCTTCGCCGGCGTCACCTCCGGGCGGACGTCGCGCGGCCACAGGTTCCTCGCGCCCGCGGCGATCGAGGTCCCCACCGCGGACGCGTACGTCGAGACGATGCGGCGCGCGCACGTGCTCGTCGACCGCGACGAGCGCGAGAAGCTGATGATGTCGCGCGTCGCGGAGGCCGCGAAGGCCGCGGGCGGTGCGGCCGATCCGGAGGTCTCGCTCGTCGCGGAGAACGCGTCGCTCGTCGAAGAGCCGTTCGTCGTGACGGGATCGTTCGACGAGCGCTTCCTCGCCCTGCCCGCCGTCGTGGTGCGCGCCGTCGCGCGCGGGCACCAGAAATACTTCTGCGTCCAGAAGAGCGACGACGAGCTCCTGCCGAGCTACCTCGCGGTCGTGAACACGGCGAACGATCCGGCGCGCATCGCCAAGGGGATGGGCCGCGTCATGCGCGCGCGCCTTTCGGACGCGCAGTTCTTCTACGAAGAGGACAAGAAGGCGAACCTCGAGGCGCGCGTCGACAAGCTCGCCGGGATCGTCTTCCACCACCGCCTCGGCACGGTGCGCGAGAAGGTCGCGCGCCTCGAGAAGCTCGCCGGCCGCATCGCCGAGCGCCTCGATCTCCCCGATGCGACGCGCGCGCACGTCCAGCGCGCCGCGCACCTCTGCAAATTCGACCTCGTGTCGCTCATGGTCGGCGAGTTCCCCGAGCTCCAAGGCGACATGGGCCGCACCTACGCGCTCTTCGCCGGCGAGCCGGAGGAGGTCGCGAACGCCGTGCGCGATCACTACCGCCCGATCGGCGCCGAAGGCCCCGTCGCCGACGACGACGTCTCGGCGATCGTCGCGCTCGCCGACCGCCTCGACACGCTCGTCGGCTGCTTCGCCGTGGGCCTCTCGCCGACCGGCGCGGCCGATCCGTTCGCGCTCCGTCGCGCGTGCATCGCGCTCCTCCGCACGCTGCTCGAGCGCAGCAAGGATCGCCCCGCGTTCGCGACGCTCTCGCTCTCCGAGCTTTTCGGCTGGGCGTACGACGGCTTCGAGGGCAAGAAGCTCGATCTGTCGCGCGACGAGACCGTCACCAAGGTGCGTGACTTCGCGCAGGAGCGCCTCCGCGGCCTCGTGGCGTCGGCGACGTCGAACGCGGTGGCCGACGCCGTCGCCTCGCCCGAGAGCACGGAGCACCCCGCCCACGCCATGGCCCGCGCGAAGGCGCTCCATCGCGCCGTCACCGAAGGGCGCGCGTGGCTGGAGAAGGCGCGCATCGTCGCCAAGCGGCTCTCGGGCATCTCGAAGGAGAGCCGCCCGGTGCTCCACGAAAAGACGTTCTTCGACAAGAGCGACGACGCGCTCATCGTGGACGTCGTCGCGCGCGTCGACGCCGGCACGAAGGCCCTCGCGACGGAGGAGAGCGTGACCCGCGCGCTCGCCGAGGCCGAAGATCTCGCGCAGCGCCTCGACGACGTCTTCACGCGCACGCTCGTCAACGATCCGGCCGACCCGAAGACGCCGCAGCGCCTCGAGCTCCTCTCCTACGGCGCGCAGTGCATGCTCCGCATTGGAGACTTTTCGAAGCTCGTCTGACGGGAGAAACTCGAACACCGCATGCCGCGTCGCCCGGACCCCCCGCGATCGAACGAAGCCCCGGCATCGACGGCGAATCCGCCGCCGAGCCTCCGGTCGCGGTCCATCCCGACGAGGCCGGACAAGCTCGGACGCTACGACGTCGTCGGTAAGATCGCCGCCGGCGGGATGGCGTCGATCTACCTCGGGCGGAGCCGCGAGCCGGCGGAGGGGCAAGACGTCGTCGCGCTCAAGGTCATGCGCCACGAGGCGAGCGACGATCCGAACATGGTGAACATGTTCCTCGACGAGGCGAACCTGCTCGTTCGCCTCCGCCACCCGAACATCGTGCGGACGTTCGAGAGCGGCGTCGACGGTGGGCACGAGTTCATCGCGATGGAGCTGCTCGTCGGGCGCACGCTCGCGAATGTGTATGATGCATGCATCAACGCGAACGTCCGGATCGATCCCGACGTCGTCGCGTGGATCTGCGCGGGCATCGCGCGCGCGCTCGACTACGCCCACGAGCTCCGCGACGACGCCGGCGGGCCGCTCGGCATCATCCACCGCGACGTCAACCCGTCGAACGTGTTCCTGACGTTCGACGGCCACGTGAAGCTCTTCGACTTCGGCATGGCGAAGTTCGCGTCGCGCCACGCGAAGAGCGCCCCGGGCGTCGTCAAGGGCAAGCTCCCCTACCTCGCGCCCGAGCAGATCATGCAGCTCCCGCTCGATCGGCGCGCCGACGTCTTCGGCCTCGGGACGACGCTCTGGGAGCTCTTGACGATGCGGCGGCTCTTCCAGCGCGAGACCGACATCGAGACCGTCAAGGCCGTGCACGTCGGCCCGATCCCCGACGTCCGCTCGATCGTGCCGGAGCTGCCGGCGCGCATCGCCGCGATCGCGCAGCGGGCGCTCGAACGAAACCGCGAGCACCGCTTCGCCTCGACCGCGGATTTCGCGCGCGAGCTCGAGGCGGTGGCGACGGCGGGCGGCTCGACCCCGAGCGACATCGAGAAGCGGGTGAGCGCCATGCTCGACACCCTCTTCCCGACGGAGCGCAAGCGCCAGATGGGGTGGCTGAAGCCCGCGATCTCCGGAAGCGGCCCCATGTCGCGACCGCCGGGCAGTCGGTGACGGAAGGCGCTGAGGGGTAGCCGACGACGGGCCGCTGACGGGCGCCGCCGAACGTCGCTCCCGCGGGCCGGCGCTCTCGTGTAAAGTGCCCGCTCGATGAAGCTCGTCTACTCGTTCGGTGAAGGCAAGGCGGAAGGCGATCCGAAGCGCAAGGATCTGCTCGGAGGAAAAGGCGCGGGGCTCGCCGAGATGACGTCCCTCGGGCTGCCCGTGCCGCCGGGCTTCACAATCTCCACCGACGCCTGCCTCGCGTTCACGCGGGACGGCAAGATGCCGGAGGGACTCTCGAAGGACGTCGACGACGCGCTCGGGCGACTCGAGGCCGCGCTCGGGATGAAGTTCGGCGATCCGAAGGCGCCCTTGCTCGTGAGCGTCCGCTCCGGTGCGCGCGCGTCGATGCCGGGCATGATGGACACGATCTTGAACCTCGGGCTGAACGAGGCGACGTGCCGCGGCCTCGCCGAGCGCACGAAGAACCCCCGCTTCGCGCTCGACGCCTACCGCCGCTTCATCGCCATGTACGCGGACGTCGCGCTGGGCGTCTCGCGCGAGCACTTCGAGCACGCGCTCGACGAGGCGCGCGGGCGCGTGGCGAAGGACAAGGGCATCGACGCCTCGCGGCTCAACGCCGAGGAGCTCCGCCGCAAGGTCACCGACGCCGACATCCCCGAGGGCGAGCTCGCGAAGGTCGTCGTGGCGTTCAAGGCCATCGTCAAAGACAAGACCGGCAGCGACTTCCCCGAGGATCCGCGCGCGCAGCTCTGGGGCGCCATCGGCGCGGTGTTCGAGTCGTGGAACAACCACCGCGCAATCGTCTACCGGCGCATGCACGACATCCCCGACACGTGGGGAACTGCGTGCAATGTGCAAGCGATGGTCTTCGGCAACCTCGGCGACACGAGCGCCACGGGCGTCGCGTTCACGCGCGATCCATCGACGGGCGAGCGCGTCTTGTACGGCGAGTGGCTGCCGAACGCGCAGGGCGAGGACGTCGTCGCTGGCATCCGCACGCCGATGCCCATCCGCGCGAGCGATCCGCGGCTCGCCAAAGGGACGGGCGGCGCGAACGACGACCGCGCGAACGAGTCGCTCGAGCGGCGCATGCCCGACGCGTTCCGCACGCTCGTGGCGATCGGCGACAAGCTCGAGCAGCACTTCCGCGACATGCAGGATCTCGAGTTCACGATCCAAGACGGCAAGCTCTTCATGCTCCAGTGCCGCTCGGCCAAGCGCACGAGCAAGGCCGCCGTGCGCGCCGCCGTCGAGATGGCCAAAGAGGGCCTCGTCACCAAGCGCGAGGCCGTGTGCCGCGTCGATCCGGCGTCGCTCGACCAGCTCCTCCACCCGACGCTCGATCCCAGCGCGCCGAAGAAGCTCCTCGCGAAGGGCCTGTCGGCGAGCCCGGGCGCCGCGCAGGGCAAGATCGTCTTCTCCGCCGACGACGCCGAGCGGCGCGCGGGCCAGGGCGACGCCGTCATCCTCGTGCGCACCGAGACGTCGCCCGAAGACATCCACGGCATGAAGGCGGCGCGCGGCATCCTGACCGCGCGCGGCGGCATGACGAGCCACGCCGCCGTCGTCGCGCGCGGCATGGGCAAGCCGTGCGTCGCGGGGTGCTCGGCGCTCAGCATCAACTACCAAGAGCAGACCGTCACGATCACGCAGTACGACGCGTCCGGCAAATCGACCGGGACGACGACGTTCAAGAAGGGCGACGTCCTCACGATCGACGGCGGCGTCGGCCACGTCTACGAAGGCGCGATCCCGACGGTCAACGCGTCGCTCACGGGCGAGTTCGCCGAACTCATGACGTGGGCCGACGAGGCGCGCGTGATGAAGGTCCGCGCGAACGCCGACACACCGCTCGACGCGCGCACGGCCCGGAGCTTCGGCGCCGAGGGCATCGGCCTCTGCCGCACCGAGCACATGTTCTTCGACGAAGACCGCATCCGCTCCGTCCGCGAGATGATCCTCGCCGACGACGTCGCGGCGCGCGAGCGGGCGCTCGCGAAGCTCTTGCCGCACCAGAAGCAGGACTTCGTCGAGATCTTCCGCGAGATGCGCGGCCTGCCCGTGACCATCCGCTTGCTCGATCCGCCGCTCCACGAGTTCTTGCCGACGGACAAGGCGCAGATCGACGAGCTCGCGAAGCTCCTCGGCGTGACGACGGCGCGGCTCGAGCAGCGCATCAAGGATCTGCACGAGTTCAACCCGATGCTCGGGCACCGCGGCTGCCGCCTGGCGATCACGTTCCCCGAGATCTACGCAATGCAGGTGCGCGCGATCCTCGAGGCGGCCGCCGAGGTGAAGGAGGCCGGCGAGACGGTCCTCCCCGAGATCATGATCCCGCTCGCGATGACGCGCGAAGAGCTCGTGCGGATGCGCGCGATCGTCGACAAGGTCCAGAAGGAGGTCTTCGCGACGCGCCCCGCGGTGCCGTTCGCGTTCGGGACGATGATCGAGCTGCCGCGCGCGGCCGTGCGCGCGGGCGAGCTCGCCGAGGTCGCCGAGTTCTTCTCGTTCGGCACGAACGACCTCACCCAGTGCACGCTCGGCCTGTCGCGTGACGACGCGGGCAAATTCCTCCCGCAGTACGTCGAGACGGGGATCTTGCCGAAGGACCCGTTCGTGTCGATCGACGTCGACGGCGTCGGCGCGCTCGTCGAGACGGCGGTGGCCGGTGCGCGGGCCGCGAAGACCGAGACCAAGATCAAGCTCGGCGTGTGCGGCGAGCACGGCGGCGATCCGGACAGCATCCGGTTCTTCCGCAAGGTCGGGCTCGACTACGTCTCGTGCTCGCCCTTCCGCGTCACCATCGCGCGGCTCGCGGCGGCGCAGGCGGAGATCGCCTCGCAAGCCGCTCACCACGCGACGGCGTAGCGCCGCCTCGACGCCGCTCGCGTCGACACCGCGGCGCTCGGTCGAGGCTCACGCGATCGACGCGAGGGCCTCGTTCGAGGCTTCGATCGTGCGATCGACGTCGGCTTCGGTGTGCGCGCACGAGACGAACGCGGCCTCGAACTGCGACGGCGGCCAGTACTGCCCGCGCGCGAGCATCTCGCGGTGCCACCGCCCGAAGCGCGTCGTGTCCGCGCGCACGGCGTCGCTGAAGGAGCGCACCGGCCCCTTCGTGAAGAAGAGCGTGATCATCGAGCCGACGCGCTGGACGGTCGCCTCGACGCCGCGGCTCTTCGCGCCTTCGGCGAGGCCGCGTTCGAGCCGCGCGCCGAGCGCCTCGAGCGTCTCGTAGACACTGGCGTCGAGGTGCTCGAGCAGCGCGAGCGCCGCGCTGACGGCGACCGGATTGCCGCTGAGCGTGCCCGCTTGGTAGACGGGGCCGAGCGGCGCGACCTTCTCCATGATCGCCCGGCGACCGCCGTACGCGGCGAGCGGCATGCCGCCGCCGATGATCTTGCCGAGGCACGTCATGTCGGGGCGGAGGCCGGCCCTCTCTTGCATGCCGCCGCGCGCGACGCGCGAGCCGGTCATCACCTCGTCGAAGATGGAGACCGCCGCGTGCTCGCGGCACACGCGCACGATCGCCTCGAGGAACCCCGGCTCCGGCGGGACGACGCCCATGTTGCCGACGACGGGCTCCACGATGACCGCCGCGATCTCCTCGCCGCGCTCGGCGAAGAGCCGCTCGAGCGCGCCCACGTCGTTGTAGGGCAAGGTCACGGTCGATTTCGCCGTCGCCGTCGGCACGCCCGCCGAGTCCGGCACGCCGTAAGTGAGCGCGCCGGAGCCCGCCTTGACGAGGAGGAAATCGGCGTGGCCGTGGTAGCAGCCCTCGAACTTCACGATGAGCTCGCGCCCCGTGAAACCCCTCGCGACGCGGAGCGCGGCCATGCACGCCTCGGTGCCGCTCGACACCGCGCGCATCATCTCGATCGACGGATAGAGCTCGATGACCTTCTCCGCGAACTGGATCTCGAGCTCCGTCGGCGCGCCATAGCTCGTGCCGCGCTTGACCGCCTCGGTGATGGCGAGCACGACCGCGGGGTGCGCGTGCCCGAGAATCATCGGCCCCCAAGAGCCCACGTAATCCGTGTATTTTGCACCATCGGCGCCGTACAGGTACGCACCTTCCGCACGTGTCACGAAGACGGGGTGCCCTCCGACGGATCGAAAGGCGCGGACGGGGCTGTTCACGCCGCCCGGCAGGACATGCTCCGCGCGGGCCAGGAGCTCGAGGCTTTTCGAGTCGCTCATCGGGTCGGCAGCGTAGCAAAAACGGACGAAGGAGAGTGTCCGACGAGCGAGCGCCATGTAACGAAGCGACCGCGAACGGGGATCGATGTGGTCGTCGGCGTGAAACCTGGGAGCCGGCGGTGCGGGGCGCGTCGAAGGAAGCACGTCGAACGGGGATGCGAGTCGGAGTAGGATGGAGGACGATGCGGTACCGGTCGCTCAAAGCGGTTGCAGTCCTCGCCCTTTGCATGCCGTGGGCATGCGGGCTCGACGCCGTCCAAATCGACGATGGCGACGGCCGCACGGATTCGAACGACGCATCGACGACCACGGACGCCGCTCGCCCGAGCGACGACGCGAACGTCACGCCGAACGACGCCGGCAACGACGCGACGACGCCCGACCCGTGCGAAGCGACGGGCACGACGTGCAGCGCTCCTCTCACGCAGGCAGGGTGGACGCCGGTGATCGTACCGCAAGCAAACGCCGCGTGCCCCGACGGCTACCAAGCCACCGACCTCGTCACGAACCCGAGGGCCGAAGACGGCGCGTGCGCGTGCGGCACCCCGCAGATCGCCGAGCCGTCGTGCGCGACCGATCCGGCCTACACAGGCAAAGTCGGAACGACCTGCGACGGCAACCTGAGCAACGGTTCGACTTACATCGTGTCCGGAGACACGTGCATGCCGTTCAACACGGGCAACGGAAGCACGCTCGCGGCGGTGGGGAAGTACGATCCCATCAAGAAACTCGGCGACGGGTCGTGCACGAGCCAGGCCATCAAAGACCCGAGTCATCTCGAATCGACGTCGCTGCGCCTCTGCACGCCATCTCCCGCGTGCGTCGAACACACGTGCACCACCGGAGACACGGCGGCGGCGAAGATCTGCGTCGCACACGACGGTGAGGCCGCGTGTCCGGCCGGATTCCCGACGAAGCTCGCCAACGCCGCCGGCGACGCGACGCTCGATTGCAGCGCGTGCAGTTGCAAAGTGACGGGGCAGTGCGGAGACGCGGTGCTCCACTACTACGGCAACCCGGACTGTTCGTCCGAGTCCGCGAGCCGCGTCATCGACGGCACGTGCCGCCCGCTGACCGGCAGCACGGCGACGCCGAAAGCTTACCGCTACG
>JBGAHN010000038.1:0-36184 GCA_044226145.1 Labilithrix sp. | reverse complement strand
GACGCCCCACGATTGCTCGAGGAGCAGCGGGCGCGACAGCTCGATCGTGCGCGTCGCTTCGACCCACTGGCCGAGGCGGGTGCGCGCGTCGACGAGCTCGAACTGCGGGAGCGTCAGCGTGTTCTTGAAATAGGCTTGCGACGCGAGGCGGTAGGATTCGGCGATCTCGCGGAGGAGGGCGGCTTCGAGCTCGGCCGTCCATCGGGCGTGGTGCGCACCCGGATCACGCGGAGGGTCGTCGTGCGCGGAGGAGGCGCCGGTCATGCGCTCTCGTTAGCGCCGCGCGCGCGGCCTGTACAGACGGTGCATCGCTCCGGCGTCGATTCGGGGCCGTCCGCGCGGGGCGCGGTTCATCCCGTCCATTCACGTCGTCAATTCACGTTCCAGTCGCCGCGCTTTTTCGGATCGCGACCGGGTGGCAGCGCCTTCGGTGCCGACGGTTCGGACGCCGCCTTCTCGGTCGCCACCTCGGTCGTCACGTCGCGCTTCGACCCGGGGTCGCCGTCCGCTACCGCCTTCGCGCTCGGCTTGGCGTCGGAGACCTTCGCGCGTTCGCGTTCGTAGATGCCCTTGGCTTCCTCGACGCTGACGCCGCGCAGGAAATACGCGCGCGCCGCCGCGCCGATGGAGAGCGTGCCGGCGAAGGCGACGGCGCCCGAGACCATGCCGCCGGCGCCCGGGAAGACGAACTTGATGAGCGCGCGGGCGCCCTCGCGGAACGCGAAGGCCGCGCCGACGTTCGCGCCGAGCGCACCGAGGAACTCGGCGGCGGCCCGTCGATCGAGCGGTCGGCCGGCGAGCCACGCGATCGTCGCGATCAGGCTCACTTGGAGCGCCGTGATGGGGAGCAGATCGGCGACGGGAAGGGGAAGCGCCGCGATGCCCGCGCAAACGGCCGCGGTCGCGCGCGACAGATCGCCCGCGAGCTCCTCTTGCAGTCCGCGCACCCGCGCCACGCGCGCGAAGGTCCCGCGCCCCGCGTCGGGCAGGTGCTTGAAGAGCGCGGCGACGAGCTCATCGACCCGGAAGCGCTCGTCCGACCGCACGACGCCGCCGTCCTTGAACGACATGTACGTGGAAATCCCGCGCGTCCACACGAGGTGCCCACGGAGCTTCGGTCGTTCGCGGATCTTCCCTTCGAGGTGGTGCTCGACCTCGGCGACGCGCGCGAGCTTCTCCTCGACGTCGTCGCGCGGCTCCTCGTCCTGCCGGTGCAGCCGCGTGCCCTTGGGCTCGAGCACGTCGCAGTGCGTCGCGATCGCCATGAGCGGCGGCCGGAACCGGTGCTCGCGCTCGATCTCGGCGTAGACGCGCTCGAGCGCCTCGAGATCGGCGTCGATGGCGCTGTCGACCTCCGTGGCCTTCACGAGGAAGACGAGGACGTCGGGCGCCTTCTTCTTCAATTCGGCGACGATCGACGCCATCGCGTCGCGCGCGTCGTCGCTCTCGTCCGGCGAGGAGCCCTCCTGCATCCCGCGCGTGTCGAGGATCTCGATCGAGCCTCGCTCCGTGCGGTGATCGAACCACGTCGCCCGGCCCGTGCGCGCCTTGACGTGCCCGACTTCCGCCATCTTCGCGCCGAAGAGGGCGTTGACGAGCGACGACTTCCCCGCGCCACGCCGCCCCACCAGGACGAAGGCCGGCGGGCGCTGTTCGAGCAGGATCGTGCGGAGCAGCGCGATTTTCTGGCGAAGATCCTTCACGGTCGCGTCTGGGAGGGGGAGGAAGCGAAGGAGCTCTTCGACGCGTCGGATGTTCTCGGCGATGAAGCGGAGCGTGCGGGCTTCGTCGTCGGGACGTCGATCGTCATCGGTCATCTCTCCTGGAACAGTAACGCCGATTTCGCCGCGCGCGAGCTCGTCCGCACCTCGGATGAGCTCTTGCCGCTTGTCTCGTCGCGAGAGCCCTTTATTCTGCCGACATGCCGACCAAGCGAACGCTGATCAAGGGGGGAACCGTCGTCACGGCGGTCGACACGTACGCGGCCGACGTCGCCGTCGTCGGCGAGAAGATCGCCGCCATCTTCGGACCGGACGCGGCGCCCGAAGGCCCGTGGGACGTGACGATCGACGCCAAGGGCAAGTACGTCCTGCCCGGCGGCATCGACGCGCACACGCACATGGACATGCCGTTCGGCGGGACGACGGCGAGCGACGACTTCGAGACCGGCACGCGCGCGGCGGCCTACGGCGGGACGACGTGCATCGTCGACTTCGCCATCCAGACGAAGGGCGATCCGCTCCGCAAGGGCCTCGACACGTGGCACGCGAAGGCCGAGGGCAAGGCCGCGGTCGACTACGCGTTCCACATGATCATGACGGACGTGAACGACCAGACGATCCCGGAGATGGGCACGATCGTCCACGAGGGCGTCACGTCCTTCAAGATGTTCATGGCGTACCCCGGCGTGCTCTTCGTCGACGACGGGCAGATCTTCCGCGGGATGCAGCGCGCCGCCGAGCTCGGCGCCCTCATCTGCATGCACGCCGAAAACGGCATCCCGATCGACATCCTCGTGCAGCAGGCCATCGCGAAGGGGCACACCGCGCCGATTTACCATGGGCTCACGCGCCCGCAGATCGCCGAGGCCGAGGGGACGTTCCGAGCGATCTGCCTCGCCGAGATGGCCGGCGCGCCCGTGTACATGGTGCACCTGTCGGCCGAGCGCGCGCTCAAGCAGGTCGTCGAGGCGCGCGACCGCGGGCTGCCGACCTACGCCGAGACGTGCCCGCAATACCTCTTCTTGTCGCAGGACGATCTCGCGCGGCCGGACTTCGAAGGCGCCAAGTACGTCTGCACGCCGCCGCTCCGCCCCGCCTCGATGCAAGAGGATTTGTGGCGTGGCCTCCGCACGCACGATCTCCAGGTCGTCTCGACGGACCACTGCCCGTTCTGTCAAAAAGGCCAAAAAGAGCTCGGAAGAGACGATTTTTCGAAGATCCCGAACGGCATGCCGGGCGTCGAGACGCGCCTCTACCTGCTCTGGGACGGAGGCGTGCGCGCGGGCCGCATCAGCATGAACCGGTTCGTGGAGATCACGTCGACCGCGCCCGCGAAGATCTTCGGCCTCTACCCGAAGAAGGGGACCATCGCCGTCGGCGCGGACGCCGACATCCTCGTGTGGGACGGCGAGAAGCGGCACCTCTTGAGCGAGCGGACGTTGCACATGCGCGTCGACTACTCGCCGTACGAGGGCAGGGAGGTCGTGGGCGCGCCCACGCACGTCTTGTCGCGCGGGCGCGTCGTCGTCGAGAACGGCCAATACGTCGGACGCAAGGGCGACGGCCACTTCGTCCGCCGCGGCACGTTCAACTTGATGTAGCCGCTCGACAGCGGCGCTCGATGCATAGGAGCGCCGCCGTGCGAAGGAGCGCCACGGTCAGAGCTCCGGATCGATCGGGAGCGCGTCTTTGCCGAGGGCGCGCTTCTGGTGCTCGAGGACCGCGCGGGCGTCGAGGATCGACAGCGTCTGCATCTCGAGCGCGCCGATGCGGTCTTCGGGCAGAAAGAGCGACTCCGTCCGCTCCATCGAGAGCTTCTCCGGCGCGTAGGTGGCCGCTTCGGCCTCCGTGCGGCGAATGGAGTAGTCGTCGCCGCGTCGCAATTCGAGCTCGACCGAGCCCGTGACGTGGCAGGCGATGCCGCGGACCAACGCCTCTTTGAGCAGGCGCGCTTCCGGATCGTACCAGCGCCCTTCGTAGAGCAGCCGGCCGAGGCGACGTCCGAGGGTGATGTACTGGTCGATCGTGTTTTCGTTGTGGATGGCGCTGAGCAAGCGCTCGTAGGCGACGTGCAAGAGCGCCATGCCGGGCGCCTCGTAGATGCCGCGGCTCTTCGCTTCGATGACGCGGTTTTCGATCTGATCGCTCGTGCCGAGCCCGTGCCTCCCGCCGACGGCGTTCGCTTCGAGCACCGCCTCGGTGAGCGACGAGAAGCGCTCGTCCGCCGATCGCCCGCTCGAGCCGATCGCCACCGGAACTCCGCGCTCGAACGTGACGACGACGCGCTCGGGCGCGATGGCGACGTCTTGGTTCCAATGCGCCACGCCCATGATGGGCTCGACGATCTCGATGCCGCGGTCGAGCTGCTCGAGGTCTTTGGCTTCGTGCGTCGCGCCGAGCATGTTGCTGTCGGTGCTGTACGCCTTCTCCGCCTTCATGGCGTAGGGGCGGCCTTTGCTCTCGAGGAACGCGCTCATCTCCGAGCGGCCGCCGAGCTCGCGCACGAACTCCGCGTCGAGCCACGGCTTGTAGATGCGGAGCTCCGGCTGGACGAGCAGGCCGTAGCGGTAGAAGCGCTGGATGTCGTTGCCCTTGTGCGTGCTGCCGTCGCCGAAGATGGAGACGCCGTCCTCTTGCATCGCGCGGACGATGGCGGTGCCCGTCACGGCGCGGCCGAGCGGCGTCGTGTTGTAATATTTGCGGCCCGCGGTCGCGAGGTGGAACGCGCCGGTCTGCAGCGCGAGGATGCCTTCGCGCGCGATCGCCTCGCGGGTGTCGAGGACGCGCGCGGCGACGGCGCCGTGCCGCAAGGCTTCCTTCGCGATGTCCTGGACGTCCTTCTCGTCGGGCTGCGCGAGATCGGCCGTGTACGCGTAGACCTTCATGCCGCGCTCGGTCAGCCAGAGCGCCGCGGTGCGGGTGTCGAGGCCGCCGGAGAAGGCGATGGCGATGGCGCTGCCACGTTCGGGGAGACTGCGGAAGATGCGAGCCATGGTGCGCGCACCTAAGCACGTCGTCCGCGCGGAGCCAACGCGTGGCTTGCGCGCCGTGTCACGGATCTTGTGCGCCGCGCCGGACCCGTTCCATTCCGTTCCGTTCGCGGACCGTCGTGCGCCCTTGTGCCTTGGCCGCGCTCGACTACGGTAGCCGCCAAATGCTCGACTCGATGACGCCGCTTCCGCTGCCCGCGAACGAACCCATCCTCTCGTACGCACCCGGGACCCCGGAGCGCGCCAAGCTCAAAGAAGCATTGTCCGCGCTCCGCGGCGAGCAGCCCGACGTTCCGCACGTCGTCGGTGGTGTCGAGAGCCGCGAAGGCAACGCGTTCGACGTCCGCGCCCCGCACGACCATGGGCTCTTGCTCGCGCGCGCACACGAAGCGGGCGCGTCCGTGACGTCCCGCGCGATCGACGCGGCGCTCGCGGCCGCTCCCGCGTGGGCCGAGACGCCGCTCGCTGAACGCGCGCGCATCTTCCAGCGCGCCGCCGATCTGCTCGCCGGGCCGTGGCGTCCCCTCATCAACGCCGCGACGATGCTGGGCCAGAGCAAGACCGCCTACCAGGCCGAGATCGATTCGGCGTGCGAGCTCATCGACTTCTTGCGCTTCAACGTCGCGTTCGCGTCGCGCCTCGCCGAGCAGCCGCTCTCGTCGCCGGGGATCCTCAACACGCTCGAGCTCCGTCCGCTCGAGGGCTTCGTCCTCGCGGTCACGCCGTTCAACTTCACGGCCATCGCCGGCAACCTGCCGACGTCGTGCGCCCTCATGGGCAACGTCGTCGTGTGGAAACCCGCCGAAAATCAGGTGCTCGCCGCGTACCACACGATGCGTCTGTTCGAGGCGGCGGGGCTCCCGCCCGGCGTCATCAACGTCGTCCACGGCAACGGCGCGCCCGTCGCCGAGACGTGCCTCGCGCATCCGAGCCTCGCCGGCATCCACTTCACGGGCTCGACGCGCGTGTTCCAGTCGCTCTTCCGCGGCGTCGGCGAGAACATCGCGCGCTACCGGACCTACCCGCGGATCGTCGGTGAGACGGGCGGCAAGGACTTCGTCTTCGCGCACCCGTCGGCCGAGGTCGAGGCGCTCGCCGTCGCGCTCGTGCGCGGCGCGTTCGAATACCAAGGGCAGAAGTGCTCCGCGGCGTCGCGCGCGTACGTCCCGAAATCGCTCTGGCCGAAGATCCGAGACCTCGTCGTCGGGCACATCGGCGACATCGCGATGGGCGACGTGACGGATTTCCGGAACTTCATGGGCGCGGTCATCAACGAGCGCGCCTTCACCCGGCTGTCGACCTGGCGCGATCGCCTCAAGGCCGACGCGAAGGCGAAGGTCCTGACCGATCACGGTTGGTCGAGCGAGCGCGGGTGGTTCTGCGGCCCCACGTTGGTGGAGGTCGCCGATCCTGCGCACCCGCTGCTCGCCGAAGAGCTCTTCGGCCCGATCCTCGGCGTCCACGTCTACGACGACGGTGCGAAGAACGGCGTCGACGAGGCCCTCGCGCTCGTCGATCGCACGAGCCCGTACGGGCTCACGGGTGCGATCTTCGGTCGCGATCGCGCGGCCATCGGCACGGCCGTGAAGCGGCTTCGCCAGGCCGCGGGCAACCTTTACATCAACGACAAGCCGACGGGCGCGGTCGTCGGGCAGCAGCCGTTCGGCGGCGCGCGCGCCTCCGGTACGAACGACAAGGCCGGGAGCTCGTACAACCTGCTGCGCTGGGCGTCGCCGCGCGTGATCAAGGAGACGTTCGTGCCTCCGGTCGCCGTCGGTTACCCCTTCATGTCCGCGGAGTGACGGTCGCCGTCGTCACGTCGGCAGCGTGACGCGCGCCGCGCACCCGTGCTCGCGAACGATGGCCAGCGCGCGCACGGGGCGCCCGCGTTTCGTCGCGAGCTCGCCCATGCACTCCGGCGAGCCTCGTTCGAGCTCGCGGCAGATCGTCGGCCGTCGCTCGTAGATCTTGCACGCGAAGGTCCCGGTGTCGGGATCGATCCCGAGGGCGGCGCAGCGCCGAACGGCTTCGCCGGCGACGGCGGGTGACAGGCGCATGAAGGCTTGGTTGCCGATGAAGACGACGAGCTCGTCGGCGTCGTCGCCGATCCGCGCGTGATCGTCGCCGGTCACGCGTGCGTGGCGCTCCGACTCCGAAAAGCAGCAGGTGCCGCAACGCATGCAATCGTTCGGCGCGCCTCCGTCCTCCACGGAGCGGAGTCTATCGGGCCGCGCGTGGCATCGCCGGCGGATTCGGTGCTCATCCGCCCGATTCGCGCGCGAGGCGCCCCCGCGAACGACGCTATGCGCGTCCCATCGCCGATGCCCCTTGAGGTAGAGTGGCCGCGTCATGACGCCTTCGACACACGCATACGCGAAGATTCGTGCTCGTGCGGCCGCCGGGCTTTCGGTGGCGACGTTCCTCGCCTCGCTCACCGGGTGCCGCCCGAAGGTCCAGCCGGCGCCCGACGCCACGGCCCAAGGCGCGCCTTCGGCGGTGCCGACGTCGACCCCCGTGGTCGCGCCCGTGAGCACGGCCGTGCGAATCGAAGACGAGCGCAACACGATCGGCGTCTTCCGCGCCGCCGCGCCGTCGACGGTCTTCGTCACGCAGACGCGCGTGGTCGTCGATTTCTTCGAGGGCGCGCAGGAGGTCCCGGCGGGATCGGGATCGGGCTTCGTGTGGGACGACGCTGGGCACATCGTCACGAACTTCCACGTCGTCGACGGCGCGCGATCGATCACCGTGACGTTCCGCGATCAGCAGGAGTTCGAGGCGAAGATCGTCGGCGTCGAGCCGAAGAAAGACATCGCCGTCTTGCAGGTCACCGTGCCGCGCGAGCTGCTCGTGCCCATCAAGGTCGCCAAGGGCTCCGATCTCGAGGTCGGGCAGAAGGTCATCGCGATCGGCAACCCGTTCGGCCTCGACCACACGCTGACGACCGGCGTGGTGAGCGCACTCGGCCGTCAGGTCCAGGGCGCCGGCGGCGTGTCGATCCGCGACATGATCCAGACCGACGCCGCGATCAACCCCGGCAACTCCGGCGGCCCGCTGCTCGACTCGGCCGGCCAGCTCATCGGCATGAACACGATGATCTACAGCAAGAGCGGCTCGTCGGCCGGCATCGGCTTCGCCGTCCCCGTCACGACGATCAGCCGCATTGTACCGCAGATCATCAAGACGGGGAGGGCGGAGCAGGTCGGCCTCGGCATCGTCGCCGATCCGCTGCAGCGGCTCGAGCGGCGTCTCGGCCTCCGCGGCGTGATCGTCCACCGGATCGCGCCCGCGACGCCCGCCGAGCAAGCCGGCCTCCGCGGCATCACGCAGACGCGCCGTGGGATCGTCCTCGGCGACATCATCGTCGCCGTCGACGACGCGCGCGTGAACGACTTCGACGAGCTCTACACCGTCCTCGACGCGCACAAGCCCGACGACGTCGTGAAGATCACCGTCCAGCGCGGCGACGAGCGCGCGACGATCCCCGTCAAGCTCATCGCCTTGCAGCAGCCGAACCTCATGTAGCGACGCGCACGAGGCCTTCGCGCCAAGCGCTGCCAGGCACTCAGGCCGTGGTGAGGGTGCCCTCGACGCGCGCCATGGCCGCGATCACCGTGTTCTCGAGCAGGCACGCGATCGTCATCGGCCCGACGCCGCCCGGCACCGGCGTGATGGCCGCCGCGCGCTCCTTCGCTTCGTCGAACGCCACATCGCCTGCGAGCCGCGTTTTCGGCGCGGCGCCCGCCTCGCCTGCGACCGTGAGGCGGTTCATCCCGACGTCGATCACGACAGCGCCCGGCTTGACCCAATCGCCGCGCACGAGCTCCGCCCGGCCGACGGCGACGACCAAGACGTCGGCCTCGCGGCACACGTCCGGCAGATCCTTCGTCCGCGAATGCGCGATCGTCACCGTCGCGTTCTCGGCGAGCAGGAGCTGCGCCATCGGCTTGCCGACGATGTTCGAGCGCCCCACGACTACGGCGCGCGCCCCCGCGAGCTTCGCGTCTGCGAGCGCGAGGAGCTTCATCGACCCGCGCGGAGTGCACGGCACGAGCCTCGGCCGCCCGGAGGCGAGGAGCCCCGCGTTGATCGGGTGAAACCCGTCGACGTCTTTGTCGGGGTGGATGGCGTCGAGCACGCGCGTCTCGCGGATCTGCTTCGGCAAGGGGAGCTGGACGAGGATGCCGTCGACCGAATCATCGCGGTTGAGCGCGTCGATGTGACGGAGGAGCGCGTCCTCGGTCGTGTCCTCCGGCAAGACGTGGAGCTTGCCGCGAATGCCCGCGTCGCGCGCCGCCTTCTCTTTGTTGCGCGTGTAGATCTCGCTCGCCGGATCGCTGCCGACGAGGATGACCTCGAGCCCCACGGCCCTGCCGTGCTTGGTTTCGAACGCGCGCGCCTTCTCACGCACCTCCGCGCGAACGGTCTCCGCGAGCTTCTTGCCGTCGAGGATCTTGGCCGTCATGCGCGCGGAGCATACCGCGTCGCCGCCGCCGTGGCGCGGCGAACGAAACGACGGACTACGGGCACGGACCGGCTTCGAGGACCTTCCATGTGTCGACGACGTCGTCGACGCAGACGAGGAAATGCCTGCAACATTCGACGTCCGGGGAGCACAAGCTACACCCGTTCTCCGGTAGCTTTCGAGTGCGGTCGCAGCTGGTCCCCTCGAGCGTTTCTAGCACGTCGAGCGGGGGGCAACCTTCGTCCGCGTTGGCGTCGCCCGAGCCGCCGTCCGCGGGCTCGGAGACGGTCGAGCCGCCGTCTGTCGAGCTGCCGTCGTCGGTGGCGATCGAGGTGCACGGGACGTACGAGAGCTTTTCGCAGCCGTGCTCGTCCTTGACGATGCGCTGTTCGCACATGTTGTCGCAGAGGTCCTCCTTCTGAGGACACGCTTCGCTCTCCCGGTACCCTCCGGAGAAGGCGCACCCGCCCATGCTCGCCGGGCAACAGTATCCGGACGCGCCATCCGGCGCGGGAGTCCCGCCCTTCTCTTCGATGCGGCTTAGCCGATCCTCGGTCGTCGAGGAACAGGCGGCGACACCACCGAAAACGAACGCGAAAACGACATGGCTGGGCCAACGCATACGTCGCGCTCAGCAGGACTCGTGCCGATCGAAAAGGTCCCGTCGATGGGCATCGGAGCGGCGAGGCATCCACGACAGTTCGTTCGTGGTGAGCTTCGGGGTGGCACAACGTGGCACGAAACGAACGTGGGGCGCGGAGCATGGAGAAGGCTTCGCCGGTCGCCGTCGAGCGCCTCCCGCCTCGTCGGTGGATCGGCGGGAGGCACGCGCGTCGATCGGTCGCCGTTCGGACGCTCGAGATCCGCCAGCCATCTCGTCGTCGCCCTCAATTGTGGAGACGCACGAGGACGGCGCGGCGGGGGCTCGTCGACGTGGCGCGGACGGTCCCTCCGACGACGATGCGCCCGGTGCTCTGGAGCACGACGGCGTTGCCGACCGCTTCGTGGCCGCCGGCCGTGAGCGTCACGTTGCCGTCGGAGCTGAACGTCGGATCGAGCCCGATGCTCGTCATGCGCGCCACGGCGATCCGTTGCCGGTAGGCCGAGTCGCGGGCCCAACCGACCGCGACGATCTTCTGCGCGGCCGTGAGCAGCGTGGCGTTCGCGCCGGCGCCGTAGCCGTCGAACGTGTCGTTGACGCGCCCGCCTTGCCCGAACGACGAGATGACGCTGCCGAAGCCGTCGATCCGGTGGACGGAGAACTGCTCCGTGCCGCCCGAGGTGATGAGGCTCTCGGCGAGGACGTAACCCGATCCGAACGCCGCCATCCCGCGGACGGCCTCCGACGGCGCGACGTCGATGCCGACGACGCCGTTCGTCCCGAACGTGCCGTCGATCCCCGTCGCCGAAAACCGCGCGACGCCCATGTTCACCGCCGTGTTGTTCGAGACGGCGTTGCCGCCGATGGCGACCTTCGAGCCGCTCGCCACCGCCGCGTACGCCCGCGCGTTCGAGTTGCCCGCGTAGTAGGTCGTCCGCACGCCGTCCGTCCCGAAGCCCGGATCGGGCGCCCCGTCGGTCCCCGCGTAGCGCCCGATGGTCGCCACGCAGTTCTGAAAGCCCGTGCACCGTTCGCCGGCGGCCACGATGACGCCGTTCGACGACTGGAGCGCGCGCACGTACGTCATGGTCTCGAGCTTCTGGACGCCGCCCGCTCCGAAGGTCGCGTCGAGCGCGCCGCTCGGCGTGAGGCGCATCAGAAAGCCCTGCCGCCAGGCGTTGTCTTCGCGCCAATACCCGCCGCCGACGACGATGGACCCGTCCGGCTGCAGGAGCACGGCCTCCGCGGATTCGGCGCCGCCGAGGGGCGCGGTGAGGTCGTAGGAGAACACGCCGCCCGTCGCGAACGTCGTGTCGATGAGACCGCTGCTCGAGAAGCGCGCCACCCACACGTCGTGGTTGTTCGTCTGCGGGTCGTACGTCTCGCCGACGGCCACGATCTTGTCGTCCGTCTGGGCGGCGAGGCCTTTGATCTGCGTGTCGACGTTCGCGGCGCCGTACGTCGAGGTGCCGCGGCAGCCGAAGAAGAAATCGACGTCGCCGGCTTGGGGAGGCGTCACGGGAGGGAACACGAGGCAGGGGTTCGTCGTCCCTCCACCCCCGGGCGGCGCCAAGGCCTCCACGTCGGTCCCCGGCAGGACGACGTCGGGCGCGCCGGTGCCCGAAGGCGCGTCGTCGTTGGTTTCGACGGCGCAGCCGGCGGTGAAAACGACAGCGAAAAGCAGCGTAGCGCCGAATCGGCAGGGGTCGATCTTCATGGCGAGAAGGCGTACCACCCACCGCCCGCTCGCGAATGTCACCCGAGCGGTGTCACCCGAGCGAGCTACGCGCGGAACACGCGCGAAAGGATGCGATCGAGGTGATCGAGGTTCTCGTAAGGCACGACGATCTGACCGCGGTTGCCCTCGTCGCGCACGAGCACCTTCGTCCCCGCCGCGCGCGTCAGTCGCTGCTCGAGATCGCGCACCGCCGGCGTCTTGGTCGTGCCGGCGGCGCCCTTGCCGTCCTTGCCACCCGCCTTCGTCTTCGTTCGCGCGCCACGGACGAGCGCCTCGGTCGCGCGCACGCTCAGGTGCCCGCGCACGACTTTGTCCGCGAGCTCTTCGAGCTTGTTCGCGTCCGGCGCGCCGAGCAGCGCGCGCGCGTGCCCCTCGGTGAGCTTGCCCGAAATGACGTGCGAGCGAACGCTCGCCGGCAGCTTCAAGAGACGGAGCGAGTTGGCCACCGTCGTCCGATCTTTGCCGAGCCGCTCCGCGAGCGACTCCTGCGTGTAGCCGTGCTCCTTGACGAGTCGCCCGAGCGCCTCGGCGAGCTCGACCGGGTTCAGATCTTCGCGCTGGACGTTCTCGATGATCGCGAGCTCGAACGCCGACTTCGGCGAGACGTCCTTGACGACGACGAGCACTTCGCGGAGCCCCGCCTTCTGCGACGCGCGCCAGCGCCTTTCGCCGGCGATGATCTCGAACTTGTCGCTGTTCGGCACGCGCCGCACGACGAGCGGCTCGAGCAGCCCGTGCTCGCGGATCGACGCGGCGAGCTCGTCGAGCCGATCGCCCGCGAAGTGCTGGCGCGGCTGCCCCTTCTGCGGCGCGAGCTTCTCGATCGCGCACTGGAACACGCTCTTTTCGCCGTACGCCGCCACTTGGGGCGACTTCGACGGCGCGGCCGGCAAGAGCGCATCGAGCCCGCGCCCGAGGGCGCGTCGTTTCGCGTCACTCATGAACCCACGTCCTCATCGCGCGCCGGCGGCCTTCTTCGCGCCGCGTTTGCCGTCCGCGAGCGCGTCGTGTTTCTGCAGGAGCTCGCGCGCGAGCGACAGGTACGCCTGCGCGCCCTTCGACGACACGTCGTAGAGCATCGCGGGCTTGCCGTGCGACGGCGCCTCCGACAGGCGCACGTTCCGCGGCACGATGTTCTCGAACACGAAGAAGTGCTTCTTCACCTCGTCGGCCACCTGGTGCGCGAGGTTGTTTCGCGGATCGAACATCGTGAGCACGACGCCCTCGACCTCGAGCTCCGGGTTCACGCCGTTCTTGATGCGGTCGATCGTCGCCATCAGGTGCGTGAGCCCTTCGAGCGCGTAGTACTCGCACTGCAGCGGCACGAGCACCGACGTGCCCGCCGCGAGCGCGTTGACCGTGAGCAGGCCGAGCGACGGCGGGCAGTCGATGAACACGTAGTCGTACTCGGCGGCGACCGTCGCGAGCGCCTCCTTCAATTTGACCGCGCGCTTCGGATCGTCGACGAGCTCGAGCTCCGCGGCGACGAGATCTTGCGTGGCCGGCGCGACGAAGAGCCCCGGCACGTCGGTGGCGACGATCACCTCGCGCATCGGCACCTCGCCGATGAGGACGTCGTAGACCGTGCGCTCGCGCGTGCCCGGACGAACGCCGACCCCGGAGCTGGCGTTGCCCTGCGGGTCCATGTCGACGATGAGCGTCCGCTTCTCCGCGGCCGCGACGCTCGCGGCGAGGTTCACCGCGGTCGTCGTCTTCCCGACGCCTCCCTTTTGATTGACGACGCACGACACACGCGTCGTCGCGCCCGAAGCGTTCGATCCTCCCATCGTCTCTCGTTCTTTCACGGCCGATCGCTCGACGACCGCCGAACGTTCACGCCTTCCACGCCGCTTCTACTAGCCTCGACGCACGTGCGGCCGCAATGCCGACGGCGTTCGACGGGGGAGGGCACCGCATCTCCGGCGTGCGTTCCGACCGCCTTCGCACGGACCCCGCACCGTCCTCGCAAAAAGCGCGCGCGTTTTTTGACGGGCCAACCGGCGCTGGTATGGTGTGACCAGATGTAGGTAAACGTGGTTCGAGGCAAGACGGTCTTGCTCCCCGAACCACGCGTGGACCGCACCGGCGTCGCTCCCCGAGCGACGGGGAAGCCCGAAACGATGAAGGAAGCGCTCGAAAGGGCGCTCGCCGTCGAAGACGACGCGAGCGTCGACCGCATTCTTGCGGCCTTTTTCTTCCGCCCGCGCGAGACGAACGGGGCCCAGGCGTCCGTTCACTTCCTCGGGGCGCGGCGCGAAGAACGCCGTCCGCGCTGAGCGCCGACACGACCGCCGACGCACCGGCGACCGAGCGCGGCGACACGAGACGAGACGACCACGAACCAACCGATGACACGCCGCGTGCGAACACGCGGCGGCTTGCTTGACCCGCGACTTGTGGAGGAATCGACGATGGGTGTTCCGAAGAGCTACCGCAGCATGGAGGAGTTCGAGCGCGAGACGATCCGGCCGGACATGAAGTACGGCTTCTCGCTCGACGACCTGATGCAGGACACGGCGTTCGAAGGTTCGGACCTGCTCTTCGACGACACCGTCGACGAGTACGATCCCGACCAAGACGACGACGACGATTACTGAGCGCGCCCCCGCGCCTCGCTTTCGTCCCTCCCGGGACCTCTCTTAATTCCGCTTGCCCTCGGTGGACGCCTCTCCACCGGGGGTTTTCTTTTTCGAAAACGGGTCGCCTGCGGGCCTTGACCGGGAACCTTCTCCAAGTATTGTGGCCGCCCCCATGCAAGTCAGCGTCCAGCGAATTTCCCCCGTCGTCCTCGAGCTTCAAGTGGAGGTTCCCGCGAACCTCGTGAAGGCGGAGGTCGACAAGGCCTACTTGAACCTCGGCAAGACGGCGCACGTCAAAGGCTTCCGCCCGGGCAAGGCCCCGCGCGACGTGCTCACGCGCCTGTTCGGCGCGCAGGTCTCGAACGACGTCGCCAACCAGATCGTCAACAGCACGCTGCCGAAGGCGCTGAGCGACCAGAACCTCACCCCGGTGAGCCAGCCGTCCGTCAACGCCGAGAAGGCGCTCGACCCGAAGGAGCCGTTCCAGTTCAAGGCGCGCTTCGAAGTGCAGCCCGAGATTGAGAACGTGAAGTTCGAGGGCTTCGAGCTCTACCGCCCGAAGGTCGAAGTCGCCGACAAAGACGTCGACGACCAGCTCGAGAGCCTCCGCCAGCGGAGCGCCGCCCTCAAGGCGCCCGAGCCCGCGCGCCCCGCGAAGACCGGCGACATCGTCACGATCGACTTCACGCTCGAAGTCGGTGGCAAAGAGGTCAAGGACGGCGGCGGCCAGGGCGTCCCGCTCGAGCTTGGCGCCGGCCAAGCGCTCCCCGAGATCGACGCGGCCCTCGTCGGCAAGAACGTCGGCGACAAGGCGGAGGCCCAGCACGCGTTCCCCGAAGAGCACCCGCGCAAGGATTTCCGCGGCAAGACGGGCACGTTCCACATCACCGTCTCGGACATCAAGGAGCGCGTCCCGCCGGCGCTCGACGACGAGTTCGCCAAGGACATCGGCTTCGACACGCTCGTCGCGCTCCGCGCCGACGTCCACTCGAAGCTCGAGAAGGCCGCCAAGGACCGCTCCGAGATGAGCGTCGCCGAGCAGATCGTCGCGCGCCTCAACGACGAGAACCCCTGCGACGTTCCGCCCACCCTCGTCGAGCAGCAGTGCCGCCTCATGGAGCAGGAGTTCGTCATGAACGCCCGCCGCCTGGGGCAGCGCATCACGCAGGAGCAAGGTGAGCAGCTCCACGCCGCCATCCACGCCGACGCCGAGCGGAAGGTCCGCGCTGGCCTCGTCATGGCGGCGATCGCGAAGAAGCACGAGTTCAAGGTCAACGACGAAGACCTCGAGAAGGGCCTCGCCGAGCTTGCCGCAGAGACCGGGAAGAACGTCGCCAAGTTGCGCGTCGAATACCGAGAAAAGAGCAAGCGTGACATGCTCATCGGTATGATCTTGGAGGACAAGATCCTGGACTTCATCGAGACGAAGTCGAAGATCGTCGACGGCGATCCGCCGGCCCCCAAGACGGACGCGAAGAACGAATCCGCCGAGGGAGCATCCAAGCAGGAAAAGAAGGAAGGCTGAGCATGACGAAGCGTCCCGAAAACCGCGCGCAGGCGATTTCGACCCTCGAACGAGCGAGAGACTTCATCCCGTACCCCACGGTCGTCGAGACGACGCACCGCGGGGAGCGGAACTGGGACATCTTCAGCCGCCTCCTGAAGGACCGCATCGTCTTTTTGGGGACGGAGATCAACGACGACGTCGCGAACATCGTCATCGCGCAGTTCCTCTTCCTCGAGAGCGAAGATCCCGACAAGGAGATCATGCTCTACATCAACAGCCCCGGCGGCGTCGTCACGAGCGGCCTCGCCATCTACGACACGATGCAGTACGTGCGCTGCGACGTCTCGACCACGTGCCTCGGCATGGCGGCGTCGATGGCGTCCGTGCTGCTCGCGGCCGGCACGAAGGGGCGCCGCAACTCGCTGCCGAACGCGCGCATCATGATCCACCAGCCGCTCGGCGGCGCGCGTGGTCAGGCGTCGGACATCGAGATCCAGGCGCGCGAGATCCGTCACCTCAAAGAGGTGCTCACGGACATCTACGTCGCGACGACGGGCAAGTCGAAGGACCAGATCCTCAAGGACATCGACCGCGACTTCTACCTGGGCGCGGCGGCGGCGAAGGAGTACGGGCTCATCGACAACGTCATGCTCCCGCCGAAGAAGAAGAGCGACGGCACGAAGGAGAAGTGACGTCCCGACCGGTTTTGCGTTCGCGTGGCCATCAAATTCGCGTGAAGGTGAAATCGGTCGTGCGCCGGCGACGGTCCCGCCTCGGGTGTGGTCGATGTGCGAGCTCGTCGCCGAGCTTCATGGCTTCGTCAAAGGGGCCGTCGCACGAACGGCCCTTCGCCAGCCGCGGAGCCATGCCGCGCATCCCCGCACGAAACGGCGGCGCGAAAACGATCGGGTCACCGAGCTGAGTCGGGATCCCGCAGCGTGAACGTTGGTCACAAGCTTGCGACGGCCATCATGGCGGCATAAGCTTTTCTCTCACGAAAGGGACGAGGCAGTCCGTGGAGCGTCGACGCGACGATCACAACAGTGGAAACCTGAGCTGCTCTTTTTGCGGGAAATCGCAGAAAGAGGTGAAGAAGCTCATCGCCGGACCCACGGTCTACATCTGCGATGAGTGCATCAACCTCTGCAACGAGATCATCGCGGAAGAGGTCGAGAAGGACGAGCCCTACGCGGGTTCCGCGCCGGTCCCGAAGCCGTCGGAGATCAAGGCGATCCTCGACGACTACGTGATCGGGCAGGACCGCGCGAAGAAGATCCTCTCGGTGGCGGTGCACAACCACTACAAGCGGATCGACTCGCGCGTGAGCTCCGACGAGGTCGAGCTCTCGAAGATCCTCCACGTGCCGTTCGCCATCGCGGACGCGACGACGCTCACGGAAGCGGGCTACGTCGGCGAAGACGTCGAGAACATCATCGTCCAGCTCTTGCAGAACGCCGACCACGACGTCGAGCGCGCGCAGCGGGGCATCGTCTACATCGACGAGATCGACAAGATCAGCCGGAAGAGCGACAACCCGAGCATCACGCGCGACGTCTCCGGCGAAGGCGTGCAGCAGGCGCTGCTCAAGATCATCGAAGGCACGGTGGCCAACGTCCCCCCGAAGGGCGGACGCAAGCACCCGCAACAGGATTTCCTGCAAGTCGACACGACGAACATCCTGTTCATCTGCGGCGGCGCCTTCGTCGGTCTCGATCAGATCATCCAGCGCCGCGTCGGCCAGCAGACGCTCGGCTTCGGCGCCGACATCAAGAGCAAGAAGGACTTCAAGCTCGGCGAGCTGCTCTTGCGGGTCGAGCCGGAAGATCTCTTGAAGTTCGGGCTCATCCCCGAGTTCATCGGACGCCTCCCGCTCATCGCGACGCTCCACGAGCTCAACGAAGAGGCGCTCATCGACATCCTCACCAAGCCGAAGAACGCGCTCGTGAAGCAGTTCCAGAAGCTCTTCGAGATGGATGGCGTGAAGCTCAAGTTCTCGAAGTCGGCGCTGTCGGCCGTCGCGAAGGAAGCCCTCGCGCGCAACGCCGGCGCCCGTGGCCTCCGCGCCATCATCGAGGGCGCGCTCCTCGACATCATGTACGACGTGCCTTCGCGCTCCGGCATCAAGGAAGTCGTCGTGAGCGAAGAGGTCATCACGAAGGGCGAAGCGCCGCTCATCGTCTACCAAAAGGAAGCCGAGCTCGCCTGAGCTCGACCGAGCCTCCCGCGTCGGCGGCGCGGGGCTCGAGGCACCGATACGACCCGACGACGACCCGACACGTGATCACGAAGCGGCGTCGACCTCACCTCGAGGTCGGCGCCGTTCGCGTTTGTGCGTCGCGTGTGCGTTTTGGTGTCGTGCGTCATCGTGCCGTCGAGCTTTTTGGCGGCGCCGCTCGCTCCGGTCGGTGGGTGCTCGCGTTCGCCATTTCGCCCGCCCGGGTTGGTAGGGAGCGACCTTTCGAGGTAAAACCGCTGTCCAATGTTCTTCAAAAACGACGACGGTAAGCCCGGGGCGAAGAAGCGCGCCGTTCCTCTTCTTCCTCTTCGCGACATCATCGTGTTCCCGCACATGGTGAGCCAGCTGTTCGTCGGTCGTGAGCGATCGATCAACGCGCTCGACGCGGCGATGGCGCGCGACAAGGAGATCTTCCTCGCGGCGCAGAAGAACGCGAAGACGAACGAGCCGACGCCGGACGACATCTTCCAGGTCGGCACGCTCGGCACGATCATGCAGCTCCTTCGGCTGCCCGACGGCACCGTGAAGGTGCTCGTCGAAGGGAAGAAGCGCGCGCGCATCAAGAAGTTCCCGCAGACCGAGGAGTACTTCCTCGTCGAGGTCGAGGAGATCGACGAGGCCACGGCGCTCGGCGTCGAGGTCGAGGCCCTCATGCGCAGCGTGCAGGCGGCCTTCGAGATGTACGTGAAGCTGAACAAGAAGATTCAGCCCGAAGTCCTGATGACCGCGCAGACGATCGACGATCCGGCGCGCCTGTCGGACACGATCGTCGCCAACCTCCCGACCATCAAGCTCTCCGACCGCCAAGCCCTCCTCGAGAACGAGGACGCGGTCAAACGCCTCGAGCGCCTCCACGAATTGATGCAAGCCGAAATCGAGATTCTCCAAGTCGAGAAGAAGATTCGGTCGCGCGTCAAAAAGCAAATGGAGAAGACGCAGAAAGAATATTATCTCAACGAGCAAATGCAGGCCATCCAGAAGGAATTGGGTGGCGATCGCGACGAGTTCAAAAACGAGATCCACGAGATCGAGGAGCAACTCAAGACCAAGCGGATGAGCAAAGAGGCCATCGCGAAGGTCAAAAAGGAGCTCAAGAAACTCAAGATGATGCACCCGACCAGCGCGGAGGCGACGGTCGTGCGCAACTACATCGATTGGATCGTCGGACTGCCTTGGTACGACAAGTCCGAAGAGAATTACGATTTGAAGAAGGCCGAAGAGGTCCTCGACGAGGATCACTACGGGCTGAGGAAAATCAAAGAACGGATCCTCGAATACCTCGCGGTCCAGGCGCTCACGAAGAAGCTCAAAGGCCCGGTGCTCTGCTTCGTCGGACCGCCCGGCGTCGGCAAGACGAGCCTCGCGAAGAGCATCGCGCGCTCGACGGGGCGGAAGTTCCAGCGCCTCTCGCTCGGCGGCGTCCGCGACGAAGCGGAGATCCGCGGGCATCGCCGGACGTACATCGGCGCGCTGCCGGGGAAGCTGATTCAGTCGCTCAAGAAGGTCGGCACGAACAACCCCGTGTTCCTCCTCGACGAGATCGACAAGATGTCGACGGACTTCCGCGGCGATCCGGCCGCGGCGCTGCTCGAGGTCTTGGATCCCGAGCAGAACCACGCGTTCAACGATCACTACCTCGATTTGGATTACGACCTCTCGGACGTGATGTTCATCACGACCGCGAACACGCTCTCGGGGATTCCCGTGCCGCTCCAGGACCGCATGGAGATCATCCAGCTGTCCGGTTACACGGAATTCGAAAAGATGAACATCGCGGTCAAATACCTCGTCCCGCGGCAGCGCAAGGACTGCGGGCTCGAGGAGGTACCGCTCACGATCACCGAGAACGCGATTCGAACGGTGATTCACCACTACACGCGCGAGGCGGGTGTCCGCTCGCTCGATCGCGAGATCGCGAGCATCTGCCGCAAGGTCGCGCGCCAGGTCGTCGACGGCGGCGAGGCCGCGAAGGGGCAGGCCGTCGAGGTCGCCGCGAAGAACGTCCCGCAATACCTGGGCGTGCCGAAGTTCCGCCTCAACAAGAAGGAGGAGCGCGACGAGGTCGGCCTCACCAACGGCCTGTCGGTCACGAACTCGGGGGGCGGAGAGCTCCTCGCGTGCGAGGTCGCGATCGTGCCGGGCAAGGGCAAGCTCGTCATCACGGGCCTGCTCGAGAAGGGCATGGAGGAGAGCGCCCAGGCGGCGATGAGCTACGTGCGTTCGCGCGCCGGCGTGCTCGGCCTCGATCCGGATTTCTACCAGAAGATCGACGTGCACGTTCACTTCCCCGAGTTCGTCCGCAAGGACGGTCCTTCGGCGGGCGTGACGATGGCGACGTCGCTCGCGAGCGCGCTCGTCAAGGTGCCGGTCAAGCGTGATTTGGCGATGACGGGCGAGCTCACGCTCCGCGGACGCGTGATGGCGATCGGAGGGCTCAAGGACAAACTCCTCGCAGCCCACCGCGCCGGCATCACGACGGTCGTGATCCCGCGCGAGAACCGCAAGGACCTGCGCGAGGTGCCGCGGCGCGTGCTCAAGGCGATGCGCATCGTGCTCGTCGAGCACGCCGACGAGGTGCTCCGCGAGGCGCTCTCAGTGCCGGATCCCGAGGCGCTCTTCGGGCCGGTTCGCGAGAGCTGGGAGTACGTCGGCGGCGAGCTCGTCGTTCGTCGACCGGACGGACCGTCGGTGGCGGCGATGCCGAGCGCCGACGCCCCCCACGCACCCGTGGGCATCTGACGTGGCGGACCGAACGGAGCCCGCGACCGAAGCCGCGCCGAAGCTCGCGATCGACGTCGTCTCGGACGTCGTCTGCCCGTGGTGCTTCATCGGTGTGACGCGCCTCGAAAAGGCCATCGCCGAGGAGGGCGGGGCGGTCGATCTCGTGTTCCACCCCTTCGAGCTCGATCCCTCCACGCCGGTGGGAGGGGTCGATCTCCGCGAGCGCCTCGCGCGCAAGTACGGGGTCGATCCGGAGGCGATGTTCGGCCGTGTCGAAGCGGCGGCGCGGGAGAGCGGCATCCCGCTCGACTTCGCGAAGGTCCGGCGGTCGCCGAACACGCTCAAGGCCCATACCCTCATCGGAGCGGCGAAGGCGCGGGGGATTCAGGTCGAGGTCGCGCGCGCCTTCTTCGAGGCCTACTTCCTCGAAGGACGCGACTTGAGCGACGATGGCGTGCTCGTCGACGTGGTCGCCGCGCGCGGATTCGACGCGTCCGAGGCCCGAGAGGTGCTCGCCGACGAAGGGGCCCTCGAAGCGACGCGTCGCGAGGCGCGGGAAGCAGCGAGCCAAGGCATCGGCGGCGTGCCGTTCGTCGTGTTCGGCCGCCGCCTTGCCGTCTCCGGCGCGCAGCCGGTCGAGCTTTTCCGGCAGGCCATCGCGCGGGCGTGAAACGAAGCGAGCGCGTAGCTGCACGTCGGAGCAAAGTGAAAGGCACCGACGCGAAACGTGCTTGACGACCCCACGTGGCTTGGAGTACTTCGCGTCACACCGTTTGGGCGGGTAGCTCAGCGGTAGAGCGCTGGCCTTACAAGCCGGATGTCGCAGGTTCAAGCCCTGTCCCGCCTACGATCGTTCGAGCAGCACGCGCTCTCAAGTTCTTGATCGCTTTTCTCTTTCCACGAGACGCTTCTTCGTAGTACGTAGTCCCTCCTTAGCATTCGGAATCTGGGGCGGTAGTTAAGTCGGTTATAACGCCGGCCTGTCACGCCGGAGGCCGCGGGTTCGAGTCCCGTCCGCCCCGCCAGTCACCTGGCGAAATTGGCCTGAGTTTTCGTCCGAGGTTTGGTCACAAAGCCAGATCTCGGACGAAGCTCTTTTGTGGCTTCGAGAAGCCCCGCGCTTGGCGGAGGCCGCACGCCGGGAATGCGCGGCGCGACGTCAGTGCGCGAGGAGCATCGCGCCGACGAAGGCGAGGGCGCCCAGTACGGCCAAGATGGCCACGCCCAGGACGACGCGCTCGAGGAGCGGATTCTCGGCTTCGTGGCTGACCGCTTCGAGAAGGGCGTCGGGGGGCGATCCGTCCGGCGCGGGCAATGAATCGGTGTCGGTCAGCGGCGCGGCCGTCGCGAGGCGGGTCCCGCTTTGCACGTGGTCGAGCCGCTCTTGCTCGGCGTCGAACTCGCGGAGGGCATCGAGGACCCGATCCGGCAGAGGCGCGATCCGCGTCTTCGCGCTGTAGGCGTCTTCGGCGCCTTCGGGGGGAGGAACCGTCTTCAGCTCTTCGCGGCCACGTTGCCCATCGCCGTCGGACATTTCGGTCGACCCCTCTTCCGCGCTCCTCGAAAAATTCAAAAAGCTACCCCTCCGAAGCCGCCGCCGCGCCGAGCTCAGAGAAGCTGAGGCGTCGTCGTTGGTCCTCTTAACGTCGGCTCAGCTTGCGGGAACGTCAAGCGATCGATGCGAAGCGATCGCCGGCCGCCGTGCGCGTAGCCGACCGTGGGTGCCGTCCACGCATGGTAGGCCATCCAGAGCGCGCCGCTCGGATCGTGGAAGAATTCTTGGCCGCCGGGGCCGAGAACGCCGTCCGCCGAGGCGACGAGCGGCCCGTCGAGCGTCTTCTTCGTGCAGGGTCCGATGGGCGTGTCGCACACCGCATAACCCACGCCGTACGACGCGCTCTCCCACCAATTCGCAGAATAGAAGAGGTAGTACGACGCGCCGTGTTTGAGCATGCTCGGGCCTTCGATGAGCGGCAGCTCCCAATCACGGTCGCGCGCGAGGAGCATCGTCGGCGATCCCAGGAGCGAGAGGCCGTCGACGCCGAGCCGCTGCGTCCAGAGCCGCGCGTCGCCGCTGCACGCCGTCGCGTTCTCGTCGCTCTTCCAGAGGAGGTAGGCGTCCCCGTTGCTGTCGACGAAGGGGCTCGCGTCGATCGAACCGCAGAGCGCGTTCGGGGCGTGGACCTGGCAGATGAACGGGTGGGTGGTGTCGTCGACGTAAGGGCCTCGCGGATCGTTGGCGATCGCGCGCCCGATGCACTGGAAGTTCGAGGCTTCGTCGCGCGCGGTGAAATAGAGAACGTAGGTGCCCCCGCGCGCGAGGACCGACGGCGCCCACGTCAGCGACGCGTTCGCGCGGGCCCACGACGGCAGCGTCGGCAAGGCGTCGGGCAGCTCGGTCCAGGTGGCGAGATCGGTCGATTCGGCCGCGCGGACGTTCTTGCCCGCGGCGTTCGTCGCGAAAGCCACGTACGTCGCGCCGACGCGGAGGACGAACGGATCGGGGAAATCTTCGGGGAAAACGGGGTTCGTGTAGGTCACGGGGCCGGCGTCGTGGCCCCCGTCGCCCGCGTCGTCCTCGGAGGCGTCGTCGGCGTCGCTCCGGGCGTCGGTCGGATCGGCCGCGTCGTCCGGTGTCGATCCCGCGTCGAGCCCGTCGGGCGGCGGAGGCGTGGAGGGATCGTCGTTCGTGCACGACGCGGCGAACGCGAGCAAGAGCCCCGCGATCGACGCGACGAGCGATGCTCGCTCCGACGTCGAGAAGGCGCGCTTCATTGGCGGTACTCCACCAAGACGTCGTCGTAGCGGAGCGTCCAGCCGGAATGGGGATTTTGCGCGAAGACGGCGCCGAGGATCAACGTCGGTACGGTTTGCATGTTCGCGGTCGGCGTCACGGTGAGCCGCGAACCGACGGTGATGCCGTCGACGGAAATCGTCACGCCGGGCGGTGAATCCGACAGATCGACGTCGAGTCCGATCCGCGACCACCGACCGACCGTGACGTCGAAGAACGGGTGGTAGGAATCCTTGTTGTTCGGCGGCGGAACGAGATCGGATTCTTCGAGTCGGATTTGACCGTTCAAATACACGAGACGAAGCGAATATTTCGATTCTCCTCCCGTGTATTCGAGCGCCGCGAGCATGAGGACGGAGCTATTTTCGTTGATCTTCTCTGGGAACAAATCGAACGAGACGAGCAGGTTCGTCGACGGCGCCGGCATCGTCTTCGTGATCTTCGAGACGAAGGTCCCACCGCCCGTGTTCGGTGGAGCGCTGACCAGGAAGTCGTTCGGCGCGGACTTCGCGTTGTAGGTCGTGAGGCGACCGAACGTCCCTTCGCGGATCCAGCGCTTGTCGAGCGGAACTTCGTCGAAGTCTTCGCAGAACGCCGCGGTCGACTTGCCGGCGCAGAACGAGCCTCCGTCCAGGAAAATGGGCGGCGCGTTCGGATCGGCGTCCGTCCCGGCGTCCGAGGAGGCGTCGTCGTCCGACGCCTCCGTTTGCGCATCGTTCGACGCGCCGCCGTCCGGATCGCTCGCGCCGTCGGTGGTGCCGCCGGTGTCCGATGGCTCGGCGGCGTCGTTCCCCGGTGGAGATCCATCCTCCGGCGGCCCGACGAAGCCGTCCCAACTCAAGAGCGAGCAAGCCGACGCGGCCATCGGCAAGAAGACCGCGGCGGCGGCGTGTCGAAGGCGAACCCTCATCGAATGCGGACCGCCGAGTTGTCCCAGTGGATCTTGAGGCCCGCGCTCGCGCCCTTGTCGAAGACGTAGGCCAGCGACGCGAAGCGCGCGAACGCCGCCTTTTCGCGGGGGATTCCGGAATAGGTCTGGGTGAATGCGGGCGCCTTTTGATGATCCACGTAGAGCGCGTACTCGACGCCGTCGGTGCCGCCGTCTGCGTCCGCGAACGAGAATTTCACGGTCTGCTGGAGGTGGTGCCACTTGCCGAGCTCGATCGTTCCATCGGAGAGGTTCGGTTCGATGACGTAAGGCGTGCCGGCCGCGTCGCCGTTGTGCTCCACGCGGAACGTGCCGATGGCGCCCGCGTCCGAGAGGATCACGAGCCGGAAGCCGAAGCGATCGGGACCTCCGTCGTCGGTGAACTGGAAATCGTCGAGGAAGAAGCCCCCGCCGTTGCCGATGTTCTCCAAGAAAATGTCGTAGTCCCACGTCGCCTCGGTGAAGCCGGCCTTCGTCGTGGTCTTGGCGAATTTGGCGCCTGGCGTCGAGCCGTCGAAGATCTGCGTGAGGGCCGAGCGGGGCTGCGAAACGCTCCTCTCCAGCGACGTGGAGACCGGCGCCGGATTGCCCGTCTCGACGAAATCCCATTTCGTCACGCCGGCCGTGAACGCGTCTTCGTCGTCGAAATCGTCGCAGAAGTCCGCGCCGACTTCGGCGGCGCACCCCGTGGGAGCGGCCGCGTCGGCGTCCGTGTCGGTGGCGGCGTCGGCGTCCGGGTCCGACGACGCGTCCTCCGGCGACGCATCGCCGGTGTTCGCGTCGGCGCCGCCGTCTTCGCCCGGAGGCGAGGCGCCGTCGTCGCTCGCGTCGGGCTCGGTGGATGCGTCTTCGTCCGTGTCGGAGGGCGGGGGGATCGGCGTCGGCGTGCTTTCCGTGCATCCGACCGCCGCTCCGATCGCGAACGTGAGGGCCAGGGCCGCGGAGACGTGGATTCGCGAGAGTCGATGCTTCATGGAGTCGGTCCTTTCCGCTCGTGCGACGGGCGCGTCGATGCGCGCACGTCAGCGAGGGTTCGTCGCGAACGTAAAAATCTACGAAATCGATGTTCGAATTCGTGATTTCGAATTTCGAAGGGGCGAAAAAGGTGCATGACGAATTTTGATTTCGCAAGTCGACGAGCGGCGGGCGGTCAAATGAGGTGTGCGGTGGACCGCACGCCGCCGTCGCCGTCGTACGCATGCACGACGCAAGGGTCGAGGGGCGTGCGCGTATGGGCGTCGTCGCTTCTTCGTACGGTCTCGCTGAGCAATTCTCGTGGACGCGAAATACGCCGCCAATGGCCGCGCCAACGAAGGTCGGTGCGCACCACCGAATACCCGTGACGACCTCCCATGAATGGCCATGAGTGGCGCGAGGGTGAACGCGCGCGAGCAGGGCCGTAGGCCTTCGCTTCCGCGCGCGAGCGGCGCCGTTCACCGCTCCGATATCCGTATGAGGCGAGCGACAGTCGGCGCGCCGTGAATACGTCGTGGCCGGTGTGCTCGCAAATATCGGAATCGCGCGACGATCGATTGGCGCAATCGTGGGTCGACGTTTATCGTTGAGCCATCGGAATACGAATGAGCATCGATTCGATTCCTCGCGCGCTCGGTCGGTACGTCCTGTACGATCAGATCGCGGCCGGCGGCATGGCGTCCGTTCACTTGGGACGACTCCACGGCGCGGTCGGGTTCTCGCGCGTCGTCGCGATCAAGCGCCTGCACGCGAACTATGCGCAGGACCCTCGGTTCGTCCAGATGTTCCTGGACGAGGCGCGCCTGGCCGCGCTGGTGAAGCACCCGAACGTCGTCTCGACGCTGGACGTCGTCGCCGACGACACCGAGGTGTTCCTCGTCATGGAGCACGTGCTCGGGGAGTCGCTTGAGCGGCTGATGCCCCCGCACACGCGCGAGCCCCCTCCGCCGTCGGTGGCGGTGGCGGTCGTGTGCGGGCTCTTGGAAGGGTTGCACGCGGCGCACGAGACGCGCGACGAGCTCGGCCGGCCCTTGTCGATCGTGCACCGCGACGTCTCTCCCCACAACGTCCTCGTCGATCGGAACGGCCTCGTGCGCGTGTTCGATTTCGGGATCGCCAAGGCGTCCGATCGCGTCGAGCAAACCCGCGAAGGCGTCGTCAAGGGCAAGGTCTCGTACATGGCGCCCGAGCAGGTGCGGGGGAGCGCCGATCGACGCGCGGACGTCTTCGCGTCGGGGATCGTGCTCTGGGAGCTGTTGACGGGGCGCCGGCGGCAGGCCGGGCGTCGCAACGACGAGCTGTTCCTGCTGCTCGCGACCGGCAAGCTCGAGCTCCCGCCGAAGCCGAGCACGCTGCGACCGGGGCTCCCTCCGGCGCTCGACGCGGTCGTCGAACGGGCGACCGCGATCGATCCCGCGGCGCGGTTCGCGACGGCGCGCGACATGGCGTTCGCGCTCGAACGCGCGCTCGAGCCGGCCTCGCCGCGGGACGTCGCGTCGTGGCTCGATACCGTCGCGCGTCCGCGACTCGACGAGCTCGGGCACCTCGTCCGGCGGATCGCGAGCGAGGGCCCGACGAGCGACAGGCCGAGCACGGGCCCTAGCTCGGAGCGGAGCATCGACGTTCGATCGGGCGTCGCGGGGCGCTCGATGTTCCCCGCGACGCGCTCGACCTTTCCTGCGGGGACCATCACGAACGCCGTGTCGAGCAGCGTCGCTCCACGCGTCACCAGCTTGACGCCGTCATCCGTGCCGCGTCGTCCTTTCTGGATCACACCGGCCGCGCTTCTCGTGCTCGCGGGAGCGTTGCTCTTCATCGGGTTCCGACTCCGTCCGATGCGGCGTGGCGAGGCGGGGTTGCAAGCGCCGCCTTCGACGTCGGCGCGCGCGCCTTCGGGGACGTCCGGGACGGCGCAAGCGGCAGGGGCGGCCGGCGATGGGCAGGGTAGCGAGTCTTCGATGACGATCTTCGAGGCCTCGCCCGAGGCCTCGGCGCCCCACGGGGAGCGAGCGACCGCGAGGCCCGCGCGCGAGTCCAACGCGGCCTCGCCGGAGAGCGCGGCCTCTCCGCCGAAGCCGAACGAGATCCACAAATCGACGCCGGGCAAACGCGCGTCGACGCCGGCCGTCGTTCGATCGGCGCCGCCCCCTTCGCAGGCTTCACCCGCGAAGCCGGCAGTCAGCGCGACGAAAGCTTCGTGCGATTCGCCGTTCGTCGTCGGTCCCGACGGAATTCGGCAAATCAAACCGGAATGCATGTGAGGAAAGAGCGAACATGAACGTGGTGAATCGTGGACTTCGTGCGTCCTTTTTCGGTGTGCTCGCGTTGGCCGCCGTGATCCTGCCGTCGGTCGCGCGGGCTGCGGAGCCCGACAAGGCCGTGTGCGCGGACGCGTACCGCGACGCGCAGACGCACCGAAAGAACGGCGAGCTGCGGAGCGCGCGAAAGTCCCTCGTGCTTTGCGCGAGCGATTCCTGCCCCGCGGTCCTCCAGCCCGACTGCCTGCGTTGGCTCACGGAGGTCGAAGGGGCCATGCCGACCCTGTCGTTCGCCGCGAAGGGACCGGGCGGCGAAGATCTCGTCGATGTGCGCGTATTCCTCGACGGCGAACGGCTCACCGAGACGCTCGACGGAAAGGCCACCGCCGTCGATCCGGGATCGCACGTCGTGCGGTTCGAGCACGGGACCGACGCCCCCATCGAGCAATCGATCGTCGTCCGCGAAGGAGAAAAGGCCCGCGTCGTCACCGGGAGCTGGGAGCGCACGCCAGCGCCCGCGACCGTCCCGAGCACGCCGGAGGGAGAGAAGGAGCCCTCGTCCGGACCGCCCCTCGCGACCTGGATCTTCGGCGGCGTCGGCGTCGCCGGCCTCGCGACGTTCACCGTGCTCGGCCTCGCCGGCTTGCAGCGGAGGAGCGCCCTCGAGCGCGACTGCTACGGCGCGTGCGACGCGAGCCGGGTCGACTCCGTCAAACGGCAGTTCGTCGCGGCCGACATCGCGCTCGGCGTCGGCGCGCTCTCGCTCGGTGTCGCCACGGTCCTCCTCCTCACCAGCGGCTCGAAGGACGGCGCGAAGAAGGACGGCGTGGAGGCCATCACCTCGTTCAAGCCGCCCCCCGTCCACATCGACGTGTCGATCAAGCCGGGGGGCGGAACCGCGGGGATTTCGGGCATTTTCTGACGCGACTCCTGATGCGACTCACGGGATCGGCTCGTCGAACGTCACCGCCCAATTGAACAGCGTGTAGCCGTACTGCGAAGGCGTGTCGTCGGAGTCGCGGAGGTTGCCGCGCGGGCCGAGCTGCGGTCCAGGGCAGGTGAAGGGCGTCGCGGTGTACGCGTAGCGGAGCCGTTTGCCCTTCGCCGTCGGGGTGGAGGCCAGCGTGATCTTCACCGTGTCGTCGCCCGCGATCGCCACGTCCGCGATGGCCGGCGGGGACGCGCTGTCGTCCGCGTACTCGAACCCGAAGTTCGTGCTCTTCGAGACGATGTTCACATCGAAGACGAGCGGCGGCTTGGGGACGGCGAACTTGGCCGTGATGACCTTGCCGTCGATGGAGAGCTCGATCGGCCGGAGCGGCTCCCAGGGACGTCCTTCGAAGACGATGCGGGAATAGGCTTTGGCGAAATACTCGCCGATGTGCCGCTCCGAATGATTGTTGAAATGCAGACAGTCTTGCGCGTAATCGAACATGTACGACGGGGCGACGACGACGACCTTCCCCGGCGCTTGCTCGTGCGCACTGAGCTGCCAAATCGGAATTGGGCTGTGCTCCGTGTCGTTCCAATTGTTCATTTGGAGCATGAGCAAAGGGACAGGCTGCGATTGCCCGTTCAATTGCTGGACACCGCGCTCGTAGTCGCGTTGCCATTCGATCATGGCGGCGGCGTAGTCGTTGATTTGTCCGTTGCCGTCGGTCGCGTTCATGGGGAATTCGTTCGCGTCGTGCGTGACGGCGTAATGATCGCTCTCTCCGTGGATCGTCGTCACGGCGCGCACCACGTACGATTTGCCCTGCGCTTTCGCGATCTCCATCGCGTCTTGGACCTCCATCATGGCGTCCTCGAACGCCAGGACGTACGGGCCCTGCCCGTGGAAGAAGTCGCATCCGCCCTTGCGCAGGCAGGCATAGGTGTTTCCGCTCCGCCCTTGGACGCTGACGAGGACGTCGTGGTCCTTCCGTGCGTCGTCGTATTTCCGGCGTGCGATGTTCGATATTTCGTTCGCGAGTCCGGACGACATCGTCTCGGCCGTGTAATCGAAATAGTGGTCGCCTTCGACCAATGGGACGAACCGCGTCGGCTTTTCGTACACTTTGCAGCCGTTGCCGTCGCAGTCCGTCCCGGGGATGACGCCGACGTCGAACATCAGATTCCCGTACGGCTGCTCGCTCGTCAGCGGCGGGATCCCCTCGAGCGCGACGGAGTTCGATTGCCCGGTCGACAAGACGTGGTTGATGTCGAATGCCTGGTACGGGACGGGCTCGGACGAGGCGTCGCCTCCCGCGTCACCCGTCGCCGACGGGGGAGCGTCCGGTGCGTTCGGATCCGCCGTGGGCGCGGGCGGCGACGACGGCTTGTCCGACGTGGTGGACGATCGCTCGCTGCATGCGGCGAAACCAAGCAGGGTCATCGTGGCGAAGGAGATTCGACGAGCGCGGATCATGAGTCCGACGCGGGTGCACGCGGCGGGCCGATGGTCGAGGCTGCGGACCGTTCCCGCGGGGCGCGTGTCGAGCGCGCATGGGTCGAACGGCATTTCCTCTTCGGGCGACGTGGTGCCCGGTTCCCCCAGCGTCCTCCCGTGTCATCGCATCTCTCGTCGCATGTCCTTCGCGCGCCGCGGTGTGCGCCTCCGCGCGGAGCGTGTCGCCACGGTCGAGCGCCGCGTGAGGCTCGGCTCCAAAGAAAAAAGCGGAGCTTCGGAGACCTTTCGGTCCTCGAGCTCCGCTTCGGTGACGACGCTCGAGCTCGGCCGCGAGGTCGAGCGAGCGCGAGTGTGAGGAGGGATCCTCGGCGCCCCCCGAGCGTGGGAATGGGGTCGCCGAAGCACGCGAGTCAGAACGCGCTCGGCGCGTAGTCCGACGACGTCTCCGTCACCACGCCGTTCGCGTCGACGCGGTGGTGCATCCCGAGCTTCTCGGTGACGCCCATCGTCTCGAGTTGATCGCGGACCTTTCCGTACGCGTCCTTCGCGACCTCGAGCGCGCGCATGCGCACACGTGGGCGGAGGAGCAAGAGCGCCGCCACGCCCCCGAGCGCGAGCGTACCCATCACCCCGAGCAGCCCCGGGACGATGATGCGTGAGCGCTGCGTGCGAATCACGCGGATCCGCGGGAGTCCTCGAGAGATTTTCCGAAGGAACCTGGCCGTCTGCCTTTTCGTCTTGCGGGTGTTCATGCTCTTCTGCATTGCATTCCGCATACCGCTCCGGTCGCGCGACAAAATGCGGCATTCGGACCCTCGGGAAGGCTCCACGTTCGAGGGCGCCCAAGGCCTCGCGCCCGGTCTGCCGAGGCCCGGCCCGCCGAGGTGGCGCCCGTCCGCGCCGTCGTTCAGCCGAGGCGCGCGGCGGCGCTCGGCTTCTCGCGCTTGACGTTGAAGATGCGGAGCGGCCGCTCTTTACCCTTGAGCTGTGCGGCGGGGAGCTCTTCGACCTCGAACCGCGCGCCGAGCTTCGCGAGCGTGGACTCGCTGACGATGATCTGCCCGGCGAGCGCGATGCCGCAGAGCCGCGCGCTCGTGTTCACCGTGTCGCCGATGACGGTGTAGCTCATGGCCTTCGAGCTGCCGACGTAGCCCGCGACGAGCGGCCCCGTGTGCAGGCCCGTGCCGACGGCGATGGGCGGGTGCCCGGCCTCGACGCGCTTTCGGTTGAACCGGCCGAGGACTTCCATCTGGTCGAGCGCGCACTGCACGGACCGGATGGCGTCGTCGGGGTGCGCCGCGGGCGCGCCCCAGAAGGCCATGATGCCGTCGCCCATGAATTTGTCGAGCGTGCCTTCGTATTTGAAGATCGTCTCGACCATCAATTCGAAATACTCGTTGAGCAGTTCGTTGATGACGCCGGCGGGCGCGCCCTCGCTCATGCGCGTGAACCCGCGGATGTCCGAGTTGAAGACGGTGCACTCCGGCACGTGCACGCCGCCCTTCTTCACCTCGAGCTTGCCCGAGATGACCTGCTCGGCGACGTTCGGCGAGAGCAGGCGGCTGAAGCGTTCGCGCGTCATGATCTCCTGCTCGATCTTCTTCGCGAGCAGGTTGTTCTCGATGAACATCGCGGCCTGGTTGCCGACGGTCGTGACGAGCTCGAGATCCTTTTGCTGGAACTGCGCGAGCGACGCGCTGTCGAGCCAGAGCGCGCCGAGCACCTCTTTTTCGTGCAAGAGCGGCACGACGATGGCGCTCGAGATGCGGTTCAGGATCATGGATTTGCCCTTCGAAGCGGCGAAATCCATCGAGGCGTCGTGCGTGAGCACGGCCGCGCGCTCGGCGACGACGTGGTTCAGGATCGTCGAGCTGACCTGGATGGGCGCGTCGGTGCCGTCGCGTCGGTGCGCGGCGCGCGGTTGGAGCGAGCCATCGGTCTCGCGCAGCAAGATGACGCCGCGGTCCGCGTTCACGAACTTGAACAGCGACATCAAGATCTTGTGCAGGAGCTGATCGAGATCGCGCTCGAGCCCGATCTCGCGCGTGAGCTCCCACGTGAGCCGCAGGCGCTCGTAGTCGACGCGGAGCTGCTGCGGCTGGTGCGCGAGCTGATCGAACGGCAAAAAGCCCTTCGTCTGCACCGCGATTTGCGTGCCGATCGAGCGGGCCGAGTCGAGGACGTCGACGCGCGTTCCGGAGAAGCTCGCGGGCTTGTTCGCCTTGCGCGCTCCCGTGTACGAGGCCGGCACGGGCTGCGGGCTCGGTGACGGGACGTTCATCGGCGCGTTGCCGGGAGCCGCGTTGCCGGGCGGACCCATCGGCGCGTTGCCGGGGACGTTGCCGGGAGCGTTCGTCGGGCCGCCGAACGGCCCGTAAGGTGCGCTCGGGAAAGGATGGCGCAAGGCCGCCGGAGGAGCCGCGCCCGGTGCACCGACGTGCGCCGCATGGCTCGGTGGCGGACGGCTCGGGGTCGGCCCGCCCGCACCCACCTGCGGCCGCCACGGCGGTGAGGAGCCGGTCACGGGAGGACCGGAGGCGGGATGCGCGGCCGTGCCGACGTACGCCGCGGCGGCATCCGGCGACGCGGAGGCCATGCCGGATGCGGAAGGAAACGGCGCCTGCAAATCGAGCGGCGGACCGGATCCGTCGTCGTAGCGTGCGCGGGTCGCACCGAGCGCGATCTCGTCGGCGTGACGCAGCGGAATCTCGCCGCGCACGCGTTCGCCGTTCACGTACGTCCCGTTCAGGCTCCCGAGATCGCGGAGGATGAAGCCTCCGTCGCGCTGCTCGAGGATGCAGTGCTCTTTCGACACGATCTTGTCGAGGAGCTGGATCGTGTTGTTCGGATGGCGGCCGAGGCTGTTGACCGGCCGAAGCTCGACCACCTGCTGTCCTTCCGCCGTTGCGAGGATCAAGCGCGCCATCGCGGCTGCATGGTAACGTGGTCGACGTTTCTGGCACAGGGCAAAGCCACGGCCCCCGTTCGTCGAGCGGGGCGTGTGCGACGGAGCGCGCATTTCGGGCCTACCGCAAGCTCCTCCCGCGACTTCGCACGGCGTCCGCGCGGCGAGGCTTCTCCGGACCGCTCGGACTCTGGTAGGCTCGGGTGGGTTATGACCCAGCGTGGCAAGTCGGGCGGAACTCGCGGCGCTGGACCCAATAGCGGGGCCGATCTCCAAGGCGGAGAAGGCGCGACGCGGGCGGCAGGGACCGAGGGGCGCCCGGCGGTGCCTCCGCCTCGCCGTTCGTCACGGTCGGTGGGAGGGGCCGCGAAGCCGCGCGTGACCTCGGGCGGGAGTCCTGCGACGACCACGGGACCCTCGCCGTCGCCGCCGACGGAGTCCGTCGCGCCTTTGGCCGAGCTCCCCGCGTCGTCGCCGCGTCCGTCGGAGCCCCCCGAGCCGTTCGGCCAGCGGCTCAGCGAAGCGCCGCCGACGAGCGGTCCCGTGCGCGCGTGGATCGAGGCGAACGCGCTCGCGCCGTCCCCGGACTTGGGGAGGGCGCCTTTCCGTGTCCCGGCCGAGCTCGCGACCTACCGCACCGATCCGTCGTCGCTGCCCGAGCAGCCGGAGGGGATCGCGGGGGCGTTCGACCTCGTCGGCCACGTCGCCCGGCGTGCGCTCACGCTCGGCTTGTCGTCGCGCGAGCCGAGCTTCCACGTGTTCGTGTCCGTCGATCCGCAGGTCATGATCGAAGGGGACATCGTGCGCTTCGCCGAGCGCTTCGCCGAGGGGCGACAGACGCCGTCGGACATCGTCTACGTCCACGACTTCGATCACCCCGAGGCGCCGCGTCCGCTGTCCGTGCCGCCCTCGGCCGGGCCGGTGTTCGTCGCCGCGATGGAAGCGCTCATCGAGCGTCTTCGCCAGGAGATCCCGAGCCTCCTGCAGCACGAGGAGGTGCGCAAGGCGACGCAGCGGCTCGCGCGCGATCTCGACGCGAAGAACCGCGAGGTGCTCACGGGCCTCGAATCGACCGCGAAGACCCTCGGGTTCGGCATCCGCGCCATCCAAGGTGGGGTGCAGACGTTCCCGATCCTGCACGGCAAGCCGCTGTCGTCGGAGCAGTTCGGCGCGCTCGACGAGTCGACGAAGCGCGCGCTCGGCGAGGCCGAAGAGCGCCTCACGACGGAGGTGGAGAAGGCCGCCGTGCTCGTGCGGGCGCAGAACGCGCGGTTCGAAGCGGCGCGGGAAGAGGCCATGTCGCGCCTGGCCGAAGAAGCGATCCGCGCGGCGTGCGGGGATCTCCGCAAGGCGCTCGCGGAGCTCGGCGACGACGTCCAGCGCTACCTCGAGCGCGTCGAAGTCGCGCTGATCGCCGACTGGCACGACTTCGTCGATCCGGGGCCGCCGACGCCAGGGGAGGGCAGCGCCGAAGAGGGCGCCGATCACGGCAACGCGCCGGAGATCGATCCCGAGCACGCGCAGCGACTGAGCCGGTTCCGCGTGAATTTGCTCGTGTCGCACGAGGCGGAGGCGCCCCCGCCGGTCGTCTACGAGACGAACCCGACCTACCCGAACCTCTTCGGCTACCTCGAGCGGCGCGCGCGGTTCGGCGCGCTCCTCACGGATTTCACGCGCATCCGTCCGGGCTCCTTGCACCGCGCGTCCGGGGGCGTGCTCGTCGTGCGCGCCGCGGACTTGATGACGGACCCGATGATCTGGGAGCGCGTCAAGCGCGTCCTCCGCGAGCGCCGCATCGGCGCCGAAGATCCGCTCGGGCCCCTCGGCCTCTACGCGACGACGCTCCGCCCGGTGCCGGTGCCGATCCGTGTGCGCGTCGTGCTCGTCGGACCGCCGGAGCTCTACGCCGCGCTCCTCGAAGCCGACGCCGATTTCGCCGCGCTCTTCCGCGTGAAGGTGGAGATCGAGCCGTCGATCCCGCGGACCCCAGAGAACCTCCGCGCGCTCGACGCATACCTCACGAACATGGCGCGCGAGCGGGAGTGGGGGACGTTCGATCGCGCGGCGCGCGCGCGCTTGCTCGATCTCGCCACGCGCCTCGCCGGTGATAGACAAAAACTATCGCTGAGCCTCGCGCCGCTCGAGGAGACGGCGGCGTTCGCGAGCGCCATCGCGCTGTCCCGCGCCGAGCTGCCGGCCGAAGGAGCGCCGCCGGGATCGCGGTCGAAGCCGAACGCGGCGCCGCGACCGTCGACGGTGACGGCCGACGACATCGAGATCGCTTGGCGCGAACGCCGCGAGCGGGCCGGCGCTGCCGAGCGTCACATCCGTGAGCTCACCATCCGCGGCGAGGTCTCGCTCGACACCGAGGGGGTCCGCGTCGGCGTCGTCAACGGGCTTTCCGTGTATTCTGCAGGTGACGTCGAGTTCGGCCAACCGATGCGCATCACGGCGGTCGTCGCGCTCGGCCGCGAGGGCATCGTCGACGTCGAGCACGAGGCGCAGCTCGGCGGGGCCATCCACACCAAGGGCGTCGCGATCATCCGCGGCTACCTGGCGCGCATGTTCGGGCAGGAGCGGCCGCTCAGCCTCCGCGCGCAGATCGCGTTCGAGCAGAGCTACGGCGAGATCGACGGCGACAGCGCGAGCTCGAGCGAGCTCTTCGGGGTGCTCTCGGCGCTCGCGGAGGTGCCCATCGACCAGGGGATCGCCGTCACGGGCAGCGTCAACCAGCTCGGCGAAATCCAGGCGATCGGCGGCGTTTGCGCGAAGATCGAGGGCTTCTTCGAGCTCTGCCGCGCCCGCGGCCTCACGGGTCACCAGGGGGTGCTCCTCCCGCGCGCGAACCTGGAGCACCTCGTCTTGCGCGACGACGTCGCGCGGGCGATCGAGCGCGGCGAGTTCCACCTCTACGCGGTGAGCACGGTCGCGCAGGGCATCGAGGTCCTCACGGGCGTCCCCGCGGGCGAGCGCGATCCGTCCGGGCGCTTCCCGGCGGTGAGCGTCTTCGGGCGCGTCGAGCGCCGCATCATCGAGATCGCCGAGCGCCTCCGCGCCGCCGAGGCCCCGCACGCGCTGGGGGCGCCGCCGCTCGACTCGATGGACGACGTGAGTCACGCCGATCTGAGCGACGCCGGCGACTACCGGAACCTCTGAGAAGGAATCGTGAGGATGCGTCCCAGGATCGCCGCGAGCGTTCGTTTCGCGATCGTGCCCGTGCTGGTCATGACGCTCGCGACGGGATGCGCGCCGCGCCCCGACGTCGTGCGCGTGTACGACGGTCGCGTCACGGTCGAAAAATTCGTGCCCGAAGAGGCTTACGCCGTCTTCCTCGCGGGGACGCTCGCCGAGGCGTCGGGGAAACCGCAAGAAGCGCTGAC
>JBGAHN010000037.1:0-36939 GCA_044226145.1 Labilithrix sp. | reverse complement strand
GGACGCCGCGATCGTCGAAAGCAGGCTCGTCCCCACGATCTGGTGAGCGTGGGGTGGATGAAGCCTTCGCATCCCCCTTCGGTGTGAAGGCGACGAGCGCGAGGCCAGCGAGCTCGTTCAGTCGAGCGCGCCGGAGAACGTGTCGCAGGCTTCCATTCGGCCGCTCTGGGCGCCCGTGCGGAACCAGCGGACGCGTTCGGCCGACGAGCCGTGCGTCCACGTCTCGGGGCGGACCGCGCCGCCGGCGTTGCGTTGCAGGGTGTCGTCGCCGATCGCCGCGGCGGCACCGAGCGCTTCTTCGATGTCGCCGGGTTCGAGGATGCCGCGCTTCTCGCTCGAGTTCGCCCAGATGCCCGCGTAGCAGTCGGCTTGGAGCTCGAGCCGGACACTCAAGCCGCCTTCGCCCTTCTGTTGCGCCGCGCCGGCGCGGTGCACCTTGTCGCTGGTGCCGAGCAGGTTCTGCACGTGGTGGCCGATCTCGTGGGCGATGACGTACGCCTGGGCGAAGTCGCCCTTCGCGCCGAGGCGCGTTTCGAGCTCCTGGTAGAACGAGAGATCGATGTACGCGCGCTCGTCGGCGGGGCAGTAGAAGGGGCCCGTCGCGGCTTGGCCGGCGCCGCACGCCGTCGCCGTTCGATCCGTGAAGAGGACCAGCTTCGCGGGGCGGTACGTCTTCCCGCGCGCGGCGAACTCGCGCTGCCACATGGCTTGGTTGTCATCGAGCACGAACCCGACGAACTGCTTTTTCCGATCGGCGTCCGCCGAGCCGGTCGCCGCCTTGGGGTTCGCGCCTTCGTTGCCGAGCAGCGCGCTGAGCCGCCCCGATCCGCCGAACACGATGAACCCGAGGAGCAGGAGCGCGAGGATCCATCCGCCCTTGAAACGGAGCAGCACCGGCAAGAGCCCGAGGAGGCCGCTCGCGCTGCTCGTGCCGCCTTCGCCGCGTCGATCGATGACGTCGTCGCTGTCGTGTCCCGGGGTCCAGCGCATGGTCCCGACCTTATCCCAATCCGTTCACGCGCGCGCCGGACGGCGATAACATCATGAAAATACGAAATAAATGGACAGGACGCCGGCACTCCCGCGATGGCGCGCCGCGTTGACGTGTCATCCGGAACGGTCTAGTCCCGTGGTCATGAAAGAACTTATCGCCAACCTCGTGCAGCAAGCGAACCTCAGCGAGTCCCAGGCCACGGCGGCCGCCAACACGGTGAAGCAGTTCTTGGAGAGCAAGCTCCCGGACGCGATCAAGGGCCCGGTCTTGTCCGTGCTCACGGGCGAGCAGATCGACAGCGCGGTCGACAAGGCCCGCGATCTGATCGGCGGCTTCCTGAAGTAGCGGACCGCCGACCATCCACCGCTTCGGCCGGGTCCGATGCGGCCCGCGTGCGCTCCGAGCCTCGGCTCGTGGCGACCGGAGCGGTGGATGCTTTCGCTCGACGCGTCAGAACGAAGCGTCGTCGAGCTCCATCAGATCGAGGTTCGTCGCCGCGAGGATCTCGAGCCGCGCGGGCAGCTCCGGCAGGACGGTGCGGAGGAAGAAGCGCGCCGACGCGACCTTGCCTCGGTAGAACGCCGCGTCCGCCTCCGTCGCGCCGGCGATCTTCGACTCGGCGAGGATCGCTTGGTCGAGGAGCAGGTACCCGATCACGACCTCCGCGAGCGACGCGAGGATGCGGTTCGCGTTGAGGCCGATGAGGTAGATCGACGTGCCCATGAAGCCGAGCGCCGCGCCGAGCATCTTCTCGACGGTGTCGACGCCCATGGCGAGGAGCGCCCGCTCGGCCGCGAACGCCGCGCCGCCCTTCTCCGAGCCGATCAACGCGCGGATCTCCGCGGTCGCGCGCTGCAAGGTCTCGCCCTGGTCGCGCGCGATCTTGCGGAACACGAGGTCGAGCGCCTGGATGTGCGTCGTGCCCTCGTAGAGCGTGTCGATCTTCTGATCGCGGATGTACTGCTCGATCGGGTAGTCCTGGCAGTAGCCCGAGCCGCCGAAGGTCTGCAGCGACAGCGAGAGTAGCTCGTACGCCTTCTCCGAGGAGTAGCCCTTGATGAGCGGCAAGAGCAGATCGTTGAGGAGCGCGAGCTTCTTCTTCGCCTCGGCGTTCTCCGTGACGGCGATCTCGTCCTGGAGCCGCGCCGCCTTGAAGACGAGCGCGCGCATGCCTTCGGCGTGGGCCTTCTGCATCATGAGCATGCGGCGCACGTCGGGGTGACGGACGATGGCGACGCGCGGCGCTTGCTTGTTCGTCATCTGCGCCATGTCGGGGCCTTGCACGCGCTCCTTCGCGTACGCGAGCGCGTTCAGGTAGGCCGTCGAGAGCGTCGACATCGATTTGAGGCCGATCGACATGCGCGCGTTCTCGATGACGTGGAACATCTGCGCGATGCCGTCGTGCACCTCGCCGACGAGCAGGCCGCGGCAGGGGATGTTCTCGCCCATCGTGAGCTCGCACGTGGCCGAGGCCTTGAGGCCCATCTTCTTCTCGAGGTTCGTCACGAAGGCGCCGTTGCGTTCGCCGAGCGAGCCGTCCTCGTTCACCCAGAATTTCGGCACGATGAAGAGCGACAGCCCCTTCGTCCCCGCCGCGGCGCCTTCCGGGCGCGCCAAGACGAGGTGGACGACGTTCTCGGGGCCGAAGTCGCCGTTCGTGATGAAGCGCTTGACGCCCTCGAGCTCCCACACGTCGCCTTCGACGTGGCGCGCCTTGGTGCGGCCCGCGCCGACGTCGGAGCCCGCGTCCGGCTCGGTGAGCACCATCGTCGCGCCCCAGCGACGCGAGATGAGCGGCTCGACGAAGCGCTGCTTCTGCGCGTCGGTGCCGAGGCGATCGATGATCGTCGCCATGAAGACGCTGAAAATGTAGAAGGCGACCGGCGGGTTCGCGCCGGCGAGCATCTCGAGCGTCGCCCAGCGGAGGCTCGGCGGCGCGCCGTTTCCGCCGAGGTGGGGCGGCAATTCGAGCTTGTCCCATTCGCCGTCGAAGAAGGCGGCGATCGCGCGCTGCACGCCGGGCGGCAGCGTGACGTCGCCGTTCGAGAGCTGGAGCGGGGTGTGATCCCCTTCTTCGAAGCTCGCCGCGAGCACCGTGGTCGCGAGCTTCTCGAACTCCTCGAGGATCGTCCGCGCGGTGCCCTCGTCCATCGCGGCGAACGGACCGCGACCCATCACGTCTTGCGTGCGGTGATACTCGAACAGGTTGAACTGGAGATCGCGGAGGTTGCTCTTGTAGTGCCCCATGAAAGGGACCCTATAAAGCGAAACGTCGCTGTACGAAACGTTATTGTGCGAAGCATTCTCGCGGCCTGCGCGCGGTGCTGCGGGGTGTGCGCGGCGCCGCGGGACATGGCTCGGCCGCCGCGGGCCGTGCACGGCGCGGGCGCTGGGCCTCACCCGTTGCGCGTGGGCTTCACCCGTTCGTGGTCGCGCCCGGGTAGGTCATGACGAGGTTCATCCAGCACTCGTCGCTCGACGGGTTGACGTACGCGTGGGGCACGTCGGCCGTGAACGCGATGGCGTCGCCCTTGCTCAGCTCGAAGCGTTCTTTGCCGAGCTCGAGGACGAGGCGGCCGGCGGTCACGACGAGGTTCTCGCGCGTGCCGGGGGCGTGGGGCTCGGCGTCTTCGCGTCCGTGGCCGGCGAGCCAGAGCTCGTAGAACTCGAAGGTGCCTTTGTCGTCGGGCGAGAAGAGCGCGCGCGACGAGAAGCGGCCGTCGGCGTCGGCGATGCGCGTGGCGGAGGCGGCGCGGAAGATGCGCGTCTCGGAGCTCGAGGGGCGCGCGAGCAGCGCCGAGAAGGGGACGTCGAACGCGCGGGCGATCTTCCAGAGCGTGCCGAGGTTCGGGACCGTGCGGCCGAGCTCGATGAGGCCGAGCGTCTGCCGGCCGACGCCGCTCAGGCCGGCGAGCGTGTCGAGGGAGTAGCCGCGGCGCGCGCGGAGGGCCTTGAGGTTTTCGCCGACGAGCGCGTCGAGCTCGGGCGCGAGGCTGTCTTCGGCGTCGTCGTGCGAGGATTCTCCGACGTCGACGGGCGGCGGCTCGGTGAGGGGCCATCCTTCGGCGCGCCACGCGGCGGTGCCTCCTTCGAGGCTGTAGGCGTTCGTCACGCCGTGCGCGAGGGCGAGCTCGGCCGCGCTCCGGCTTCGTCCGCCTTTCGCGCACACGAAGAGCACGTCGGCGCCGAGCCGCGCGCCCCGGGGATCGGCGCGGAGCTGGCCGAGCGGGACGAGCCGCGCGCCGGGGAGGTGCCCGGTCGCCCACTCGTGCGGCTCGCGGACGTCGACGACGTCCACGTGGCCTTTGTCCAGGAGCTCCCGCGCGTCGCGTGCCGAGATCGTGCGAACCACGTTTGCATTCTACCAGACCGGCGCGCGGACCGTCGTCGTGTCAGCGCGCGTTCGGTCGGCCGGCTTGCAAGCGGAGCAGCGCGTCGACGAGCGCGTCGATGTCCTCGCGCGTGTTGTACGGCGCGAGCGACGCACGCACCGTCGCCTCGAGCCCGAAGCGGCGGAGGATGGGCTGCGCGCAGTGGTGCCCCGATCGGACCGCGATGCCTTCTTGATCGAGCAGCCCGCCGACCTCTTCCGTTTTCTGACCGTCGAGGACGAACGAGAGGACACCGGCCTTGTCGGGTGCCGTTCCGATCATGGTGAGGCCGGGGACGGCAGCGAGCGCGTGCGTCGCGTAGACGAGCAACTCGTGCTCGTAGCGTTCGACGCGCTCGACGCCGACGCGCGAGAGCCAATCGAGCGCGGCCCCGAGGCCGACGGCGTCGGCGATGTTCCCGGTGCCCGCCTCGAAGCGCGCGGGGGCGGCTTGGTAGAGCGTCCGCTCGAACGTCACGTCTTGGATCATGTTGCCGCCGCCTTGCCACGGCGGCATCGCGTCGAGCACCTCGCTCCGCCCGAAGACGGCGCCGATGCCCGTGGGCGCGAACACTTTGTGCCCGGAAAAGACGTAGAAATCGCAGCCGAGCGCCTGGACGTCGACGGGCTTGTGCGAGACCGCCTGGGCGCCGTCGACGAGCACGCGCGCGCCGTGGCGATGCGCGATGTCGATCATCTCCTTCGCCGGCGTGATCGTGCCGAGGGCGTTCGACACCTGGGTGAACGAGACGAGCTTCGTCTTCGGGCCGAGGAGCTTTTCGTACTCGTCGAGCAAGATCTGACCGCGATCGTCGACGGGCGCGACGCGCAAGCGGGCGCCTTTCTCCGAGCAGAGCATCTGCCAAGGGACGATGTTCGCGTGGTGCTCGAGCCAGCTGATCACGATCTCGTCGCCGGGGCCGACGTTCCTCCGGCCCCAGCTCTGCGCGATCAGGTTGATGCCTTCGGTCGCGCCGCGGACGAAGACGATCTCGCGCGACGAGGGCGCGTGGAGGAAACGGCGCACGCTCTCGCGCGCGGACTCGTAGGCGTCGGTGGCGCGCGCGGCGAGCGTGTGCGCGGCGCGGTGGATGTTCGAGTTCTCGTGCTCGTAGAAGTACGACAGGCGATCGATAACGGCGCGCGGCTTCTGCGTGGTCGCCGCGTTGTCGAGCCACACGAGGCGCCGTCCGCGCACGCGCTCGTTCAAGATCGGGAACTCGCGCTTGAGGACGTTCGGATCGAACGTGTCGGCGCCGAGCGCGTGGATCGACGGATCCTGGGCGGGCGCGATCTCGAAGGTGTCGAACGCGAACGCCGTCGGCGTGGCCGCGGGGTCGAAACGGACGGCGGGGTCGACGAGAGCGCTGGGCTCGAAGGGGGCGCCGGGCTCGGAGGGGATCTCCGCCGTCGGAGACTCCGGCATGGGGGCCCGTGGATCGATCAGACCGAGGGAGAGATCGGGGAGGGCGCCCGTCGGAAGGAAATCGGTCGGCGGCTCGACGAAGCGGAAATCGAGCGGCGCGGCGAACGGCGATGCGACGTTCCCCGACGTGAGGGCGAGCGTCGGAGGAACCTCGACGCTTTCCATCGTCGTGCCGTCGAATCCCTGATGCGGCACGCCAGCGGGCGCCGACGTGATCGCGGCCGGAGAGGGCGCGGACGGACCGCCGACGCTCGGAATGCCCACCGACATCGGCGTGCCGATGGGGACGTCGAGCGGCGCGATCGGCGCCTTTGGCGCCGCGAAGAGCTCGTTCGCGAGCTGCGACAGGACGCGCTGCATCGTCATCGGATCGGCGTCCGGCACCGTGGGGGCTCCCGGCACACGCGCGCCCGCGAGCGCGACGCCCGGCGAGGACGACGCGATCGCGGTCGGGTAGTTCGGCGTTTCGTTCACGCGCGGGAGCTGCGACGTCGCCTGCGTGAGTTCGATCGGCGCCCCCGCCGGGCCGCCCTTCGACTCACCGGCGCTCACGGGTACTCGTGGTAGTGATCGACCACGACCCCTTCGAGCGCGCCGAGCGCGTCGTGGGTCAGGACGGCGACCGAGCAGTAGAGCGAGACGAGGTACTTCGCCGCTCCGTTCTGGTTGATGCCCATCATGCGGACCGAGAGGCTCGGGCTCACTTCGCCCGGCAGCCCCGGCTGGAAGAGCCCCACGACGCCGCGCTTTCGTTCACCGACGCGCATGAGCAAGATCTCGCTCTTGCCGTTCTTGACGGGGAGCTTGTCGCTCGGGATGAGCGGCAGGCCGCGCCACGTGAGGAACGGCGAGCCGAACATCGTCGTCGTCGGAGGCGGCACGCCCCGGCGCGTGCACTCGCGACCGAACGCCGCGATCGCCTTGGGGTGTGCGAGGAAGAACGCCGGCTCCTTCCACACGGTCGCGATGAGCTCGTCGAGATCGTCCGGCGTCGGCGGACCCTTGCGCGTCGCGATGCGCATGTCGGGATCGACGTTGTGGAGCAGCCCGTAGGTCTTGTTGTGCAGGATCTCGTTCTCCTGCCGCTCCTTGAGCTTCTCGATCGTGAGCGTGAGCTGCTCTTTGACCTGATCCATCGGGCTTCGGAACAGATCGGAGACGCGCGTGTCGACTTCGATCGTCGTGGTGACCGACGTGAGCACGTACTCGCGCGGGTTCGGCTCGTAGTCGCTGAGCCCCGTCGGGAGCTCTTCGCCCGGCTCCGGGCTGCACGCCGCCGCGAACTTGTCGTCGAGCGCTTGGTTCACGCGGTACACGCCGGCTTCGACGGGTGCCCACGGCAAGAGTTGAACGAGCCATCGCGGCGTCGCTCCCCGCCATTGCGGCGGCGTCTTCGTCGTATTCGAGAGCTGGCGAGCTGCGCGCTCGCCGATCGTTCGTTGTGCGGTCATCGACGGAGCTCCTCGCGCGCCACGATAGTGCGAACCGCCCCTCGGTGGGGAAGCAGAAACGGAGGGTCACGAGGGCGACCGAGCGACGTCGCCGCACCGTCACGCGTCATGGGCACGCGTCATGGGCGCGTCACGCGCGCCGGAGGTCGCGGAAATCCCGTCAGGCCAGCTCGGCGATGACCGGGGCGTGGTCCGAGGGAACCGCGCCGGCCTTGCTCTTTTTCCGGTAATCGCGGTCGACGTAGACGTCTTTGACGCGAGAAGCCACGGGCGCGGTCCCGAAGAGCAGATCGATCCGCAGCCCTTCGTTCTTGTGGAAGCTGCCGCCGCGGTAGTCCCACCAAGAGAACCCCGGCACGTCCGGATACTTCGCACGGAAAAGATCGACGAGCCCGGCGTCCTTCAGGCGGCGCAAGAGCGCACGCTCCTCGGGCGTGTGGAAGATGTGGCCGTCGAAGCGGACGCCGCCGTGCGAATCGACCGGATCGATGCACACGTTGAAGTCGCCGCCGAGCAAGAGGGGCGCGTCCTTGTCGGCGCGCTTCTCGACGTGGTCGACGAGGCTCTCGAGCCACTTGAGCTTCATCTGGAAGTCGGCGTGCGCGAGCGTCTTTCCGTTCGGCACGTACACGCTCGCGACCTCGATGCCCGCCGCCTTGGCGACGACGAAGCGCGCGCCCGCGTGGCCGGCGCCCGGCAGCTCGCGCATCACCAGCTCGGGTTGCTCGCGCGCGATCACCGCCACGCCGTTCCAGCTCGGCTGACCCGAGAGGACGGCGCGGTAGCCCGACGAGTGGAGCTCGAGGTGGGGGAAGTCCTCCTCGGTGATCTTCAGCTCCTGCAGGCAGACGACGTCGGGCTTTCGCTCGGCGAGCCATTCGGTGAGGCGTTGCGAGCGCGCGCGGATCCCGTTGACGTTCCAAGTGGCGACGAGCACGCCCGCGATCTAGCGCGATCTCCGCGTCGGATGGAACCGCGACCGCGCGATCCTCGACGTTTCATCGGGCGCGGCCGTTCGGCGGTTCCGGCGCGGCCGCGCGAGCGGGCGATTTACGCGCGTCCGATGGCTTCGCAGAGCGCGCGCGTGAAGTCTTCCGTCTTCGCGCTGCCGCCGAGGTCCGTCGTGCGCGTCCCGGCCTCGAACGTGCTCAGGAGGCCTTTTTCGATCTTGTGCGCCGCCGTCGTCTCGCCGAGGTGGTGCAGCATCATGACGGCGCTCTGGATGAGCGCGGTCGGGTTCGCGATGCCCTTGCCCGCGATGTCCGGCGCGGTCCCGTGGACGGCCTCGAAGACCGCCGCCTCGTGGCCGATGTTCGCGCCCGGCACGATGCCGAGGCCGCCGACGAGGCCGGCGCCGAGGTCGGAGAGGATGTCGCCGTAGAGGTTCTCGGTGACGATCACGTCGAGCTTGTTCGCGTTCCTCACCATGTTCATCGCGCACGCGTCGACGATGACCTCGAACGGCTCGATGCGTGGATGGGCTTGCGCGACCTTGCGGAACGACTCGAGCAAGAGCCCGTCGGACAGCTTCATGATGTTCGCCTTGTGGACGACGGTGACGCGCTTGCGCCCCAGGCGTTCGGCGTAGTCGAAGGCGTACTCGCAGATCCGCGTGCAGGCCTTCTCGGTGATGATCTTGAGCGACTGCGCGACGCCCGGCATGATCATGAGCTCGAGGCCGGCGTAGAGATCTTCGGTGTTCTCGCGGACGATGACGATGTCGGTGCCCTCGAAGCGGGGCTCGATCCCGGGGAGGCTCCGCACGGGGCGGACGTTCGCGTAGAGGTCGAGCGCCTGGCGGAGCGTGACGTTGACGGAGCGGAAGCCGCGGCCGATCGGCGTCCCGATGGGGCCTTTGAGCGCGACCTTGTTCTTGCGGATCGACGCGAGCACCTCGTCCGGGAGCGTCGTGCCTCGCTTCTCCGCGATGGCGGCGCCGGCCTCTTGGACGTCCCACTCGATGTTCACCCCGGCGGCCTCGAGAACGCGTCGGGTCGCGTCGGCGACCTCGGGTCCAATTCCATCCCCCGGGATGAGCGTGATCGTGTGGGTCATGGGCCCGCCCAGAGTACCGTTGTCGGCCGAGAGCTTCCAGCACGACGATGCGCGGCGCCCGTTTTCTCGCATCCGTCACTTCGTGCGGGCGCGTGGCTCTTCGCGACGGCTCGGCTCATTCGTCGGCGTGTTCGTCCCGTTCTTCGAGCAACGCGAGCCCCTCGTCGTCCGCGAGATCGTCCGCGAATGCGTCGCCTTCGTCGGGCCCGTCGCCGCCGATGACGCGCGCGGTCTTCGGGGCTCCGTCGACGACGGCGCTCACGAGCCGCCGTTTTCGTTCCTTGAGGAGCGCGATCTTGTCCTCGATGGTCCCTTGCGCGTGGAGGCGAACCACGGTCACGGCGCGGGTCTGGCCGATGCGATGGGCGCGGTCGGTCGCTTGGTCTTCGGCGGCGGGGTTCCACCACGGATCGCAGTGGACGACCGTGTCGGCGGCGGTCAGGTTGAGGCCCGCGCCTCCGGCTTTGAGCGAGACGAGGAACAACGGGGCGGGGCCGCCCTGGAACCGATCGACGATGGCGTCGCGCTGGACGCTCGAGCCGTCGAGGTACTCGTAGGCGATGCCCGCGCGATCGAGATCCTGACGCCACAGGGTCAAGAGCTCGACGAACTGCGAGAAAACGAGGGCTTTTCGCCCCGAAAACGCGATCTCGCGCGCGAGATCGAGGAACGCCTCCCGCTTGGCGCTCGGCGGCGCGAGCGACGCGGGATCGACGAGCCTCGGATCGCACGCCATCTGACGGAGCCGCAGGATGGCGGTCAGGACGGCGATGCGGCTCCCCGCGAGGCCGCGTTTTTCGATGTTCTTCTTCACGCTCTGCCGGAGCGTGCGCGCGAGCGCGTCGTAGAGTCGCTTTTCGCGGTCGCTCGGGACGCACGAGCGCTCGATCTCGATCTTCGGCGGCAAGTCGGCGAGCACCTCGCGCTTGGTGCGCCGGAGGACGAAGGGACGGACGATGCCGCGGAGGTGGGCCGCCGTCGCGCCGTCGGGAGACAGCGCGATGGGCTCCTCGAAGCGTTGCCGGAAGTCGCGCGCCGAGCCGAGGATGCCGGGGTTCGCGAAGGTCGCGAGCGACCAGAGCTCGCGCACGCGGTTTTCGACCGGAGTCCCGGTGAGCGCGAGCCGCAGATCGGCGCGGAGACGACGGGCGGCGCGCGTGGTGTGGGCGCCTTCGTTCTTGATGTTCTGCGCTTCGTCGAGGACGACCGCCCGGAAGGACGTGTTCGCGAGCCGCCCGACGTCGCGGCGCAAGAGCCCGTACGTCGTCACGACGAGATCGACGTCCCCTTCGTCCGCCGCGCGCTCCTTCGCCGAGGCGTGCGCGACGCGCACCGAGAGCGACGTGAACTTCTCGGCCTCGCGCTTCCAGTTGCCGAGCAGCGACGTCGGACACACGACGAGCGATGGCTTCGGGCCTTCGTCTTCTTTCCATCGCGCGAGCAGGGTGAGCGTCATCAGCGTCTTGCCGAGGCCCATGTCGTCCGCCAAGATCCCGCCGGCGCCCGCCTCACGCAGCGTCTCGAGCCAAGCCACGCCGTCGCGTTGGTAGGGCCTCAGCGTCGCGCGGAGATCGGTCGGCAGGCGCGGCTCTCCGCGCGCGTCCCGTGAGGCGAGCCGTTCGACGAGGCGCGCCGCGGAGGCGTCGAAGTGACCGCCGTGGGCCTCGACCCACGACCGAACCTCGGCGAGGTGGTGCATCGCGATCCGCGGCGACGGATCGTCCCCGCCGACGCGCGAGACGTCACCGACGAGCTCGGCGACGGCGTCCGTGATCTTCGTCAACGTGCCGTCGTCGAGGGCGATCCACCGCCGACGCTCCCGGAGCGCCTTACGGATCGTGGCCATCTCGACCTTGAGCGCGCCTGCCGTGAAGGTGAGCTCCATCTCGAGCCACCCCGACGCGGCCGACGCATCGACGCGCGCATCGATGGGCGCGATGACGCGTCCGCGGACGAGGCCGGCGTCGACGTGCACCGCCACGCGCGGATCCGTCGAGGCTTCGAGCAACGCGAGCCCCCGCCGCCAGAAATCCACGGCGCGCTCTTCCGACGAGATCTCTTCCGATGCCTCGTCCGACATCGCTCCCGCGCGCACGCCTTCGGCGAACAAGCCTGCTTCGCGCAGGAGCGCGATGGCCTTTCGCTCGGCCACTTCGTCGCGGAAGGCGCTCGGGCACGCCGTGTTCGGATCGACGACGACCGTGTGATCGCGGTAGCGGGCCACGAGCTCCGCCTGGACGTCGAGGAGGGAGCCGTGGATGCGCAGCGTGAACTCCGGCGCTTCGTGCGGGGCGACCCCGAGGCTCGCGGGCGACGGCCAGACGACGCCGAGATCCCGGCCTCTCTCCAAGAGCGCCGGCAAGATGCGCGGCGACGTCGATTCGCGAAACGGCAGCGAAGGCACGAACGACAGCCCCCACGCCGCGTCGAGATCGACGTCGGTCGCGACGGGGTGAAACACTTCGTGCTCCGTCGACCAGACGAACGGGAAGGGACCGACGAAGAGGAGCGCCTGGAGCGCCTCGCAGAGAAACTCTTGGTCGGTGTGCCATCGGGCGACGAGCCGCCCGTCCTCGTGAACGACGTGCGGCCGCACCGCCTCGGAGGAGAACCGCAGCCGCTCGCGGAAGCCGCGCGTGAACACCGGCGACTCCCTGCGGAGGAGCTCGACGAGCAGCGAGGCCTGCGCGTTCGTCGCGACGAGCGCGTCCCGGTGCGCGCTCGACGGCGTCGTGAGCTCGACGAGCCGGCGACGTCGGGGCGGGAGACGCGCCGCCAGGACGTCGCGCGGTCGGGCGAGGGTGCGCGTCGGCAGCCTTCGATGGCGGAGGAAGACGGCCGGCCGCGGATCGGCCGAGGGCATGCCGGTCGACGGCGCCACGGTCACGTCGAGTTCGAGGTCGTCCTCGAACGCGCGCTCCGGGAGCCACCGCGCGATGCGTTCGTCGAGCGTCCGTTCTTCGAGGTGCGCGCGCCGCCGTTCGTCGAGCCCCGCGATCGCGTCGTCGAGCGGCTCGCCGGCGCGGATCGCCGCGCGGACGTCGGGGAAGCACGCGAGATCGATCAGGACGTCCACCACATGAGCACACAGGTGACCCTTCGACGGAGAGCAGGCGCAGGTCTTTTCGATGGCGTCGCCTTGGACGCGCACGGCGAGCTTCGAAGGCGCCGCGCCGCGCGTCGTGAACGTCACCGAGAGGCGCCCGGCCGCGTCGACCCGCGGCCAGGGGGGGACGTACGCGAGCTCGCTCCGCGCGAGCCTTCGGTCGACTTCTCCGGCGCCGAAGCGCCGCTCGACGAAGGCCGGATCGAGCGCGTCGATCCACGAGGAGGCTTCGTCGCGGCTCACGGCAGCGCCTGCGATCGTTCGAGCAGACGCCTTCTACGCACCGTCGTCCACAGCGTCACCGCGCCCAGAATGGGCCCGGCGCACGCGACGAGGACGACGCCGGCATCGACCATCGACGCCGTTCGTCGCGCGTTGAACGCGAGCGCCTCGCCGGCCGTGACGACGGCGTCGGTCGTCACGGCGGTCGCGAGGACGACGCCGAGCCACGCGCGGTAGCGTCGGAGCAGCGCGACGAGCCCGATCGCCAGCCCCACGTCGAACAAGACCCACGCCGTCTGCACGTGCGGGGAGGGGAACCATCGCTCGGTCTTCGCGGCCCACATGAGCGGCGTCCACACGAAGAGCGCGAGCGTCAAGAGGCCGAGCGGGATGCGCGGGGCGCGCGCGAACGTCGCGAGGCCGAAGCGGACGAAGCCCCCTTGCGCGAACGCGGCGAGGCCGTCGAAGACCGCGCGCCAACTCGTCGTCGAAGGGGCCGCGGCGACGTCGATCGGCTCCCAATGGGCGGGCCTGAGCTTCCGCTTGAACGCGTAGAGGCCTCGAAAGTCGAAGAGCCACCGCATGGCGCACCGCACGAACCGGAGCCCCGCGGGGACGTCGCCCGCGAGCGGCGCCAGGCCGAGCGTGACCGGTCCGCTCGCCCGTTCGGCGAACCCGCGCATCGCGTGATCGACGAGGAGCTCGATCGTCCCGTTCGGCGCGGTTCGATCGCGGAGCAGATCTTCGACGAGCCAACCGTTCGTCGCGTAGATGGGCACGGCGCTGAGGAGGCCGACGACGCGCGCGTCTTTTTCGGCGATCAGGTAGACGTGCTCGCCCGGCTCGACGAACGGCTCGAGCTTCACGAGGAACCCCATCGGCGCGAGCGACCGCGCCTCGCTCCACCGCGCGAGCAACGCGTCGACCTGGCCGCGCACCTCGGTGCCGTGCGCGAGCTCGGTCGCCTCGACCTGCCGCACGACGACGCCCTTCTTGCGCGCGCGCTTGACCTGGTAACGCAGCGACGCGCTCGCCGCGACGACGCCCTCCCACCGCTCCGGTCGCCAGAAGGGCTGCGCGCCGATCCGGACGCTCGAAAACCCCGTCGCGCGTGCGAAGCCCTCGCCGACGGCGAAGAAGCTCGCCCGCCGCTTCGCCCCTTCGGCCGCGCTCACGAACGCCCGCGCGATCGCCGCGATCTCCGACGCCGGCCCGACCGGCCCGCCCCCGGCGACCCACGCCGAGCCCGTGTCGACGTACGCGACGAAGCCTTCGCCGGAGAAGAAATACGCGTAGCCCGACTCGAGGAGCTGGAACGACGTCGCGTCGCGCCCGTGGCGGCGGAGGATCGAAAGGGCCTGCGCGCGCTCGTCGCTCCGTGCGTTCGGTTCGCGTTGCGCGGCTCGGAGCGGTGCGCCTTCGGACACCTCAGACGCCGCGGAAGTTCTTGACGAGATCCTCGAGGCGCTTGTCCTCACCTTTGTCCAGGAGCCCGACCGCGAGGACGTTGAGCCGCTCGGGTTGCGCGAGCTTCGTCGCGAGCTCGCGGATCTCCTTCGCCGTGACCGACGTGTTCGCCGCGAGCCGCGCCTCGGGGCTCGCGAACCGGTCGAACAAGAGCCCGCACGCGTAAAATCCCGCCAGATCTTCCGGCGAATCGAGCATCGACCGCATCTCCCACGCGTTCCGTCGGCGCGCCTTCGCGAGCTCGGCCTCGGACGGACCTTCGTGCGACAGCTCGCGCAAGAGCTCGAAGATCTCGCGCGTCACCGTCGTGCTCCGCGCGTGCTGGACCCCGGCCGCGAAGTCGACGACGCCGTCATCCTCGTAGCCGTCGAACGACGCGCCGACGTCGTAGCAGAGCCCCTTGGAGTCGCAGATGCGGTGGTAGAGGCGCGTCGACATCCCGTCGTCGAGGATGCGCATGAGCATATCCATCGCGGGACGCTCCGCGGCCCCCTCAGGGATCGCGCGGAGGCACACGCGGAGCTCCGTCTGGCTCGAGACGTTCTCGACGAGCGAGAACCGAGGCTTCTTCTGCGTGTGGACGGGCCCTTCGGTGGGGATGGGCTCGCCGCGCGGGATGTGGCCGAAATCGCGCGCCGCGAGCGCGAGCGCGTGGTCCGGATCGACGTTGCCCGTGAAGGCGAGCACGCAGCTCGACGCGACGTAGTGCCTCTTGTGGTGCGCCTCGAGCATCGGCCGCGTGAACGACCGCACGCGCTCTTCGTCGCCCGTGATCGTGAACCCGAGCGGGTGCGTCGGGTAGATGAGCTGCCGCGAGAGGTTGTCGGCGTCGATCTGCCGCCCCTCGTCGTCGAGATCTTCGAGGATCTCTTCGCAGACGATCTCTTTTTCGATGTCGATGTCCGAGAACGCCGGCGACGAGACGACCTCCCCGAAGAGCGCCGACGCCTCGTCGAGCGACTCCGGAGGGAGCGTCATCGAGAACACCCCGAAGTCGGTCTGCGTCGCGGCGTACAGGTACCCGCCGAGGCTCTCGAACGCGAGGTTGACCTCGTGCGCCGTCTTGAGCCGCGGCGTGCCGCGGTAGATCATGTGCTCGAGGAAATGCGACAGCCCGTTGTTCGCGCGGTCCTCGAAGCGCGAACCCACCCGCACGTAGAGGCCGACGTGCGCCTGATGGAGCTGCGGCTGCGGCGCGACGACGACGCGCAGACCGTTGTCCAGCGTGGTGATGCGGTAAGGTCGCTCCGAGGGCTGCTCGCGCGTGATTTCGCGCATGATCGACATCGTAGCGCTACGGGCCTTCGTCGTCTTCTTCGCCTTGCTCTTCAGCTCCGGCGTCGCCCTTGTTCCCGAAGACGTTCTGGTCGACGACCTTGATCTCGTCCTTTTCGCGATCGCGCAGCCGCTTGACGTAGAGCGCGAGCGCTTCGGCTTGCTTCGCGGCGACGAGCCCGGCCTCGTACTCGCCGCGGTCCTTGTCGAACTCCTCGCGCGTGGCGGGCTTTTGGCTCTCGAGCTGAGCCACGAGGAAGCCGTCGTCGCTCGCGATGGGCTCGCTCACGTCCTTCGGCTTGCCGTCGAACGCGAATGCGACGATGTTCTCGCTGGCCGCGCCGCTGACGCCCGGGATCGGCGTCCCCACGCGCGTGAAGTCGCTCGAGGTGAGGAACTGCGGCCGCTCCGGATCCGTGCTCGCGGTGTACGTCGGCGCAGGCTCGGCCGCACCGGCGTCGCCGTCGGCCGCCGCGACCTTCGGCGCCTTCGGCGTGAACGTCCCGTACGCGGCGATGGCGGCCTTCACCGCGTCTTCGCCCGACGTGCCCGCCTTGAGATCGCCCGCGATCTTCGCTGCGATCGCCTTCGACAGCTCCGCGACGCGGCTCTCGGCGTACGCCTTGCGCACGTCGTCCTTGGTGGCCGGATCGCGCCGGATGACGTGGTAGCCGTACTGCGTCTCGACGAGATCCGGCACGAGCTCGCCCGGCTTCACCGACGCGACCGCCTTCTTGAACGGCTCGACGAAGTGCGCGACGTCCTCGCCGGGGTACATGCCGCCCTTGTCCTTGCTCCCGGGATCTTCGGAGAACTCTCCGGCGAGCTTGGCGAAGTCCTCGCCCTTCTTCACGCGCGCGAGGATCTCCTCGGCCTTCTTCTTCGCGACCCCCTTCGCCGCCTCCTTGTCCTCCGGCTTGGCGCCCTCCGGGGCGTCGGGGAACTTCACGAGGATGTGCCGCACCGGCACGACGATCTTCGAAGCGTTCGCGGGATCCTTCGCCCACGCGTCGAGGTCCTTCGGCTCGGCAGCGACGGCGTATTTCTCGACCCAGCTCCGGCGCACGACGACGTAGTCGATCTTCGCCGTCGACCGCTCCGCCGCGAACCGGTCGAACGCCTCGCCGTCGGCGATGCGCACGGGCGCGCGCACGAGATCGCGCATCTTCGCGGCCAGGAACTCGCGGCCCTGCCACGTGCGGAACTCGCTCGTGGATCGGCCCGTGAGCTGGCGGACGAGCCGCTCGTAGATCTTCATGTCGAAGATCTTCGTCTTCGGATCCTGGAACGACACGTGGAGGCGCCCGTCGTCGATGCGCAGATCGTTCTGGAGCCGGACGTTGACCGCGGGGATGCTCACGCGCACGAGGCCGAGGAACAGGTTGTCGGTGACCTCTTCGTCGCCGATGCTCAGCCCGAGGCGCTCGGCCTCCTGGATGAGGAGCTCGCGCTCGATGAGGCCTTCGAGCGCCACGTGCGACGCGGCCGACTGGCTCAGCCCGCCGCTCCCTTGCGAGAAGATGAGGCGGTAGGCCGCCTTGTGGGCCTTGGGCTCGATGCACGTGCCCTTCACGCGCGCCGCGCATTCCTCGGTCAATCCGCCGAGCTTCTTGCCGGCCGTCGGGTTGAACTGCAGGACGAAGACCGCCGTGAGGCCGATGATGATGAGCCCCACGAACGCGGACGAGAGGCCTTTTTTTCCGGAGAAGCCGAGCATGTGCGCCGCTCGCATAACACGGCGTGCCCCCGGTTTCCACGCACACGAACCGACCCGGTCATCCGCCGCCACGCGCCCGAGGGCCCGCGCGCGAGCCCCACGGCGCGCACGAGCTCCCGCGACGCACGAACGTCGACGGTCATGCGCGAGCGTCGGCGTTCAGTGCGCGCCGACGGTCTTTTCGAGCGAGAGCGCGAACCGCACGACGGGCAGGGCGTCGTCGAGCGTCGGCACGATCTGCACGAGCGACACCTCGTAGAACGTGTCGAGGACGCGGTCGACGTCGACCGGATCTTTGACGAGGTTCACGTTCGACCCGTGCTCGGCGAAGCCCGCGGCGACGGCCGGCTCGGCGAGGCGTCGGACCCGCTCGAAGAGCGCGGCCTCTTCCTCGGCCGGGAAATCCGTGCGCTGTGCACGGAATACGACGCGGACGCGAAACCCTCCGTTTCCGCCGTCGATCGGGCCGAGCCGCACGCCGGAGTCGAGGATCAGGTTCTCGCGCACGCGCTCGGCGAGAACGACTTCGTCGGAAAGCGTCCGGAAAACCTCGAACCCGCTCGCGATGAGCGCCTTTTTGAGCTGCGGAGGGGTGAGTTGAGAAGACAAGGTGCAGACGACGAGGGGGGAGCGGGGAAAGCCTCGAGAACTATCTTACATTCTGGCGAAAGCGGCGTGTCCGTCAACAACTTGTCGCGTTGGCTCGCCTTTGCTCGCGCCCGCGGCGAGAAAAGCCCGAGGACTTGGAGGTTCCGGCCGTCGGTCTGCTACGCTGGCCGGAGACCGTGTCCAAGCGATCGTCCATCCCTCCCGCGCCGGCTTCTGGAGCGCCCGCCTCGACGAAAGGCGTTCACGCGATGCGCCGCGCGGGCGTCCGTCGCGAAGTCACCGAGCGCGTGAGGCTCGAAGACGCCAAGGGGAAGGTCTTCGAAGGCTGGGCGCTGAACGTCAGCCGCGGCGGCCTCCGCGCGGTCCTCGAAGATCGCGTCGAGCTCGGGCAAAAGCTCCGGATCGTCGTCGGCACGGACGAAGTGCTCGAGCGGCCCGGGCGCGTCGTGTGGATCCAAGAGGAGCCCGACGGCGTCATCGTCGGCATCGAATTCCTCTCGGAACCGGGCTGAAACATCGCGCGCGCCGCGTGACGGCAGCGCGACGCACGCCCTCGACCGACGGCCGGGCTCGGGCCCGGCACGTCGTCGGCGCGCTTCGCTCACTTCTTGGACTTGGCGGCGATCTTGTCGTTGAGCTTCTTGATCATGTACGGGTAGCCCTGGCTAGGCGTCGTCAGCATGCGGTGGAACTGGTCGTAGTAGTTCTTCGTCATGCTCGAGCCTTCGGTCACGATATCGATGATCTTGTACGTCGAGCCCTGACCGAGGATCACGTAGTCCACCTGCACCGCCGGATCGCGCGGGTTGGCCTTGCTCTTCGCCTCGGTGCGCACCTTCGAGACGTTCGCCGCCTGCTCCTTCGTGCCGCGGTAGCTCACGTTGTAACTGCGCGTTTTGTCGAGGTTTTTGTGGTAGTTTTTCTCGACGAGCTTGCGCAGGAGGCCCGTGACCTCTTTCTGCTGCTCTTCGTTGAGCTCGTCCCAGTGGTTCTTGCAGGCCGACACGCCGGTCGGGCAGGGCTTGCCGAGCGTGCGGCGCGCGAGCTCGTCGTAGTCGACCATCGCGTCGATCGATTGCCGGACCTGCTCGGAGGGCGCGTTCGCTTCGACGAGCTTGAGGATCTTGCCGTGCTCGCGCTCGACGAACGATTGGGCGCCGGCGGGATCGGCGAAGGCGGCGGTCGGAAGCACCGCCACGAAGGTTGCAAAAAGGGCGGCCGTCATCATCGAGCGAATTCGCATGTCGTTCCTCATCGAGCTATCGAAAGCCAACCTCGAGCCATCGGTTCGGCGGAGGCTTCGTCGGCGCATCCTTGAGTTGGACGTCGCCGAAAGGCGCTCGATTCATGCCTTAAGGCCGCGGCGTCCTCAAGGCAACCGCTGTGTTTCGCGCGGGCGTGATCGTTCGTTCGCGCCCTCCATGACAGCTTTGTCGGGGTCGAGCGAATCGGCCTTTCCACGGCTGTCGGAAGCGGTGAGCTCGACCACGAACGTCGTGCCCTTCGGCGTCGATTGGACCTCGATGCTCGTCCCGAACGGCGCGTGATCGTCGATGATTTTCCGGACGACCGCGAGCCCGATGCCGGCGCCCGATGCGCGCGTCGTGTAGAAACCGTCGAAGATCTTGGACATGGACGGCTCATCGATGCCCGGGCCTTCGTCGGCCACGGCGAAGCGGACGTGGCGACCGCTCCGTTCCACGACGACGCGCACCGTCGTGCCCGCGCCGCTCGCCTGCACGGCGTTGCGGACGAGGTTCCAGAGCACTTGCCGCATTTGGGCCGGGTCGCAGAGCGCCCACACGGGGGTGCTCGGTCCGTCGTAGCGAACCTCGACGTCGCCGGCGCCGCTCCGCTCGGAGCGCGACGCGAGCGCGACGACCTCGCGCGAGAGCCGGGCGACGTCGACGACCTCGGGAGCGGGCGGCCTTGGCCGCGCGAGGTCCATCATGTCCGAGACGAGGTTGTTCAAGCGCGCGGACTCGCGCTGGATGATGCCGCAGAGGCGGCGATCGTCGTCGGTGAGGCCCGGTGCTTCGCGCAGCATCTCGATCGAGCCGGCGATGGATCCGAGCGGGTTTCGGATCTCGTGCGCGAGGCCGGCGGCGATGCGGCCGAGCATCGCGAGGTGCTCGGCGGCGAGCGCGCGGTCGTTGGCTTCGCGGAGGGCGCCGCCGGTGATGCGGAGGCGCTCGGCGAGGTAGCCGGCGAGCAGCGCGACGACGAGGACACCGATGACGTTGACGATGGCGGGGTAGGCCATCGCGTCCCACGTCACTTCGTAGGTGCCGCTCTGTTGATCGGAGGGGGGCAGCAGCCAACCGAACCCGAACGCCGTGCAGAGCGAGAGGAAGAAGATCGTGCCGCTCGTCGCGGCGATGGTGGCGCCGCGCAGGCCGATGAGCACGGCGCCGACCAGGCACGTCAGGCCGTAGAAGGAGGTCGCGCCGCTCGTCGCGCCGCCGGAGACGTAGACGATGGCCGTCCAGGTGAGCTGGTCGAGGACGAGCTGCACTTCGGCGAGGCGCTCGAGGTGCTTTCTCGAGCGCAGGACGGCGGCGTAGACCGCGGCGAGGGCGTACGCCGAGCCGATGGTGAAGAAGACGATCTTCTGCGTCTCGGGGTAGGTGCCGAGACCGAGGCGCAGGCGGAGGAACGCGAGCGCGCCGAGCAGGAGTGAGAGGAAGACGAGCCTTAGCCCCGTGACCCAGGCGAGCCGGAGCGGCAGGCGTTCATCGAACGTCGAGCGCGGTCCGAGGGCGGGGAAGAATCGCGTGCGCTCGGCCATGCGGTGTCCGCGTCATTCCGCTTTGATCTTGCCGGCGATGCTGAAGATCGGGAGGTACATGGAGATGAGCACGACGCCGACGGTGCCGCCGATGCCGACCATCATGACGGGCTCGATGAGGCTCGTGAGCGACGCGACGGCGACGTCGACCTCTTCTTCGTAGAAGTCGGCGATCTTGTTGAGCATCGTGTCGAGCGCGCCGGTCTGCTCGCCGACGCCGACCATCTGCACGACCATCGGCGGGAACACGTTCGTCTCGAGGAGCGGCCCCGCCATGTTCTTGCCTTCGGAGATCTTCGCGCGGGCGTAGAGGATGCCTTCCTCGATGATCACGTTGCCGGACGTGCGCGCGACGATGTCGAGAGCGTCGAGGATGGGCACGCCCGACGACAAGAGCGTGCCGAGCGTGCGGGTGAAGCGCGCGACGGCGATCTTGCGGATGACGGGGCCGGTGATGGGGACGTTGAGCAGCAGCTTGTGGAAGAACTTTTTCCCCTTCGGCTGCTTGTACGCGTACATGATGCCGAACACGCCGCCGACGACGAGCAGGACGATGAGCGGCAAGAAGCGGATGAACGTCTCCGACACAGTGATGACGATCTGCGTGAGGTAGGGGAGCTCGTCGCTCGCGCCGAGATCCTTGAAGATCGTCTTGAACGACGGGATGACCCAGCCGAGCAGGATGGCGAGGACGCCCGAGAAGATGATGAGGACGGCGCTCGGGTAGACCATCGCGCCCTTGAGCTGGCGTTTGAGCTTGATCGCCTTCTCGTTGTAGACGGCGAGGCGCGCGAGGATCGTGTCGAGGATACCGCCGACCTCGCCGGCCTGGACGAGGTTGACGTAGAGGCCGTCGAACACCTTGGGGTGGCGACGGAGCGCGTCGCTGAACGTCGAGCCTTGCTCGACCTGTCCCTTGATGTCGCGGAGGATCGCGGCGAAGAATTTGTTGTCCGTCTGGCCGCAGAGGATCTCGAGGCATTGGACGATGGGCAGACCGGCGTCGATCATCGTCGCGAAGAGGCGCGTGAACGTGACGACGTCCTTGAGATCGACGCCCGTGCCGATCTGGAACGACGGGCCGGCGCCCTTCTTCTTGATCTTCGTCGGCACGAGCTGTTGGGCGCGGAGCCGCTGCTGGACACCGGCTTCGTCGTCGGCATCCATGCTTCCCTTGCGCAGCTCGCCCGTTCGCGCGCGTGCTTCCCAGACGAATTCCGCCATCGTCGCAAAGGGTACCGATCGGCGGGCCCATCGGTAAAGTATCCGCGGTGACCGAACCACTTATCGAACTCCTATGGTCGCGTTGGCGTCGCGTTGGCGTCGCGTTGGCGGCTTCGGCGCCGGAGACGGGAGCGGGACCGTGACGTGCTCCGACCTCGCGCGCGCGGTGGTCGCCGCCGGCGTCGCGCCATGTGCGGCCGTGGGGTGGGCTTACCGGAGAGATGGGGGCGGGTGGGAGACGGACACCGGCGAGGCCGTGATTTCCATGCCGGCCGGCGCGCGCGGTGTCCCGCGGCGGCGCGACGGTGAGGCCATCTTCGACCTGGCGAGCGTCACCAAGCCGATGACGGCGCTGGCCGTGGCGCGGTCGTCGCTGGATCGGCGCGAGCCTTTGGGCGACGTGCTCGACGAGGCCCGCGGAACGGCGTCCGACGACGTGCCCGTCGAAGCCTTCCTCGCGCACCGCGCCGGGCTCGAGGCGCACGTGCTGCTCGAGGCGTCGTTCGTGCGTGACGGGCGAGCGCTCCGCCGCGAAGCCGTGCGGTGGGCGTGCGGAGCTCGGCGTCCGGACGCGCTCGGCCCATGGCCTCCGGACGGGTTTCCTCCCGTGTACAGCGACCTCGGGTATTGGCTCGCCGGCGAAGCGCTGGCGCGGCGGCACGGGGCGCGCGATACGGCGGAGATCATCGACGCGCTCGTGGTCGCGCCGCTCGGGCTCCGCGACGCGCTCGGCTCGGCGCGGGATCTCGCGGCGCGCGGGATCGGCTTCGACGAGCGGGTCGTGCCGACGGAGGTGCACCCCGTCCTCGGCGAGCTGCGGGGCGTGGTCCACGACGAGAACGCGCGCGCGTTCGGCGGGCGCGGCGGCGAAGGGCACGCGGGGATGTTCGGGACGATTTCGGCGGTGCTCGCGTTCGGGGGCGCGGCCCACGACGCCATCGAGCGTCATGAAGGATCGCTCGCCGCGGTCGAGCGGCCGGCGTGGCTCGTCGCTCCGCGCCCTGGAGGCACGCTGCGCGCGGGGTTCGACGGCAAGAGCGCCGAGGGATCGAGCGCCGGCGAGCGCGCGGGCGCACGGGCGTACGGACACCTCGGCTTCACAGGGACGAGTTTGTGGATCGATCCGGACGAGGCGATCGTCGTCGCGCTCCTGACGAACCGCGTGCACCCGACGCGCGACAACGTCGCCGTTCGAGCGGCGCGCCCGCGCGTGCACGACGCCCTCTTCGCGATGGCGTCCCGCGCCCGCGGCGCCCGGGAGCGACGGCCGTAGCGCGTGCGTGGTGGATCGACGTTGGCTCGGCGGAAGGCCGGTTTCGGCGAAAATTTTCGGCGAAAATACTGGGTCCTCGGCTCGTTCGGTGCTCTACGCTGAGGTCATGTTCGCGCCCGAGCCGGAGATCGCCGCGCCGCGACCGGCCCCCCCGCGCCGCAAGCGCCGCGCCGATCGAGGATCGCGCGCCGGCGAACCGGTGCGCTACCGCCGGAAGTTCGAGCACAGGTGGCGGTTCGTCCGGGCGTACACGACGACCTTCGTCGTCATCTTCAGCTACCTGTGGCTCGTCTGGAAGGCGAAGTTCCTCGGCGCGGCGTACCGCGAGCGCACGATCGCCAGCGTCCACCAGCGCAACGCGCGGCGCGTGTACGCGACGATCCTCGCCCTCCAGGGGCTCTTCATCAAGGTCGGCCAGCTCCTGTCGATCATGGCGAACTTCCTGCCCGAGGCGTTCCGCGCCGAGCTCGAGGGGCTGCAAGATCAGGTGCCCCCGCGGCCGTTCTCGGAGATCGCGCCGCGCGTCGAACGCGAGCTCGGGAGGCCGATCGCCGACCTCTTCGAGGTCTTCAAGCGCAAGCCGATCGCGAGCGCGTCGCTCGGCCAAGTGCACGAAGCACGCACGAGGGACGGCGTGCGCGTCGTCGTCAAGGTCCAGCACCAGGACATCGACGAGATCGTGCGGCTCGATCTCCGGACGATCCGCCGGATCATGACGATCGTGCAGTGGTTCGCGCCCGTGCAGGGGCTCGACGCGTACTACCACCAGATCCGCGAGCTCTTGAACCAGGAGCTCGATTTCGAGGCCGAGGCGAACAACATCGAGCGCATCGCGGCAAATTTCACCAGCGATCCGCGCGTGATCTTCCCGACGCCGCTCCGCGAGCTCTCGACGAAGCGCGTCCTGACGACGACGTTCGTGACGGGCAAGAAGCTCACCGACGTCGCGGGGCTCGAGGCGATGGGCGTCGACAAGAAGGAGCTCGCGACCCGCCTCGTCCGCGTCTACTGCCAGATGATCTTCGTCGACGGCGTCTACCACGCCGATCCGCACCCCGGGAACATCCTCGTCGACGACCGCGGCAACCTCGTGCTGCTCGACTTCGGCGCCGTCGCGGAGCTCTCGCAGCCGATGCGCGAGGGGATCCCCGAGTTCCTCGAGGGCGTCATTCGCCGCGACACCGACCGCCTCGTCCGCGCGCTCCGCAAGATGGGCTTTCTCTCGCGCACGAGCGACGACGCCGTCAGCGAAAAGATCGTCGACTACTTCCACCGCCGCTTCCAGGAAGAGGTCAAGCTCGAGAGCTTCAACCTCAAGGACATCAAGGTCGACCCGCAGCGCAGCATCGAGAACCTCCTCGATTTGCGGAAGATCAACGTCGGGCTCAAGGAGCTCTCCGGCACCTTCCACGTGCCGCGCGACTGGGTCCTGCTCGAGCGCACGATCCTGCTCGTCTACGGCTGCTGTTCGCTGCTCGATCCGGAGCTCCACCCGGTGGCGATCATCAAGCCGTACATGCAGGAGTTCGTGCTCGGCAACCGCGACTGGCAGAAGGTCGCGATGGAGACCGTGCGCGACATGGCGCTCGGCGCCGTCACGCTCCCCGACGATCTCCGCAAATACCTCGTGCGCGCGACCCGGGGCGAGATGGAGGTGCGGGTCCGGGGGATGAGCGAGGCGGCCCAGACCGTCTACACGATCGGGCGGCAGCTCATCTACACGGCGGTCGCCATCGCGGCGGGGGTCGCCGCGCTGACGCTCCACGGTCGCGGCGAAAGTGGCCCGCTCGTGCGGGGACTCGCGTGGACGAGCGGCGTCGCGGGGGCCATGCTGGTCGTTTCGTCGATTTTCGGGAGGCCGAAGCGGCGCTAAGGTCGGTATCGGGAGAGGGGTGGGGTGCTTGGACCGAAAGGACGCTTTCAACGTCATCGAGGCGCTTCTCGAGAGGGAGGGGCGAGCCGACGTCCTCGCCGTCGCGCGGGATGTCTTCGCCGGTAGCGACGGCGAAGGCGACGAGATCGACGAGATCCCTGGCCATGCGGAGGCGAGCGCGAGGCTCTTGCTCGAGAACATGGCGGACGGCCTCATCGTCCATCGTGGCTCGGTGATCTTGTACGCGAACGCGGCGGGGCTGCGGATGCTGGGGTACCCGCCGGGAGGGCTCGTCGGGCGCCCCGTGAGCGACATCGTCCACCCCGACGACTGGAACCTCACGCACGAGCGCATCGACGAGATCCTCCACAGGTCCGACGCGGTGTTGCCGCTCATCGAAGAGCGGCTCGTCCGCAAAGACGGCTCGTTGATCACCGTCGAGGCTTCGGGGACGCGGATCGTCTACGAAGGCAAGCTCGCCATCCTCGCGACGGCGCGGGACATCTCGACGCGCAAGAAGATGGAAGCGCAGCTCGTCGTCAACGATCGGCTCGCGTCGCTCGGGCGGCTCGCGGCGTCCGTGGGGCACGAGCTGAACAACCCCCTCGCGTACGTGCTCGGGAACGTGACGATCATGGAGCGCGAGCTCGCGCGCGCCGAATACGTGCGGCCGGAGCTGAAGGAGCAGCTCTCTTCGTGCATCGCGATGATCCGCGAGGGATCCGAGCGCATGCGCGACATCGTGCACGACCTCAAGATGATTTCGCGCAGCGACGATCTCGACCACGCGACGGCGGACGTCCAGCAGATCCTCGACGTGTGCGTGAACCTCGCGGAGCACGATCTGCGGGCGCGCGCGCACGTCGTCCGGGACTACCGGGCGAAGGTGTACGTCCGGGGAAGCAGCTCCCGCCTCGGTCAAGTGTTCTTGAACGTGCTGACCCACGTGACGCAGGCCATCGCGCCGGGAGCGGCCGAAACGAACGAGGTGCGCATCGTCGTCGACGCCGTCGGCGGGTCGGCCGCGCTCGTCGAGATTCGTCACACCGGCGAATCGGTCCCCCGGGAGGCGGTCGATCGCCTCTTCGAGCCGTTCTTCTCCGCCCATCCCGGAGGGCCGAAGGAGGGCGCCGGAGCCGGACTATCGATCGCCCATGGCCTGGTCACCGCCGCCGGCGGGACGATTTCGGCCGAGCCCCTCCCCGATCGCGGGATGGTGTTCCGCGTCGTCCTACCGACGTCGTAATCGGAGGATTGGGGAGCGCGGCTCGCTCCGTGGAGTCCCCGGAGTCCGTGGAGTCCGTGGCGATCGAAGGGCGAATCCGCAGCGCTCGCCGCGAAGGGTGGTAAATTATTTCGGATGGCACTCCCGCCGGACGTCGTTCGCTTGCTCTGGGACGTCGATCCCGACGCGCTCGACCTGAGCCGCTCGGCGGACAGAGAGCTCGTCATGGAGCGCGTCATGGCGCGCGGGACGCTCGACGCCATGCGGTGGCTGCGTGCGCGCTTCACGAAGGACGAGCTCGCGACGTTCATCCGAGAGAAAGGCACGTCTCGACTTGCTCCTCGTGATCTCGCGTATTGGGCGCTCGTGTCGGGCGTATCCATGCCGCAAGCGCGTGGAGGAGGACGACCCGCTTGGGCTGGCGCATGATCCTGAGCGAAGCCCAGCGGCGCGCCGTGTTCGCGCTCGGTCCGCTCCTCGACGAAGACGTCTACCTCGCTGGTGGCGTCGCCATCGGGCTGAGCCTGGGGCACCGAAGCTCGATCGACCTCGACTTCTTCGTGCCGCACGACTTCGACGCTGACCGACTCGCAGAACGTCTCCTCGCTTCTCTGCCATCGGAGTCGCACGCACGCGAGACCGGTCGGGCCCGTGGAACGTTGCACTTGGAAGTCGACGGGGTCCCGGTTTCGATCCTGTCGTACCGGTATCCGCTGCTGGAAAAGCCGCACCTCTCCGAGGGCCTTCCCGTCACCGTCGCTTCGCTGGAGGATCTCCTCTGCATGAAGCTTTCGGCGATTGCAGGTCGCGGCGCGGCCAAGGACTTTTGGGACCTCGACGCGCTGCTCTCGCACGGCGTCGCGGGAGGGTCGCTCGCGTCGGCGATCGAGCTCTTCGTGAAGAAGTACCCGGCGACCGATACAGGACACCTCCTTCGGAGCCTCGCCTACTTCGGAGAAGCCGACGACGCGCCGCTACCGAAGGGGCTCGACGTTGAATCGTGGGGAGCGTTGAAGGAGCGACTCTGCGCTCGCGTGCTCGAGCTCTGACGCCTCAGAGCTGCGCTTCGAGCGCGGAGAGCGAGGCGTCGATGGCGGTCATGGCCTCGGCGAGCTCCGGCTCCGTCGTCGTGAGCGGCGGCGCCACGATGACGACGTTGTACCGGCCGAAGGTGTACACGCCGCGCTTGCGGAGCTCGGCGTAGAAGGTCTTGAGGACGCCCGGGCCGTCGCCGTGCCACGCGACGAGCGGCTCCTTCGTGGCGCGATCTTTCACGAGCTCGAGCGCGAAGAACGCGCCGATCCCGCGGACGTCGCCGATCACGCGGTGCTTGTCCGCGAGCGCGCCGAGATCGCGGCGGAGCCACGTCTCGATCGTCCGACCGCGCTCGAACAAGCCCTCGGCCTTGTACGCGCGCACGGCGGCGAGCCCGGCGGCGACGCACATCGGGTGTCCCGAGTACGTGTGGCCCGACGGCAGCGGGCGCTTGTCGAACGTGCGCGCGAGCTCCTCGCGGACCATGACGCCGCCGAGCGGGAGGTACGCCGACGTCACGCCCTTCGCGAAGGTGATCATGTCGGGGACGATGCCGAATTTCTCCGCGGCGAAGGCCGCGCCCGTGCGGCCGAAGCCCGTCATGACCTCGTCGCAGACGAGCAGGATGCCATGCTTCGACGTGAGCGCGCGGAGCTCCGCGAGGTAGCCTTCGGGGTAGACGATGACGCCGTTCGAGCCGACGACGGGCTCGATGAAGATCGCCGCGACGCGCTTGGGATCCTCGTGGACGAGCACGCGCTCGAGGTGATCGATGGCGCGCGCCGTCTCCTCCGCGGGGCTCGTCGCGTAGAAGGGCGAGCGGTAGGGGTAGGGCGCCCAGAAGCGGACGATCCCCGGCGCGCCCGGCTCGCCGTTCCAGCGTCGATCTTCGCCCGTCAGCGTGATCGACGTGCCCGTCGACCCATGGAACGAGCGGTACGCCGACAGCACCTTCGTCCGCCCCGTGATCGCGCGCGCCATGCGGACGGCGTCGTCGTTGGACTCCGCGCCCGTCGTCGTGAAGAACGTGCGGCAGCCTTCCCCGGACGCGTTCCATGGCGAGATGGCCGAGAGCTCCGCGGCGAGCTCCGCGCGCTTGTCGTTGAAGAAGCTCGGTGCGGCGTAGCCGAGCGTCTGCGCCTGCTCCTGGATGGCCGCGACGACCGCGGGGTGGCCGTGCCCCAGGTTCACGGCGACGAGCCCGCTGCCCAGATCGAAGTACCGGTTGCCCTCGGCGTCGAAGAGGTGGCGACCTTCGGCGCGGACGATGACCGGGGCATTCAGTCCGCCTTGAGCCACCCAAGGGGTGAGGACGTAGCGGGCGTGGCGTTCTTGCAGTTCGGCGGAGGTCGGCGAGGTCGGCATGGCTGCGTTGCATCGTAGGGAACTTGGTGGCCATGGGGTAGCCTCCTCTCACCATGTCCAAGTACTTGCTCGCGATCGACCAAGGTACGACCGGTTCCACTGCGCTCGTCGTAGCAAAGGACGGCAAGACGCTCGGCAAGCGATCGGTCGAGTTCCCGCAGCACTTCCCGAAGCCCGGCTGGGTGGAGCACGATCCCGAGGAGATCTGGTCGAGCGTCGGCGCGGCGGTCGGGGGCGCGCTCGCCGAGGCGAACGTCGTCGGCGCCGACATCGCCGGCATCGGGATCACCAACCAGCGCGAGACCACGCTCGTCTGGGATCGCCGCACGGGCAAGCCGATCTTCCGCGCCATCGTCTGGCAGTGCCGGCGCACCGCGAAGGAGTGCGAGGCGCTCAAGGCGAGCGGCATCGAGCCGAAGGTGCGCGAGCGGACCGGGCTCGTCGTCGACGCGTATTTTTCGGCGACGAAGATCGCCTGGATCCTCGATCACGTCGAAGGCGCGCGCGCGCGGGCGGAGGCGGGGGAGCTCGCCTTCGGCACGATCGACACGTTCCTCATCCATCGTCTGACGGCCGGCGCCGTGCACGCGACGGACGTGACGAACGCGTCGCGGACGCTCTTGATGGACCTCGGCAAGCTCGCGTGGGACGACGAGATGCTCGCGACGTTCCGCGTGCCGAAGCGCGTGCTGCCCGACATCGTGCCGAGCGCCAAGAACGCCATCGGCGTCACGAAGGGCGTCGGGTTCCTCCCGGACGGCATCCCCATCACCGGCATCGCCGGCGATCAGCAGGCCGCCCTCTTCGGCCAGGCCTGCTTCCGCGAAGGCGACGCCAAGTGCACCTACGGCACGGGGGCGTTCGCCCTGGTGAACATCGGTTCGTCGAAGAAGACGAGCACCCATGGCCTGGTCACGACCGTGGCCTGGCAGATCGACGGGCGCGTGACGTACGCGCTCGAAGGCAGCGCGTTCATCGCCGGGGCCGCCGTTCAGTGGCTGCGGGACGGGCTCGGCATCGTCCGGAGCGCGGCGGACATCGAGGCGCTCGCGCGGCAGGTGCCGTCGTCGGACGGCGTCGCGTTCGTCCCCGCGCTGGCGGGGCTCGGCGCGCCGTACTGGGATCCCGACGCGCGCGGCACCATCACCGGGCTGACGCGCGGGACGACCGCCGCGCACCTGGCGCGCGCGACGCTCGAAGGCATCGCGTTCGAAGTGTGGGATTTGCTCGAAGCCATGGTGGAAGACGCCGGCCGCGGCTTGAACGCGTTGAAAATCGACGGCGGCGCCGCGAAAAACGACCTGCTCGCGCAGTTCCAGGCGGACATCGCCCGGGTCGACGTCGAGCGCCCCGTCGAGGTCGAATCGACCGGTCGGGGGCCGCGATGCTCGCCGGCGTCGGGCTCGGCATGTTGAGCTTGGACGACGCCGCGCGCATGATCCCGAAAGATCGAACGTTCTCCCCGGCCATGGACGAGATCCAACGCCGTGGTCATCTCGACCGCTGGAGAGATGCCGTCGCGCGCGCCCGAACGCAGCGCTGACGCATTTGGACGCGTTCGAGCCAAGACCGTCGATGCCTGCTCGCGTCGCATGTTGCGTCGCGGCATTCTTTGGGGCCGCGGCCCCATGTCCTCATGGGCCCTCATGGGCCCTCATGAGCCTTCATGGACCCCCGCGGCTTCCTCCCCGGAAGAGCTCGTGCTCGGAGGAAAGGCGACGAACGGGGTGTCGAAGCCCTTCCGCGAAACGGCGCGCCGTGCGATCCTCGAAGGAATTCTTCGCAGCTCCTTTTGCTTTCCCTTGTCTTCCGCTTTCGATCTTTCGCGACGTTGACTCGTTTTGCCGCATGCCCAGCGGTTGAACGCATTTCGGGCCCCGAGCCTCGTGCTTGCCTTTGAAGGGAGACAACCATGACCGATGAAGTCCGTCCCTCGACGGCTCCCCTCCGCGAAGTTCCCGTGGATTGGGAAGCGCTCGAAGACGCTTTCGAAAACAACGCGCCCGAGGTGCACAGCTACCTTCACTTGACGACGGGCGAAGTGCTTCGCGTCGTGGACGGTGTCGCCGATCCGCAGATGCACGCGCGCATCAGCGTCGATCCGAACTACCTGCGGATCGATCCCGTGTCGTCGCGCGAGCAGTACCGGTGGATGGAGCGCTTCATCCCGATGGTGGACGACGTCGAGCTCCGCGCGAAGCTGGCGCACGCCATCGACGGCAAAGGTGCGTTTCGGCGGTTCAAGGACGTCCTCATGTCGTACGGCGCCGACCGCGAGCGCTGGTTCACGTTCCGCAGCGAGCGGCTCCGGACATTCATGGAAGCCTGGCTCAGCGCGCACGCGATCCAAGCCATCCCGCGCCCCGCGTGGGCGGAGGGCCCGCCCTCGACGGAGGAGTCTTCCCTGGACAGCATGCCCGGGTTGCCGGCCGCGGCGCCGGCGGCGGACGCCGAGCCGCCGAAGTCCCAAAGCGGTCGACCGCAGCGCAACGCCGAGGCGCTTCGTCAGCACCTGCGTGAGCTGGGCGACGCCCTCGGGGCTCGCGAGCTCGATCTCATCGTGGCGTTCGCCGAGTTCCTCAAGGCTCGACGTGCCGCGAGGGGCTTCGCGCATCACCACGAGCACATGCGCGAGGAACGCGACGCCACGGTGCAGACGCGTCGCGCGACGCGTCCGAGCGAATCGACCGTCGGGGAAGGCAGCGGCGGTTCGTCGTCGACATGAGCGCGTGCCTTCGCGGCCTGCGCGTCGGCGTCGCGGCGATGATCGGCGCTTGGATGCTCGGCTCGTCCGCGCGGGCCGAAGAGGTCGGCACGGTCGTCGATCGGATCGCCGTGCGCTACACCACGCCCGAGACGGGCGGCGTCGCGCGTCCCCTGTTTCTCACGGAGCGCCAGCTCGCGTTCTTCGCGCGCTGCGAAGCCACGATGGACCGTGTCCCGATGCCCGAGGGCGAATACTCGGAGCGGTACGTCCGTCTGGCGATGGACCGGCTCATGGCGCGCGCCATGCTCGCCGCGCTCCTCCTTCGCCGCGGCGAAGAGCCGCCGGCGTTGCCTCGAAAGGTGGCGGACGCCCGAGAAGATCTCGCCGATCGCGTCGGCGGTCCGGCGGCGCTGACCGCGCTCCTCAAGCGCGAAGGCATCGAGGAGGCCGAGCTCTCGCAGATGCTCCGCGATCAGGTCCGCGCGGCGTGGTACGTCGACGCGGCGGTGACCCCGATCGACGCGATGACGGAAGACGTGCTGCGGGAGGCCTTCCGGAGCGCCGTTCACCCGTACCACGATCTGAGTTACGCGGACGCCCGCGATCGCCTCCGGCGGTGGGTGCGCCTCGAGCGTTTCCGCTCCGCGGAGCTCGAGTTCCTCCAGGGCGCGCGTTCGCGCATGACCGTCGACGCCGTTCGGCCGCTCGTGCTGCGATCGTCGTCGTAGGTCGACGTCCTCGCGGGCCTTCCGCCGGAGTCATCCGCCGTTCGGCAGCTCGATGCGGAAGCGCGCCCCGGTGCCACCTTCCGACGGCGCCAACCGGATCGCCCCTCCGTGTGCCTCCGCGATGCGGCGCGCCAGGGCGAGCCCCAACCCCGTGCCGTTGGGGCGACCGCTCACCAGCGGTTCGAAGATCTTGCTCGCGATCCCCTCCGCGACGCCCGGGCCGTCGTCCTGGACGTCGATGACCACGCCCGAGGCTTCGCGGTTCGCGCGCACGCGGATGGTGGGGCGGCGAGGAGCGCTCGCGAGGGTGGCGTTGTCGAACAAGACGCGGAAGAGCCTCACGAGCAGCCCGTGATGCGCGTGGACCTCGAGGTTCCGCGGCTCGAGCGCGTCTTGGAAGATGGCGAGCGGCTCCGGCAAGTCCGCGCGGGCGTCGTCGAGGACGTTCTGCAGCGACGTCGGCTCGGCGCGCAAGCGTTCGCGGCGCGCGAGCGCGAGAAGATCGTCGACGATGGAGTGCGCGAGGCGCGCGTTCCGCTCGATTTTCGCGAGCTGGGCGTCGCTCTTCTCGGGGGTTTGCCGCGCGAGGTAGACGTTCGCGGAGATGACCTGCAGGGCGTTGCGGAGCTCGTGCGCGATCTCGGCGGCGATCTCGCCGATCGCTGCCAGGCGTGCCTGGGGATCCTCGGCCTCGGCGGCTTCGGCATCGAGAGACTCGACGCCGATGGGCGCCTCTGCCGGTCGATCTTGAACTTCCCTCGACTTCATCGACGTCGTCCCCTCGCGCTCGCGCGTTCCCGCTCTCGCCCATCCCATGATGACGTCGAACGACGCCGTTCATCAACCTCGGAACCACGGCGCGCACCCATGACCGCCGATGTGGGCAAGACGGTCCTGCCGTGCCGCCATTTTCCCAGGCGTTTCGACCGACCGGCGGCCCGCGAGCCGGACCTTGCCGAAGAGCTTTCCGTTCTCGTTCGATTCATCGTAGGATTTTCGCGTTTGCGCCTATCGTTGCTGCGCGCAGACCGCGTTTCGTGCGCAATGGGCATGGCCACCTCCGAATCGAAGCTCCCGGCCGGGCAGGTTCTCGTCGGTAAGTACCGCATCGTTCGGGAAATCGGACGAGGAGGCATGGCGGCCGTGTACGAGGCCGAGCTCCTCTCCCTCGGCAAGAAAGTCGCGGTGAAGATCCTCGCGTCGGAGCTCAGCGCCTCGACGACGGTCATCGAGCGGTTCTTCCGCGAAGCGCGCGCCGCCGCGAGCATCAAGAGCCCGCACATCGTCGACATCTACGACTCCGGGCGCCTCGACGACGGCCGGCCGTTCATCACGATGGAGCTGCTCGAGGGCGAGTCGCTCTACGACCGGATGGCGCGCGTCCGCATCATCGACGTCGAGACGACCATCCTCGTCATCCTCCACACGGCCCGCGGCCTCATGAAGGCGCACGCGGCGGGGATCGTGCACCGCGATCTGAAGCCCGAGAACATCTTCCTCACGAAGGGCGAAGACGGCGCCGAGCTCTGCAAGATCCTCGATTTCGGCCTCGCGAAGTTCTACGCGCCGCTCAACCCCGAGGACAAAGCGCAGAAGCGCCTCACGCGCGAGGGCGCCGTCTTCGGTACGCCGGCGTACATGTCGCCAGAGCAGGTCAAAGGGCAGGGGAACGTCGACCACCGCGCCGATCTCTGGGCCGTGGGCTGCATGGCCTACGAGTGCCTGATCGGTCGGCCCGTCTGGAACATGGATCAGGGCGTCGCGATGACGTTCGCGGCGATCGCGACGTCGCCCATCCCGGTGCCATCGCACGCGAGGGCGGATCTGCCGGCGTCGTTCGACGCGTGGTTTCTCAAGTGCCTCGAGCGCGACGCCGCGCAGCGCTTCCAGTCGGCCAAAGAGCTCGCCGACGCGTTCGTCGAGGCGTGGGGGCAGCGGCCCCTGTCGAACGCGAGCTTTCCGAACCTCGCTGGGGAGTCGGGCCGCTATTTGCCGCCGTTGGTGGTCGGGAGCGACTTCGCGTTGCCGCCCTCGTCCGAGCGGGCGCTCGGCTCGGGACCGTTGCCGCTCGGGCGCGATGCCGGCAGTCCGAAGCCGCGCTCCGGCGCTTCGAGCGGCGATCCTTCCCAAGCCGGCGTGGATCTCCTCCGGCACTCGGCGGCCTCGTCGGGGCTCGCGGGATCGGGCGAGGGGCCCGCCTTGCCGCGTCCGCCGTCGGCCGGTCGCATCGCCGCCTCCGCGGTGGGGCTCGCGATCGGCTTGTCGCTCGTCCTCTTCGTGTGGATTCGGTTCGTCCACCCGCAGGTCTTCGCGCCGGTCGTCGTCTCCACCGCGACGTCGGCGCCTTCGGGCCTTCCGAGCACGGCGTCGGTCACGCTGACGAACGAAGAAGAGCCGCGCTGGGTGCCCGCGATCGGGGAGGGGCAGAAGCTCTTCGCCCTCGGCCAGTTCGGCGAGGCCCAAAAGAAGTTCCAAGACGCCATCGCCGTCGGAGGCGCGGGCGCCGTGGTGGGGCGGAGCTTCGTCGAGCAGGCGAAGTTCGTGGAGAAGCTGACGGGGACGTGCCGTCCGGCGTTCTTCGCGCGTCCGCGTCGCGCGACCGAGCGCCGCGCCGAGCGGCCGACGGTGATCGCCACGCCGAAGGGCGCGCTCGTGGTCTGGACCGACGATCACGAGCAGGAGAAGCGCGACCACGTCTACGGCGTCCTCCTCGACGGCGCCGGTGGCAACGTGGGTCCCGCGCGCGATCTCACCCCCGAAGCGACCGAGGCTCAGCGTCCGCAGCTCGTGAGCCAGAGCGCCGATCGCTCGGTCCTCTTGTGGTGGGACGCGAAGGGTCGGGAGGCGGGGGTTCGCGTGCGGCTCCTCGACGCGGACGGGCGCATCGACGCATCGAACGGCCAGAGCGTGCTCGTCGGCGCCGCGCGACCGGGGGCGTACTGGCCGTCCATCGATCAGGGCCCCGACGGGAGCTTCTTCGTCGCGTGGCAAGACGATCGCGACGGCAAGAAGGACGACCTCTACGTGCGGCGCCTGACGCCGAGCCTCGACGTCGCGAGCCCGGAGATGCGGCTCACGGATTATGTCGCGAAGCCGAAGTCCAAGGTGCCGCCGCCGAAGGTCCGGTACCCGAGCATCGCGGTCGGCCCGGGCACGCTCCTCGTGGCCTACCGGCTCGATCTCGAGCGCGCGCGGACCATCGTGCGGATGCGCGTCGCCCTCTCGGACATCGGCAAGGGAGGGCTCGACGACGTCAAGGAAAAGGCGAAGGCGACGCGCGAGTTCGGCAACGTCGAGCCGATGACGCCTCCGGGGGACACGTCGCTCGCCGACGCCCCGGACATCGCGTGCGGGGCGGAAGGCTGCTTCGTCGCGTGGCACGTCGAGCCGAGCGGCGCGTTCGCCGCCATGATCGACTCGAAGGAAGGGAAGGTCGTCTGGCGAAAGAAGCTCGGCGACAAGAGCGGCCACCCCGCCATCGCGTCGAACGGCGGGCGCGTGGCCGTCGCCTACTACGACGGCGGCAAGATCAAGATGTCGTTCCTGTCGCGGGACGGCGTGAGCCCGCCGAGCTCCCTCCTCCGCATCTACGACGCGAGCAGCCCGCGCCCGTCGCTCGCGGGCATCCCCGAGAAGAACGAGTGGTACCTCGCGTGGCAAGATCAGGAGCCTCGGACGACGCAGTCGGAGATCTTCGCGGCGCGCATCGGGTGCCGGTGAGCGCGCTCGAGCGGCCTCGCGAATCGGCCGCGCCCGCCGTCTCGTTCCGCGCGCTCTTCGAAGGCCTCGCCGTCTCCGCCGTCGTCACCGCGTGCGTGAGCGTCGTCTCGGTTCCCGGGCTCTTGCCCGATCGCTACGTGGCCACGCTCGTCGGGTTCCTCTTCCTGGGCGCCGTGTGGCTCCTCGTTTGGCGCGGCGACGACACGCACGTCGAGCGCTTCGGCCTCTCGCTCGGAGGACTCGTCCTCCCCGGTCGCCTCGACGTCCGCGCCCTCGCGCGCCACGTGCTCGTCGCGCTCGGCTGGGCGGCCCTCTTCGCGGCCGTCACGTTCGTCCCGTTCTTCTTCGGGTGGCGCGCGTTCTGGCACCCGCGCGGCCCGTTCGCGTGGAAGCTCGAGCCGTGGTCGCTACTCAACGACGTCTTCGGCCAGATCGTGATCATCGCGCTGCCGGAAGAGGCGTTCTACCGGGGCTATCTGCAGTCGCGCCTGGACGAAGCGCTGCCGTTTCGTGTGTCGATCTTCGGGGCGAAGATCGGGCCGTCGCTCGTGCTCACGAGCGCGATCTTCGCCCTCGGACACCTGGCGACGATCCACTCGCCGATGCGCCTCGCGGTGTTCTTCCCGTCGCTCCTGTTCGGTTGGCTCCGGGCCCGGACGGGCGGAATCGGCGCGAGCGTCGCGTTCCACGCGGCGTGCAACGTGTTCCGCGAGGTCCTGACCAGCGGCTACCGGCTGTGAATCGGCTTGGCGTTCCGCCCGCGCATCGACTAACTCACCGGATGTGACGAACCTTGGCGAGCTGCTTATTTCGCACGTCGATCCCATTGTCACGCGCGCGCTCGAGGAAGATCTCGGCGCGGGCGACGTCACCACCGAGGCCTGCGTGCCGGCGGACGCGATCGCCACCGCTCGCGGCGTCGCCCGTCACGCGCTCGTGGCCTGCGGCACCCCCGTCGCCGAGCGCGTCTTCTTGCTCGTCGATCCCGACGTTCGGTTCGAAGCGCTCGTCACCGACGGCGTCGAGGTCGTGAAAGACACGGCGCTCTTCTCCGTCCACGGCCGCGCGCGGAGCATCCTCATGGCCGAGCGCGTGGCGTTGAACCTCGCCCAGCGCATGAGCGGCATCGCGACGACGACGCGCTCGTTCGTCGCGGCGCTGCCGTCGGGCAGCCGGACCCGCATCATCGACACGCGCAAGACGACGCCCGGCCTCCGCGTGCTCGAGCGCTACGCCGTGCGCAAGGGCGGCGGGCACAACCACCGCAACGATCTCGGGTCGGCCGTGCTCATCAAGGACAACCACATCG
>JBGAHN010000254.1:0-5276 GCA_044226145.1 Labilithrix sp. | reverse complement strand
TCTCGGGGGCGTTCGGCAACCGCGGCCAGACGGACTACGCCGCGGCGAACGACGCCTTGGACAAGCTCGCGCACCACCTGCACCGCACCGTCAAGGGGCGCGTCCTGTCGATCAACTGGGGTCCTTGGAGGGGCACCGGCATGATCGGACCGGAGCTCGAGCGAGAGTACGAGCGCCGCGGCGTCGCCCTCATCGATCCCGAAGACGGTGTGGAGCAATTCTTCGAAGAGCTCCTCTTCGGGACAGAGCCGCAGGTCGTCCTCACGGCGGCGAAGATCGAGCGCATCGCATGAGGATCGCCATCGTCGGGATGGCGTGCCTCTTCCCGGGCGCGCCCAACCTCGACGCCTTCCTCCGCCACTTGAAGGAAGGCGTCGACGCGATCGGTGACGTGCCCGCGGGGCGCATCGATCCGGTCTTCTTCGACAAGGACGCGTCCGGCGGCGATCGGTTCTATTGCCGACGCGGCGGGTTCGTCGACGCGTTCGCCGCGTTCGACGCGACGGGCTTCGGCGTCATGCCCGTCGCGGTGCGCGGCGCGGAGCCCGACCAGCTCCTCGCCCTCCAAGTCGCGGCCGCGGCGCTCTCGGACGCGGGGTACGACGACCGGCCGCTGCCCGGCGAGCGCGCCGCCGTCATCCTCGGTCGGGGTGGGTATTCCGGCGCGGGGCACACCCGGCTCGAGCAGCACGTGCGATCGGCGGAGCAGCTCGTCGCCACGCTCCGCGCGCTCGTCCCCGGCATCGACGAGCCGACGCTCCTCCGCGTGAAGCGCGAGTTCCAGGCGGGGCTCGGCGCGGCGGGACCGGACGCCGCCATCGGCCTCGTGCCGAACCTCGCGGCGTCGCGCATCGCGCAGCGCCTCGACCTGCACGGCCCCGCGTACACCGTGGACGCGGCGTGCGCGAGCTCGCTCGTCGCCGTCACCGACGCGTGCCGCGAGCTCGAGAGCGGCCGGGTGGACGTCGCGCTCTGCGGAGGCGTCCACCTTTGCCAAGACGAGGCGTTCTGGAGCGTCTTTTGCCAGCTCGGCGCGCTCAGCCGGAGCGAGCGCATCCGGCCGTTCGACCGTCGCGCCGACGGCCTGCTCATCGGCGAAGGCGTCGGCATCGTCGTGCTCAAGCGCCTCGAAGACGCCGAGCGCGACGGCGATCGCGTGTACGCCGTCCTCCGCGGCGCGGGCATCGCGAGCGACGGCCGCGGCGCGACGCTCATGAGCCCCGCGGTGGATGGGCAAGTCCGGTCCCTCGAGCGCGCGTGGCGCGAAGCCGAGCTCGATCCGCGGAGCGTGGGCCTCGTCGAAGCCCACGGCACGGGGACGCCGGCTGGCGACACCGCGGAGCTCACGACGTTGGCGCGCGTCTTCGGCGCCGCGGATGGCGATCGTCGCGCTGTGCTCGGCTCCGTCAAATCGATGATCGGCCACACGATGCCGGCGGCCGGCGCGGCGGGGCTCATCAAGGCAGCGCTCGCCGTGCATCATGGGCTGCTCTTGCCGACGCTGCATTGCGAAGAGCCGCACGAGCTCTTGGCGTCGACCCGGTTCCGCGTCCTCGATCGCGCCGAGCCTTGGGAGGGCCAACCCCGGCGCGCCGGCGTGAGCGCGTTCGGGTTCGGCGGCATCAACGCCCACGTCGTGCTCGAAGGCCACGTCGCGTCTGCGCCGGCCCGAGCGAGGTCGACGACCTCGTCGACCGATCGGTACGTGGTCTATTCGGCCGCCGATCCCACCGCGCTCGCCGAAGCCCTCACGCGACGAAAGCCACGATCCGATGGCGGTCCGGCCCGCGTCGTCGTCTTCGATCCCACGGACGCGCGCATCGACAAGGCGCGCACCGTCGTGGCTCGCGGCGCCCCTTGGCGCGGGCGCGACGGCATCTGGTTCTCCCCCCGCGGCCTCCTCGCGGAGGGCGGCACGATCGCCTTCGTGTTCCCCGGCGTCGATTCGTCGTTCGAGCCGCGCGTCGACGACGTCGCGCGCCACTTCGACCTGCCCGTGCCGGCCCTCGCGACCGCGAAGGATCTCGAGACCGTCGGCATGGGGATCATCCACGTGAACCGCCTGCTCGACCGCGTGCTCCGGTCGCTCGGCGTCGTCCCCAAGGACATCGCGGGCCACAGCATCGGCGAATGGAGCGGGATGCTCGCCGCCGGCATCTTGTCCGAGCCCACGATCGACGCGTTCATGGCGCGCATCCGCCCCGGGAGCCTCGAGGTGCCGGGCGTGCTCTTCGTGGCGGCCGGCTGCGGCGTCGATCGGGCGCGCGAGGCCATCGCCGGCCTCGACGGCATCGCGCTCTCCCACGACAACTGCCCCCACCAGGTCATCGTTTGCGGGCGCGAAGCGTCCATCGAGGTGGCGCTCTCCCGGTTCCGAACGATGGGCGTCCTCGCTCAAAAGCTGCCGTTCCAATCGGGGTTCCACTCGCCGCTCTTCGCGGACTACCTGGGGCCGCACGTCGAGAATTTCAGGAGCCTGCTGCTCGAAGCCCCGAAGACGCCGCTCTGGTCGGCCACCACCTGCGCGCCGTACCCGAGCGACGTCACGGCGATCCGAAAGGTCGCCGTGGATCACCTGGTGGAGCCCGTCCGCTTCCGCGAGGTCGTCGAATCGCTCTACGCGAAGGGCACGCGCGTCTTCGTGCAGGTCGGCACGGGGAGCCTCGTGAACTTCGTGGAGGACACGCTACGCGGTCGTCCGCACCTGGCCATCGCCGCGAACGTCAAGGAGCGTAGCGGGATGGAGCAGCTCCGTCGCGTGATGGCGGCGGTCTACGTGGAGGGCGCCGACGTCGATCTGTCGCGCGTCGCATCGAAGGCCGCCGCGACGATGACGCTGTCGCTGGGCGTTCCGCTCGTCCACGACTTCGCTCCGATTCGCTCCGCGGCCGCCGAGGCCTCCGCCCGAGGCGCATCGCTCGACGCCACGTCCCTCGCGCTCGGCGCGGCCGCTCCGGCGGGCCTCGCCGCCCCAGGAAATCCTGTGGTCCCCGGAGGCCTCGCCGACGAGTTCGCCCAGCTCATGAAGGACGTGGTCGAGGCGCAGCAGTCGGTGATCCATCGAATGGCCCACCCGGTTTCGCCGCGCGCCGCGCGACCGGCCCCGCGCGAAGGCACGACGACGCGGACGCTGTCCGTCACGACGATGCCCGAGCTCGTCGACCACTCGTTCTTCCGACAGCCGGAGGGATGGGAGAACCTCTCGGATCGCTACCCCGTCGTCCCGATGACGACGTCGATCGACCTCATGATCGAGCACGCCGAGTCGTTCGTCCCCGGGCGCGTGGCCGTCGCGGTCGAAGACTTCCGCGCCTACCGGTGGTTCGTCGTATCGAAGCCCGTCGACGTGAAAATCACGTGCTCGTACGACGGCGAGGACGCCGTGCACGTCCGCATCGGCGACTACAGCGAAGCGAAGGTCCGGCTCGCCGACGCCTACCCCGAAGCCCCGCCCGCCGACGTCGCGCCGCTCGAGGCCCCCGTTCCCGCCGTGCACGACGCCCGCGCGCTCTACGACGATCGCTGGATGTTCCACGGCAAGGCGTTCCAGGGCGTCGTCGATCTCGGCACGGTCGGTCGCGACGGCATTCGCGGGAAGCTCGTGACGCCGGCGGCGCGCGGCGCGCTCCTCGACAACGCCGGCCAGCTCTTCGGCTACTGGGTCATGGTGAACGCCGAAAAGAACCGCATGGCGATGCCCGTGCGCATCACGAAGCTCCGCCTCTTCGGCCGTCACCCGCGCACGAACGACGTCCTCGATTGCACGGTCCGCGTCCGTTCGATGGACGACAAGAGCGTCGTCGCCGACCTGAGCCTCTCGAAGGACGGCCGCACGTGGGTGACGATCGAAGGGTGGGAAGATCGCCGCTTCGAGACCGACGCGCGTCTCTGGAACGTCATGCTCTTCCCCGAAAACCACCTCCTCGCCGAAGAGCAGCCCGAGGGCTTCGTCCTCTTCTCCGACGTCTACGGCGCCGCGACCACGCGCGACCAGCTCCACCGTCGCTTCATGGGCGAAGAGGAGCGCGCCGACTACGAGCGGCAAGGCCCCCGCAAACAGCGCGCGTTCTTGAGCGGCCGCATCGCCGCGAAAGACGCCCTCCGCGGCCTGCTCTGGAAGCTCGGGCACGGACCGACGTTCCCCGTCGAGGTCCGCATCGACAGCGCCCCGTCGGGCGAGCCCGTCGTGCGCTCGTCCACCGGACGCGATCTCCACGTCTCGATCGCGCACAAGAACAACGTCGCGGTCGCGCTCGCGCGGGAGGGGCGTCGGGTCGGCATCGACATCGAATCCATCGAGCCGCGGACGGACGCGTTCGTCGAGCTCTCGTTCTCACCGCCGGAGCTCGAGCTCGTGAAGGGCGAGCCGCGCGACGAGGCGTTGACGCGGCTCTGGGCGGTCAAGGAAGCCGCCGCGAAGGCGACGGGGGAGGGGCTCTCGGGCAACCCTCGCCGGTTCTCCATTCGTGACCGCTCCGGCGATCGCTGGCTCGTCGGTGACGTGTGGGTACGCACGAAACGGTATCGGGACTTCATCATCGCGTGGACGGAATCATGACGGAACGAACGAAAGAAGACGTGCTCCGGGAAGTCGAGCGGTTCGTCCGCGAAATCCTCGACGACGCATGGGCGGACGACGTCCCGATCGACATGGCGACGTCGTTCGGGAAGGATCTCGAGCTCGAGAGCATCGAGTTCGTGGCGCTCGCGGAGAAGCTCAAAGAGAAATACGGCGCCGAGGTCGACTTCGCCGCGTGGCTCGGATCCATGGAGCTCGAACAGATCTTGTCCCTCCGCGTGGGGCAGCTCGTGGAGTTCATCACCGAATGCACCTCGAAGTCGAAGACGGCGTAACGCTCCACGTCGAGGTGCTCGGGGAGGGAAGGGCGAACGACGGCCCTCCCGTCGTCATGCTCCACGGCCTGCTCGTGGGGAACATGGCGACCTGGTACTTCACCGCGGCGCCGGCGCTCGCCGCCCGTCACAAAGTGGTCCTCTTCGACCTCCGCGGGCACGGGCTCAGCGCGCGCGCCCGCTCGGGGTACGACGTCGCGACGATGACGCGTGATTTGTCGGCCGTCGTGGAGCGGGTGGTCGGCGCGCCGGCGATCGTCGTGGGGCACAGCTATGGCGCGGTCGTGGCGATGAACTTCGCGAAGGAGCACCCCGAGCGCGTGCTCAAGCTCGTCGTCGTCGAGGCGCCGCTACCTCCGACGGGGCTCCGCGAGCTCGACGATTTCCTGGGCAAAGATCCCGAGCAGATGCTCGACGCGCTC
>JBGAHN010000036.1:0-37856 GCA_044226145.1 Labilithrix sp. | reverse complement strand
CCCTCTGGCTCGCGCTCTTCGTGGTGAGCGGCGTCGGCCTCGCGTGGGCCCTCCGCGCGACGTCGGAGGCGTGACGTCCCGCATCGCCTCGGGCCCGCCCGCATCAAGCGCCGCTCGCCGCAGCGCCCGCTACTCCGCCGGATCCGAGCCGAGCCCGAGCTCCTCGATGTAAATCTTCTCGAGCTTCGAGTGGCTCCGCGCGAACTGACTTCGCGCGAACAAGAGGAGCCCTTCCCCCATCGCCAGCGCCCGCCGCGGCAGGGGCGGCCGTTTCGCCGGCACGATCCCGAGCGCGCGCCCCTGACGGTAAACGCGCTCCTGCACGTGCGCGAGGAACCCCGGCAAATGCGAGAGCACCGGGTGCGTGTTCCCCCGCTTTTCGAAGGCGCGCACCAGGAGCGGCAGCACCGCCATCTGGATCTCGACGAGCCCGTAGTACGGCCTCGAGAGCCACGGCTTCTCCGCCAAGAGCCGCCGCGTCTCCTTCTCGCCCCACGCGACGTGCTCCTCTTCTTCACGGCACACGACGCGGAGCTTCTTTTTGATGAGCGGCACGCGCGGATCGCTGTCCGGCAACGTCTGGAGCAGGAGGTCCTTGAAGATGTCGAGCACCATGCCCTCGCCGATGGCGTGCTCCATGAGCACCTTCAGCGGGTAATAATTGTTGTGCGACGACAAGAATCGAATGACCCAATGCGCGGGCATCGGCTTTATGTCGAGCGCGCGGAAGATCTCGGCAAACAACTGGAGATGCGACAGCTCTTGCTTCGCCTGACGGACGTAGAAGCGCGCCGCCTCGAGCGAATCCGCGGCATAGAGTGACTTGCCGCAATACACGCCCGTCGCTTCGCCGTAGAGGGCTTGCGAAAGAATGAACCGCACGAGCTCGCGGTCTTCGGCGTTCTGCAAGTCGAACGTGGCGCCGCCGAAATCGTAGCTCTCGTCGTGGCTCGCGAGCGGCGGATCCGCCGTGCGCGCGCCGCGCTCCGAAGCGAGGATGTCCGTCATCGTCTAGGATCTAGTCCTTCGCCCCGTCGATTTCGATGGATTCCGTGGCTCCCCGAGACGACCGAGAGCGGTCGGGCATGGTGACGTGTGGTGGCGCGCACGATGTGCGCCGACGTGTGGCCAACGGTGTTTCGACGGCATCCTTTTCGGTGCCACCGTCGGTGCATGGTACGCTTGGTTGCCGCCATGCCCACAGACACGGCCGAGCTCCCCATCGCTGCCGAGCTCCCCATCGCCGTCGGCGATGTGCTCGCGGGGAAGTACCGCGTCGAACGCGTGCTTGGTGCGGGCGGGATCGGCGTGGTCCTGGCGGCGAAGCATTTGACGTTGGGCGTTCGCGTGGCGCTCAAGTTCCTTCATCCCCACACGCTCTCGGATCGCACGCTCGTCGCCCGTTTCGAGCGCGAGGCGCAAATCGCCGCGCGTCTTCGAGGGGAAGGGATCGCCCGCGTGTTCGACGTCGAGCACCTCCGGAACGGCATGCCGTTCATCGTCATGGAGTTCCTCGAAGGGGAGGATCTCGACGCCCTTCTCGAACGGATGGGGCCTTTGCCCGTCGCCGTCACCGTCGACTACGTCCGCCAGGCCTGCGCGGCGATCGCGGAGGCCCACGCCGCCTCGGTCGTGCATCGCGATCTCAAGCCCCAGAACCTGTTCGTGACCCGCCGACCGAACGGGACGGTGCTCGTCAAAGTCCTCGACTTCGGCATTTCGAAGATCGGCGACGCGACGGCGTCGAAGAAGCTCACCGGCACCGGTGAAATCTTCGGGACGCCGCAATTCATGGCGCCGGAGCAGTTCCGCGGCGGAGACGTCGACGCGCGGACCGACATCTGGGGCCTCGGCGGCATCCTCTACATGCTCCTCACCGGAGGGGTGCCGTTCCGTGGCGATTCGATGGCGCAGCTCTGCACGAGCGTCTTGTTCGAGCCGCCGATGCCCCTCGCCATGTGGAACTCGAGCCTACCGTCGGAGCTCGACGCCGTCGTGCGGCGCGCGCTCGAAAAGGATCCGGCGAATCGCTACCAGCGCGTCGAAGATCTCGCGAAGGCGCTGCTTCCATTCGCGGCGAAGGACGACGAGGTGCAGGAAGCGATGCTCGTCTACGGGCCGCGGCTCAATGCATCGTCGGAGTCGCTCCCGCCCGACCCGCGGCGTGGAGAGCCGACGACCGAGGTGTTCGAGCGAATCCCTTCGGCGGCGCGGGAGACGTTTCGAGCCGTCGAGACCAGCTCGCGGAAAACGACCGGGCCGACGCGTCTCTTCATGATCTCCGCGGCGACGCTCGGCGTGGTTGCGTTGGGCTCCGCGGCCGTCTTCGCCACGCGTTCGTCGGCCGGTGGGCACGGCGTCGAAGGTGGGAATGTACCTGCAAGTGGAGAAACCTCCTCTTCCACACACGCCCCCCCCCCCCCCTACATTTCGGAATCCGCGCCNNAAAAGCGCTCGAACCGTCGACCTCGGCGCCGCCATCGCCGGTGACGCCATCGCGACTTCTTCAACCTGGGCCCATGGTTGCCGCGCCGACGGCGACCTCTGCGAGCTCCGCGGCCTCCTCGCCCCGCGCGAACGTGCGAACTCCACCGAGCGGCAAAGCGTCGTTCGTTCCATCGAATCCAAAACAGACTTCCGCGTCCAAATCGAACGTGGGAGACCCGCCGTCGGAGCGTAAATGAGGAGTGCGTGGCGCTGGTCGATTCCATTTGCTGTATGGGCTTTTGGAACTCCGAATATCGCGTGGGCCTCCCCTGAAGGTCAGCGCGCCCAGGTGCTCTTCGACGAAGGCCGCTCGCTCGTCAAAGAGGGACGGTTCGAAGAAGCGTGTCCCAAATTCGAAGAAAGCCAGCGCCTCGACCCCGGCGCCGGCACGCTCTTGAATCTGGCGAATTGCTACGAGAAGGCTGGAAAAACGGCGAGCGCTTGGCGCACGTACCGTGAGGCGGCCGACGTGGCAGAGGGAGCGAATCGCGCGGAATGGGCCGCGAGCGCACGCGCGAGCGCTTCGGCGCTGAACGCGTCGCTTTCGACGCTCGTCATCGACGTGGCTCCATCGGCGGACGTCGCGGGGTTGGTCGTCGAGCGAGACGGCGTCCCCGTGAGCCGCAGCGAATGGGGTCGAGCCGTCCCCGTCGACCCCGGCGTCCACGTCGTCGTCGCGCGCGCCGACGGCAAGAAATCTCACGAACAACGTGTGATCGCCGACGCCTCTGCGTCGTCGCTTCGTGTGACGGTCGCGCCGCTCGAAGACGTGGCGCCGTCGGGCAGTTCGGCGCCGCCGGAGCCGGCGCGGCCCCACGACGACGAGACGGAAGCCGCGGGGATCGGCGCGACGCAGCGGACGGTCGGCTACGTCGTCGGAGCGGCGGGCATCGTCGGTCTCGGCGTGGGCGCGGTGTTCGGTCTGTCGGCCATCGGCTCCAAGAACGACGCGGCGAGCGGCGATCACTGCTCGAAGGACCTCGAGTCGTGCGACCGGACCGGCGTCGACGCGATGCGTGAAGCGCGGGGCTCCGCGCTCGCATCGACGATCGGATTCGCGGCCGGCGGAGCGCTGCTCGCGACGGGGCTCGTCCTCGTCCTGACCGCCCCGTCGAAGAAAGACTCGGCGAACGGCGTCGCGCTCAAGACCCTTCGGTGGAGCGGTACGTCGATGACGCTCGGAGGAACCTTTTGAGAGGAATGACCGGTGGGGGAGAAGGCGCACCGGGATTGGATGGGCGCCGTCGCTGGTCTTCACGTTTCGCGGCGGGGGGAGTCTTCGGCACGACCTTCCTCCTCGCCGCGTGCGGAGCGTTGATTGGTGTGACGGACCCCACGCTCTCGGACGGAGCCGACGAGGGAGATGCGGGCGGCGGTAAAACCGACGCGGGCTCCTGCGAGGCGAACCTCCGAGACGACAAAGAGAACTGCGGCGAATGCGGTCACAGTTGCGGTGGGCGCGCCTGCCAGGACGGTGTCTGCGCGTCTGCGGACGGCTTCGGAGAGATCACGCAAATCGTCGTCGACGCGGACAACTACTACGTGTCTCAAACCGACGGCGTCTATCGATACGACCGGAAGTCCGGGAACGTGCAGGCGCCGGGCATCCTGCTGGTGAAAGGCGCGGGCGCCGCTCTATCCATCGACGCCACGTATCTCTATCTCGTCCATCGCGAGCCGCAAGATTCGTTCGTGGGTGCAGTTTGCAAGCTCCCGTGCAACGCGCCGAGCCAACTTAAGAGCGTCAAACGGGCGAAATTTTCGGATTGGACCTTCACGTCCATCGTTCCTGCCCAAGGTTTCGTGCAGCCCCCTTCCGATAGCACGGGGTTGCCGGCTGTGATCGTTGGCACGAAGGACACGAATGGGCAGTTTTGGCCCCTCATCGATGAGCTGGATAGGAGCAACTACGTTCCGAGCGCCAATCTGGCCTCTGGCGCGCAGGCAACTCTCGAAGATTCTCCGACGCACAAGCTTCGAGCCGCGGGCAAACGTCTCTGTTGGACATCGACCGATGTGTCCAAGCCATTCCAATGTATGTCGAACAATTCGGGAACATTCTCGATGGAAATTTGCGGGTGGAGCAGCAGCGTCGTCGGTTTTCTGAACGACTTCGCGAGTCTCGACGACAGTCGCTTCATCGCCATCGACGGCTCATCGAAGGCCGTCCGCGGCGTCACGGTGATCCGCGACTCCGTCTCCGGCTGCACGCTCAGCAAGGACGCTTCCCTTTTCGAGAGCACGGGCGCCGATCTCCGCCAAATCGAGTTGGACGGAGAGACCTTCTACGTTCGGAGCGATCACGCGATTCGTCGGTGCACGTGGGCCGGATGCGACGCCTCCCCGGTTGCCAAGTTCGAGAACGCCACGATCGCCTCGATGGCGATCACCGAGGACGGAATCCATTACGCCGTCGTGGGCAACAAGGTGGGTTCGATCCACGACGTTGCGAAAGCGGAGACGGCGGAATCCTCGATGCAGGCGCCGCGATGAGGTTCGGAGGTGTACGATGATCCAACCTTCTCGAGCGTGCGCGGCCGCCATGTCGAAGACCGCTCGTGGACGTGCCTTCGCGCGAACGTGCGCGGGGGCCTTCGCCTTCCTCTCCGCCGCGTGTGGAGCGCTCATCGGGGTGACGGATCCGGAGCTTCGGAACGACGCTGGGAGTGGCAGCGCGGGTGGGAGGGACGCGGGGAGCGATGCCGGAGTTCCGACGTCGTGCAGCGAAGATCTCCGCAAGGATCCGAAGAATTGCGGAAGCTGCGCGCACGATTGCGGGGGCAAGACGTGCAACGACGGCGTGTGCGAGGGAGACGACACGTCGAAACCGTTGGGCGATATTCGTCAAATCGTCGTTGGAGGAGATTCCATCTACATCGCGCAAGCGGACGGCATCTACGCTTCCAAGAAGACGGGTGAGGCCGTCGCTGGAGAAAAAATTTCCGATCTCAAGAACGCCCGGCTCTCGGTCGACGCCAAGAACCTCTATGCCGTCGGCATGGGAGCCAATGCCAATGGAACATTCGTGGCGGTTTGCTTGTTGCCGTGCAGCAAGAGTGGGGATTGGCGAGAACTTTCCGCGGATGCGACCTCTGTCGTCGTTGCCAATGAGCAACCATTCCTCGTCGGCAAGGGCATGATCTGGAAGCTCAAAGTGAGCGACTCGTCCGACGGGATCGAGATTCTGTTGCCGGGTTTTACGCTCTCGGTTGACGAGACTCAGGGCAGTCGTGTTCACGCGGACGCCGCGTTTCTCTATTGGACGAGAGAGGGGGAAGAATCCCTCCACTTGCTTGACCAGTCCGGAAACGAGAGTACGAGGCAGTGCACCCAGATCAATTGCAGGATCGGTGTGGTCGACGTGCTCGTTTCCAACTATACGAACACGAAAAAAGCCTTTGGTATCGTCGTCGATGCGAACGTGCTGAGTGTCGGTTATTTTCAAAATGTATTTCAAAAAGGCGATAGTCTTCAGCTCGGTGGAATTAAAGAACTTGCTCTTGCTGGCGGCGAAAATGCGAGTGATTTCTATGCTCGCGATGCCGCTAGTATTCGCTTGTGCTCGGTGGCATTTGAGGACACCGGAAATGGGAGGAAGGTCACCTGCAATGATGTGACGGTCTCGTCGCCCCCCGACAAGCCCATCGTCTCGATGGCGGTCGATGGCTCGACGCTCTACTATGCCGTGGTCGAGAATGCCGGAACGGCCCAAGCTCGAGGTACGGTCAGGAGCACGAAGTGAAATCTGTGGCCGCCGTGGTTTTCATAGGAGCGCGATGATACGGGGTTCTCGCTTTCCCGACAGCGCCGCGCCGATCGCCTTTCGGAGACTTTTGCTCGTTCGTATGCAAACGGCGATGGTGGGCGCGGGCGCGTGCTTCGTTGCTGCATGTGGAGCACTCATCGGCGTGACGGACCCGGAGCTCCGGAGCGACGCAGGAAATGGAACCGCGGGCGGAAAGGACGCAGCGAGCGACCCCGACGCTGCAACGTCGTGCGGCAAAGACCTCCGCACGGATCCGAAGAACTGCGGGAGCTGCGCACACGATTGCGGGGGCAAGACGTGCAACGATGGGGTGTGCGAGGGCGACGACACGTCGAAGCCGTTGGGCGATATCCGCCAAATCGTCGCGGGCGGCGAGTCCATCTACGTCGCGCAGTCGGACGGAATCTATTGGTCGACGAAGAAGAGTGAATTCGTCTCCGGGGAGCTCATTTCCGACATCAAGAACGCCCGACTCTCGGTCGACCCCACGAATCTCTACGCGGTTGGCCAGCGCGGCAGCGACACGGTCGTGGCGGCCTGCAAGCGGCCGTGCATCACGAGCGGGAATTGGCAAGATTTGGCTTCGAAAGATATCGCATCCGCAGGTGCCACTTCCGTGGTCGTTGCCCATGGGCAACCCTTCCTCGTCGGTCGGAACAAGCTTTGGAAGCTCAATACGAGTAGCCTGGCTCTCGAAGACAACTGGGAGGCCGACGTCGACGAGAACCAAGGTAGCCGGGTTCACGCGGACGATGTTTGTCTGTATGGGACGGGCGTAACCAACAACTCCATCTACTTGTTTGGTGTGGATGGGACCAGTCCATTCCACACCTCTGACGAGACATGGAACTGCTCCGCCTCCGATATCCCTTGCAACGCGGGCGTGACCGATGTGCTCGTGTTGAACGCAGAGAAGGTCTTCGGGAATGCAAATGACAAATACAGCGCTTTGAGTGTGGTCGCCAACTCGACGAAAATGCTCGCTCGCTGCTATACGTCTGGTTGCTCAGCCGAGGCACTCGGTATCGAAGGGATCAAAGAGCTTGTCCTTGCCGGAAATGGAAACTCGAATAGCTTCTATGCTCGTGCTCTCGATAGGATTCATTTGTGTTCTGCATTGGTGCCGAACGGTCCATACGGCGTAACAGTCCGTTGCGACAAAACGGTGGTCTCGTCGCCGAACCCCATCGTCTCGATGACCGTCGACGGCAACGCGCTCTACTACGCCACCGTCACTGCGTTGACCGGCGGAAAGAAGCGAGGAACCGTCGCGCTCGTCAGGACGCCGTAGCCGGCCGTCGCGATTCGACCCCATCCTCGAACTTCGGTCACCCCTCATCCAAGAACCGCGCGCGGAGCTCCGGCGTCGGCACGCGGCAGGTCTCCGTCTTGCCGAACCAGCGGTAGCGGTTCTTCCCGATCCACCGGTAGACCGCGTCGCGTAGGAAGCGCGGCACGAGCGTCAGCACGTAGAGAAATCGCCAAGGCGCGCGGAGGTAGCGCGTGACGCGGAGCGCCGCCGTCGAGCGGACGTACACGCGGCCCTCTTCGACGAACACGATGGTCCCCGGCCCGCTCTCACCGCTCTCTCCATCCGACGGCGAGGTCGTCGCCGGGCCGTCGCCGAGCTCCGCGTCGACCCGTGCGACCGAGCCGACCGAAGCCAGGAGCGTCCGCGCGGCGTCCGACTGGAGCGCGAAGCGAAGCACCGGCCCGCGCTCGTGGTCGAGCACGAACTGCACGGCGCCGTTGCACAGGTTGCACACGCCGTCGAACAGGACGACGGGGCCCCCGCCACCGGCGACGACGATCGCGCCCGCGCCCTCCTCCGTCACGCTTCGCGCCGGACGTATTCGAAGTCGACGCCGCGCCCTTTGATTCCTTGTTTCGGCGCCGCGATCCAATTGGCCATTTGCTTCGGATCGAACACGGGCTTTTGCATGAGGCTCTGCACGTAGGCTTTGTCGCTTTCGGACGGCAGCCATTCGTTCTTCTTCGCCTCGAACGCCTCTTTGCCGATGACGTTCCCCGCCGGATCGGTGAAGAGCGAAGCGTAGAGCCCGATGTGCCGGTGGAATCGACGGCTCGGCAGCGTGAGCTTGAAGTCGATGCCGTGCGACGCGATCGTCCGGTTCCATTTGTCGACGCCGCGCTGGCAATCGTCGACGTACGCGTCGCGGAGCACCTCGTTCATCGCGTTGCGGAGCGGGACGTCCTCGCGGACGATCTTGCCGTCCTTCGGGACGTCCATCGCATACGCGCCTTCGAGCGCCTTGTGATCTTCGAATTGGTCTTCCTTCGCGCGCCCTTTGAGGCCCGTCGCGAAGTAGCTCGCGGCGTTCGAGCTGATCTCGCCGCCGAACAAGTCGAGCGACAGCGTGTACCAGAGGTTCAGGTACTTCTGCATCGTCGGCAAATCGATGAGGCCGCGCGCGCGCACCTGGTCGGGGTGCTCGATCTTGTGCTCCGCCATCTGCTGCGCGGTGCGGTCGACGACGCGCTGCACGCCCGTCTCGCCCACGAACATGTGGTGCGCCTCTTCGGTCAGCATGAAGCGCGTCGTGCGCGAGAGCGGGTCGAACGCGCTCTCGGCGAGCGCGAGGAGCTGGAATTTCCCGTCACGGTCCGTGAAGAACGTGAACATGAAGAAGCTGAGCCAGTCCGTGCACGGTTCGTTGAACGCGCCGAGGATGCGCGGCTTGTCCGGATCGCCCGAGCGGCGCTCGAGCAGCGCCTCGGCCTCTTCGCGGCCGTCGCGCCCGAAGTAGGTGTGGAGCAGGTAGACCATCGCCCAGAGGTGACGGCCCTCCTCGACGTTCACCTGGAACAGGTTGCGCAAGTCGTACACGCTCGGGCACGAGTGACCGAGCAGGCGCTGCTGCTCGACGCTCGCCGGCTCGGTGTCGCCTTGCGTGACGATGATGCGCCGGAGCGCGTTGCGGTGCTCGCCCGGCACCTGCTGCCACACGGGCTCGCCCATCGCGTCGCCGAAGCCGATTTTCCGCTCTTTGACCGGATCGGAGAGGAAAATACCCCAGCGGTAATCGGGCATCTTCACGTAATCGAAGTTCGCCCAGCCGTCGCTCGTGACGCTGATGGCCGTGCGCAAGAACACGTCGTCCTTCTGGAAGCCGAACGGCCCCATGTCGTTCCACCACGACAGGAAATTCGGCTGCCAGGCCTCGAGCGCGCGCTGGAGTCGCTTGTCGCTCGAGAGATCGACGTTGTTCGGGATTTTCGTATCGTTGACGACGGACGACATGGGGGACTCCTACGAACGCTTCAGGTGCGGCTCCAGTTGAACTCGGGGCGCTCCGGCCTGCCGTAGAGCGTGAGCGCGCCCTTCTCGCCGACGGCGTTCGGGCGCTGGAAGATCCAGTTCTGCCACGCCGAGAGGCGGCCGAAGATCTTCGTCTCGAGCGTCTCGGGGCCCGCGAAGCGGAGCGAGGCCTCCATGCCCGTCATCGCGTCGGGCGACATCGCGGCGCGCTCTTCGAACGCGATGCGGATCTCGTCGTCCCAGTCGATCTCGTCGGGCGCGAACGTGACGAGGCCTTCCTTGACCGCCGTCCGCGTGTCGAACGCGTCCGTGTGCTCGAGCACGCGCGCCACGCGCGAAGGCTCCTTCAAGAAGCGCGTCTGCAGGCGCGAGAGGCCGTTGCCCATCGGGAAGAAGCCCGCGTTGACCGGCGACGTCCGCACGAACGTCGCGCCGTCGTCGTCGTCCTTCATGTAGACGCGGTCGGCGGCGAGCGCGAGCTCGAAGAGCGTCCCCACGAAGCACGAACCCGGCGTGACCAGCGCGAAGAAGCTCTTCGCCGTCAGGTCGAGGCGCTTGAGCACGCGCTTGACGAGGAGCAACGTCTCGCGGACGAGCCCGTCGTCTTTGTATTGTGCAAGCATGCGGTCGACGGCGAGCACGCGCTCGGGATCGCCCTCCGTCTCGATCGCGACGACGCCGACGTTCGGACGGTTGAAGCGCAGATCGAGCAGCGCGTCGTCGAGCTCGCGGAACGCCTGGAGGATCCACGCGGATGAGCCCTTCTTCGCGAGCTCTTCGGGCGTCTTCGGCTCGTCGCCCGACGGACCGCGGACCACGAGCTTCGCGGTGCGCGCCTTGTCGTCGACGGTGAGCGATACGTATGTGTATTCTACACCCGTCTCCGAGCGCTTCGCCTCGAGCGGCGCGAGCGTGATCTTCGGGAACGCCTTGCGCTGGCTCTTCGCGAGGAGCGCGTCGACGTGCTTCTTGACGGCCTCGTCGAACTTCGCGCGCGGCGGCGCCTCGTCGACCAGGCCCCACTCGACGGCGCGCTTGCCGCGGACGCCCTCGGCGATCGTCGAGAACGCGTCGGCCAGGTCGCGGCGGATCTTGCGCTTGTCGACGAGGCGCGTGAGGCCGCCGGTGCCGGGGAGCACGGCGAGGAGCGGCGCCTCGGGGAAGCTCACGGCGCTCGAGCCGTCGTCGGCGAGGACGATGTCGTCGCACGCGATGGCGAGCTCGTAGCCGCCGCCCGAGGCCGTGCCGTTGAGCGCGCAGAGGCTCGGGACGCCGCTCTCGGCGCTCATCTCCTCGAGGTAGAGGCGTGTCTCGTTGGTGAACTTGCAGAAGTTCACCTTGAAGCCGTGCGTCGAGCTGCCGAGCATGTAGATGTTCGCGCCCGAGCAGAAGATGCGGTCCTTCGCGCTCGTGACGAGCACCGCCTTCACCTCGGGGTGCTCGAAGCGAATGCGCTGGAGCGCGTCGGCGAGCTCGATGTCGACGCCGAGGTCGTACGAGTTGAGCTTCAGCGGGTAGCCGGGGCGGAGGCCGCGATCTTCCTGCACGTCCATGACGAGCCGCGCGACCTTGCCTCCGTATTCCGCGGGGAGCTCGAGCTTCCAGTGGACGTAGCGGTCGGGGTGGGTCTCGAAACGAACGGGCGGATGAGCGGATGACGTCTCGGCCATGACCCGAGTCATGGATCTCTAGGCCACGACAAGAGCTCGTGCAAGTAGTATAGTGCGCCTTGCGTGGCTGAGATGAACTATAGTTCACGATCGGAATCGGCCCGGTAGTCGTCGCGGAAGTCGGTGCAGACGTCCGCCCGGAAACCGACGCGAGTCCGGCGCGAAAGGCGGCGGCACCCGCGGCGGCGCCCGCGCCCGCATCCGCGAAGGGCTCGTCGTCGCGCGAGCGCTTGCTCCATGGGCTCGGCGCGGCCGTGCGCGCAAGGCGGACGGAGTGCGGGCTGACGATGCGGGTGCTCGCCGAACGCGCGGGCGTCAGCGAGCGGTTCCTCGTGCAGCTCGAGGGCGGGGAGGGGAACATCTCCGTCGCGCGCCTCGAGGACGTCGCCGAGGCGCTGGGGACGAGCGGCGCAGAGCTCCTCGCCGCGGCTTCGCGTCCCACGTCGGCGTCGCCGCACCGTCCCGTCGTGGCCCTCGTCGGGCTCCGCGGCGCGGGCAAGAGCACGATCGGCGCCGCCGTGGCGAAGGAGCTCGGCGTCCCGTTCGTCGAGCTCGACGAGCTCATCGTCCGCGAGGCGCAGATGACGCTCGCGACGATCTTCGAGATCCACGGCGAGACGTACTACCGGAAGATGGAGCGCGAGGTGCTGCGCCGCCTCTTGGTCGAGAAGAAGCCGATGGTGCTCGCGACCGGCGGATCGCTCGTGACGGACGCGGAGACGTGGGCGCTCCTCCGCGCCGCGCGCGGACGGTGTGGCTCAAGGCGCGCCCGGAGGAGCACTGGACGCGCGTCGTCACGCAGGGCGACGTGCGGCCGATGCGCGACAGGCCTCGGGCCATGAACGAGCTCCGCGCCCTGCTCGCGTCGCGCGGTCCGCTCTACGAGCAAGCCGGCGTCACGATCGACACGTCGGGACGCTCCTCGAAGAGCGTCGCCGCGGACGTCCTCGCGGCGTCGCGCGCCGTCCAAGAGCACCAGTCGGAAATCCGCGGACGTCGGCCCACGCCTGCTCGACGGGTACAGAGTCGCCCCGGCCGAGCGCCTGCTCGAGCAGACGGAGCGTCTCCCGAACCACAACTCGCCGGCTTCGAGCGCTGCCGCGATCTCGGACATTTCGTGAGAGCCGGGTTCGACCGTCACGTCGCGATAAACTCGCGAGCGTCTTATCGAGCTTTGACATGTCGGGCTCGGTCGAGCAGCGCGCGCAATCTCAGGTGCGCTCGGCGTCCGCTCGGCGCTCGTTCACGTCGGTCACGTGCCCCATCTTCCTGCGCGTGTTCCCAGCGCCTCGATGCGTGGAACGTGAGCGGATCCTCTGCGAGGGCCCCACGCCAATGTTCCTCTTTCAGCGTGGCGACGCCTTCTTCACGGGACGCGAGAGGAACGCCGTGACGTTGGCGCGGTCGATCGTGGTCCGAGACATTCCCCCAAATATAGCGCCTCGCGCGGAGGGGGTCGAGGTGGCTACCACGGCGCGGCGGCGTGGTAGGAAATGTTGGGCGACGGCCCGGACGTTCGGGTAGGAGAGAGGACATGATCGAGCTCGGCAGCTTCGTCTCTGGCAAGTGGGTGCGCGGAAAAGGGAAGGCGGCCGAGCTCGTCAATCCGGCGACCGAAGAGGTGCTCGCGACGACGTCGACCGAGGGCCTCGACTTCGGCGCGGCGCTCGCGTTCGCGAAGGAGAAGGGCGGCCCGGCGCTCCGCGCGATGACGTTCGCCGAGCGCGGCGAGGTGCTCCGCGCGATGTCCCGCGCCATCCACGAGAAGCGCGACGAGCTCCTCGCGCTCGCGACGGCCAACGGCGGCAACACGCGCGGCGACGCGAAGTTCGACGTCGACGGCGCGTCGGGCACGCTCGCCGCCTACGCCGATCTCGGTAAGGAGCTCGGCGACGCGCGCGTGCTGCTCGACGGCGACTTCGTGCCGCTCGGTCGGAGCGCGCGCCTCGGCGGACAGCACGTGTTCTCGCCGCGCGCCGGCGTCGCCGTGCACGTCAACGCGTTCAACTTCCCCGCGTGGGGCCTCGCGGAGAAGGCGGCGACGGCCCTCCTCGCGGGCATGCCCATCGTGACGAAGCCGGCGACGAGCACGGCCCTCGTCGCGCACCGCATCGTGGAGATCTTCGTCGAGAAGAACGTGCTGCCCGAGGGCGCGCTGTCCTTGGTGTGCGGCGGCGCCGGCGACTTGCTCGATCGCCTGGACGGCCACGACGTCATCGCGTTCACCGGCTCGAGCCTCACGGCGGCGAAGCTCCGCGAGGGCAAGAGCGTCCTGACGCACGGGACGAAGCTCAACGTCGAAGCCGACAGCTTGAACGCCGCCATCCTCGGCCGCGACGTCGAAGACGGCAGCGACGTGATGCACCTGTTCGTGAACGACGTCGTGCGCGAAATGACCCAGAAAACGGGCCAAAAGTGCACCGCGTTCCGCCGCCTCTACGTCCCGAAGGACAAGGTCGCGGGCGTCGTCGAGGCGCTCGTCGAACGCCTCCGCGCCGTGAAGATCGGCGATCCCTCGCGCGACGACGTGACGATGGGGCCTGTCGCGACGGCGTCGCAGCTCCGGGACCTGCGGAGCGGCGTCGACAAGCTCGGCGCGTGCGCGAAGGTCGTCTTCGGAGAGGCCACCGTGGCGCATCCGATCGGCGCGCCGCAGGGCAAGGGCTTCTTCACGACGCCGATCCTGCTCCGCGCGGACGATCCTCGTCCCGGCGACGCCGTGCACGAGCACGAGGTCTTCGGCCCCGTCGCGACGATCGTTCCGTACGACTCGGACGAGCGCGTCGCGGCGCTCGTGGCGGCGGGCGGCGGCGGGCTCGTCGCGAGCGCGTACTCGGACGACAAGGATTTCCTCCGCGCCCTCGTCGCGGCCATCGCGCCCTTCCACGGGAGGCTCACCGTCGGCTCGTCGAAGATCGCGGCGCAGTCGCTCCCGCCGGGGATGGCGCTGCCGCAACTGCTCCACGGCGGACCGGGGCGCGCCGGCGGCGGCGAAGAGCTCGGCGGTCTCCGCGGGCTCGGTCTCTACATGCAGCGCACCGCCCTCCAAGGCGATCGCGCGCTCGTCGAGGCGATCTGTGGGAAGAAATAGCGCGCGTGCGTGTTCTCACCGCGTGCGTTCGTCGTTCGCGCGGTGTCCGTCGCTCCTCGTTCGAGGCGGCGCGCTCGTCGTCCTCTCGGCGTCGCTCGTCACGACCGGGTGCCTCGGTGGTGGTGGATCGAGCGCCGGGAGCGAGGCGCCGTCGCAGCCGTTCGTCGTCGTGGATCCGGAGGACGCGCGCCTCGTGACGGCGTCGTCGGTCTTGGCCGAGCGCGTCGGTCACCCGCTCTCGTACACGATCGATCCCGCGCTCGTCGGAGAGCACGAGCCCCGCATCCGCGAGCTCGTCGCCGGCGCGCTCGAAACGGTCGTGCTCGCGGTCGCTCGCGCACGAGACGAAGCCCCCGAAGAGGCCGCGCGGGCGTGCCTCGTCTTCTCGAAGCTGAAGGTCGAGCGCGACGAACGCGCCCGAAATCCGTTCGCCGTCTTCGAGCCGCAAACGGGCACGCTCGTCCTGCACGTGCCCACGGCCGCGGTCGCGTTCGCCGACGAGGAGCGCGTGACGGACGCGCTCCTGAGCGCATATTCGCCCTGAATTCGCCCTCTTTTGCCCGGACTCGGGAGGGGAATGCGCAAATGGGCGACATATCCTCATTGAGATACATGTCGCTGGCCGCACCACGCGTCGCGGCAGGGCCCCGAAGCCCTCCGCGCGTGGGGTGCGAAGGAAATGGCGTCGGCGGTCCTTCGGGCGCGCCCGCCGGGGGTGCTTTGCGGTGGTGTTTTGGGGGGCAGACCGGCTAGGATCTGGCGAGTCGTCGACGTGGCGAAGTTTGTCGAAACGTCGCCCGACGAAGGGCCCGGGGTCTAACCTTGGCTGACGAGGCGTGTTCCACGAGGACCGCCTTCGCATCGAAGACGAGCTGCCCGTGGATCCCTTGAAGCCCGAGAACGCCGTTAGCGAGAACGACCCCGAGGGCGAGCCCTGGGACGACGACGAAGCCGCGGTGCGTACGGTCGCGATGAGCGCGCCGGAAATCGACTCGAGCATTCCCTCCCCGATTTCGTCGCCGCCGCCCGCCGACGCGGGAGAAACCGTGGCGGCCGGTCGACTTCCTCCGTCGCTCCAGGCGCTCGCTTCGGCGGTCATGGGCGACGCGACCGAAGCGATCGAAGAGGCCGATCTCGAAGAAGCCGAGATCGAAGAGGTCGAAGAGGCGGACGACGACGATGCGCCGCGCCGACCGAGCCCCACGGACGCCGCCGCGCTCCGCGAGAAACTTCGAAGCGTCCAAGGGCTCGCACCCGCGGCCGTCGCCCCTCCTCGTCCCATGGCGGGGCGATCGCCGAGCGTTCCGCGCGCGGCCACGGCGCTCGCTGCGCCGTTGGGTTTCGGTCCCGCCCGCGGCGGCGCGACGAGCACCGCGGCGTCGGCGGCGAGCGGTGTCGCTTCGGCGAGGAGCGGCGTCGCTTCGGCAAAGGGCGTCGCTGCCGGTGGGCCCGCGGCTCCCGTCGCGAACGCATCGAAGAACGTCGAGGCCCCTCGCGCCGCCGACGACGAGGACGACGCGGCGACGCGCGCGGCCTCGCGCGAACAGTTCCTCGGGACCGACGAAGTGCCGATCGCGGCTCTCCCGAGCAACCATCCGGAAGAAGCGACGCGCGCGCTGCCGAACGGTGGCTTCGATCTTCCGAACCCTCTTTCGAACCCTGGGATTTCGAGCCCGGGCGTCCCGCGCAGCGTCCCCAAGATCGACCCCGTGGCGCCGCCGAGCGCCGCGAGCGGTCCCGGCGTCTTTTCGTGGGGCAGGGGCGCGGCCGTTCCGGAGGCTCCTCCTTCGGCCGATCGCATGGCCCCGCAGGCTCCGGTCTCCGTGCCGCAACCGGTCGGAGGTTTCCCCGCACCGCCTCCGTCGTTCCCACAACATCCGCCGTCCGCCGTCTCCGCGCCGGCCGATTTCGCTCAGCGAACGGCCTCGGGCTCGGCGCCCGGCGTGCCGTCGCATCCGGGGATCCCTTCGCACCCGGGGATCCCTTCGCATCCGGGGGTTCCTCCCCATCTGACGCGGACGGGGGCGTGGCCGACGGGACAACCGAATCCTTGGGCGCAGCCGTTTCCGATGGCGCCGCGCGTGACGGGGCCGATCACGGGTCAGGTGATCCTCTTCATCGCGATCGGCGCGCTCTCGCTGGCGATTTTCGTCATCGGGGTGGTTCTCTTCGTCACCACGAAGTTCTGACATGACGGTGAACGCCAAGTCGGACGTTCGACCGTCGCGCTGGAACGGTCGGGTGCTTCGCGGCAAATGGCGCATCGACGGGCGCATTTCGCGCGGCGGCGTGGGGACCGTCTACGCGGCGACCCACCAGAACAACGGCAGCCGCGTCGCCATCAAGGTCCTCAACCCCGAATTTTCGCGGGATCAGGACGTCCGGAGCCGTTTCCTCCAAGAGGGTTACGCCGCCAATCAGGTCAACCACCCCGGTGTCGTCAAAATCATCGACGACGACGTGACCGAGGAAGGCTTCGCTTTTTTGGTCATGGAGCTCCTCGAAGGAGAACTTCTCGAAGCCCGGCGCGTACGGAAGGGGGGCATGCTCCCTCTCCGAGAGGTCTACGAAGTCGCCGATCAGCTCCTCGACGTGCTCGAAGCCGCGCACGACAAGGGCATCATCCATCGCGACATCAAGCCGGAGAACCTCTTTCTGACGAACGAGGGCCGCCTCAAGGTCCTCGACTTCGGCTTCGCGCAGATGAAGCGAGGCCTCCGCAAGGAGCGCACCGTGACCGGCTTCTTGCTCGGCACGCCGGGCTTCATGTCGCCGGAGCAGTCCATCGGCGATCGCGCGCAGGTCGACACGCGGACGGACATCTGGGCGGTCGGCGCGACGCTCTTCAACCTCTTGTCGGGACGGCCCGTGCACGAAGGCGAGACCGCGGTGGCCATGCTCGCGGCGACGGCGAGTCAGCCCGCGCGTTCGCTCTCGTCCGTGATGAGCGGGTTGCCGCACTTGCTCGTGCAAATCGTCGATCGCGCGATCGCGTTCGACAAGGACGATCGCTGGCCGAGCGCGCGTTCGATGCGCGCGGCGCTCCGAAAAATCCCGGGGCGTCCGCGCGAAGGGCTGTTCGTGACCGGGCGCCGCAGCATCCCGGACGTGCCTCCGTTCGAGGAGAGCGGAGACGACGACGGCGATCGGCCGTCGGCGAACCCCGAGTTCGACGAAGACGGGCCGACGATCTCGAAGGGTGGGATCGACCTCACGCCCATCGAAGAGCCGAGCGACAGCGCCGCGACGATGCTCATGAACGCGCGGAATGCGCGGGAGGTCGCGCGTGGAGATCTGCTCGCAGCCACCTTGCCGGCGCCGCCGATGCAGGCGCCCCCGTTGCCGGCGCCGCCGATGGCCGTCGCCGCGCCCGCTCCGAACGCCGCGCCGTCGCCGCCCGTCCTTTCGTCGGAGGTCGACTCCGCCGACGCCTTGTGGATCGCGATGCACGCGAAACGAAAGCGAAAGCTCGTCGTCGTCGCGGTCGTGGCCCTCGGCGTTCTCGTCATCGCCCTCGGCCTCTTCGCCCTCAACTCGGCCCCGTAAACGTGTCTTTTGCACGTCAGGAGACGGATCGCTTCCATGAATCGCCGCGCGCTTTTCCTTGTCTTGCTCGTCGCCCTCGTGGCCATCGGTTGCCCGGGCAACAAACCTCCGTCGTCGCCGAAGGGGCCTGAGGGGGGCGTGACGAAGCCGGTGCACGTCTCGAAGTCGGGGCTCGGCTTCCGCCTGAGCAACGCGGACGAGTCGGCCGACGCGATCGAAGAACGCAAGGTCGCGGCGTCGTCGCCGCTCGGCAAGGAAGACACCACCCGCCTCCTGTCGCGGCTGCCGAAGCTCGCCCTGGAGCCCGACGACACGAAGAACTTCTCGATGCGGGACAAGTCGATCCCCGCGCCGCGCCCGGGCAAGACGGTGAACGAAGCGTTCCCGCCGCCCGAGGCACCGCCCGCGGCGGCCGCGACGCCCACCGGCCCGCTCAAGGTCGAGCGCCACGCGCCGGAAGGTCCCGTGCCGCTCGCGCCGAACGTCTCCGTCACGTTCTCGGAGCCGATGGTGCCGATCACGTCGATCGGCGAGCTCTCGAAGGAGAACGTGCCCGCGCGCCTCACGCCGGAGCCCGAAGGCAAGTGGCAGTGGCTCGGCACGCGCACGCTCGTGTTCCAGCCGACCAAGCGCCTGCCGATGGCGACGTCGTTCACCGTGACGGTGCCGGCGGGCACGAAGGCCGCGAGCGGGCAGACGCTCGCGCAGGCCGCGCAGTGGACGTTCACGACGCCGCCGCCCGTCCTCAAGACGGGCCTGCCGAGCGGCTCGTCGGTGCCGCTCGATCCGGTGCTCTTCGCGGCGTTCGATCAGGCCATCGATCCGGCGCGTATGCTCGGGAGCATCGAGCTCTCGGCGGGCGGCACGACGATCCCCGCGCGGCTCGCGACGCAGGACGAAATCGACGCGGACGAGACCGTGCGACGCGCGGTCGAGCACGCCGACAAGGGCCGCTGGCTCGCCTTCCGTCCGGCGCGGCGCCTGCCGAACGACACGAAGATCGTGGTCCGCATCGCGCAGGGCGCGACGGGCACCGAAGGGCCGCTGCCGACGACGAAGGAGCAGACGTTCGACTTCCGCACCTTCGGTCCGTTCGACGTCCGTTCGACGCAGTGCGGGTGGGGCGATCGCTGCGTCCCGCTCCTGCCGTTCGAGATCGTCTTCACGAACCCCATCGAGCTCCGACGCTTCGATCCGAAGCTCGTGACGGTCACGCCCGAGATCCCGGGGATGAAGGTCGAGGTCGCGGGCAACACGCTCACCGTCCGCGGGCGAACCAAGGGGCGCACGAACTACGCTGTGACGATCGACGGTGCGCTCGCCGACGTCCACGATCAGACGCTCGGCGCGAAGAAGACCGTCACCTTCCGCGTCGGATCCGCCGATCCGCGCCTCTTCGAGGCCGAGCGCGAGATGATCGTCCTCGATCCCTCGTCGCCGAAGCAATACGTCGTCTATTCGATCAACGAGCCGGCGCTCCGCACGCGCGTCTACGCCGTCAAGCCCGAGGACTGGCGCGCGTACGCGTCGTACCTCCGTGACTGGGTGCGGCCGCGCAAGCTCGCGCCGCCGGGGCGGCTCGTGTCCGACAAGGTCGTCCGCCCGCAGGCCGCCGCCGACGAGCTCGCGGCGACGCCGATCGACGTGTCGCCGGCGCTCGATCACGGCTTCGGTCACGTCGTCGTGATCGTCGAGCCCGCGCGCGCGCCGAAGAAGAACGAGTACCTTCCCGAGCTCGACGTCTGGGTGCAATCGACGGAGCTCGGCCTGCAAGCGTTCGTCGAGCCGGATCGCGCGTCGGCGTGGGTGACGAAGCTGTCGGACGGCGCCCCGCTCGACGGCGTCGACGTCTCGCTCCTCGGCGGATCCGCGACCGCCAAGTCGCAGAACGGCCTCGCGACCCTCGCGCTCGCCGGCGGCGGCTACCCGCTCGTGGCGAAGCAAGGCCGCGACGTCGCGTTCGTCACCGAAGACTGGCTCGACGCGAAGACGTTCATGCAGTCGTCGACGCCGAACCAGGCGCGCTGGCTCGTGTTCGACGACCGCGGCACGTACAAACCTGGAGAAGAGGTCCACGTCAAAGGTTGGATCCGCCGCGCGGAAATGGGACGCGGCGGCGATCTCGTCGCGCTCGCGAACGCCGCGAACAAGGGCGTCGCGTTCACCGTGCGCGATCCGCGCGGCGCCGAGCTGACGACGGGGCGGGCCGTCCTCGACGACCAGGGCTCGTTCGACTTCGCCTTCAAGCTCCCCGGCAACGCCAACCTCGGCTCGGCGAACGTCGAGCTTTCGCTCGACGACTCCTCCATCTCGAACACGCACGCCTACCACGCGTTCTCGATCCAGGAGTTCCGCAAGCCCGAGTTCGAGGTGAAGACGAGCGTGAGCGACGGGCCGAACCTCGTCGGCGGTCACGCGATCGCGACGGTCACGGCGTCGTACTACGCGGGCGGCGGTCTGCCGAACGCGCCGGCGAACTGGACGATCACCCGCAGCACGACGTCGTTCACGCCGCCGCGCCGGAGCGAGTTCCACTTCGGTCCGGAGCCGAAGACGTTCTCGTGGTTCTTCGGGCCGGGCAAGGACGACGACACGAAGACCGAGACCTGGTCGTCGCGCACGAACGCCCAAGGCGTCCACCGGCTCCGCCTCGACTTCGACGCGCTCGAGCCGGCGTACCCGATGAGCCTCGCGCTCACGTCCGGCGTCGAGGACGTCAACCGCCAGAACTGGGCGGGGCGCGCGACGATGCTCGTGCACCCGTCGGATCGCTACGTGGGCTTCCGCCTCGCGAAGAACTTCGTGCGCGCGGGCGAACCCGTCGACGTCGATCTCGTCGTCGCGGATCTCGACGGCGCGCTCGTCGCCGGTCGCCCGGTCGAGGTCCGGATCGCGCGGCTCGACACCGTGCAGCGCGGTACGGAATTCGAAGAGCAAGAGCTCGACGTCCAGAACTGCAACGTGACCAGCACGACCGACGCGACGCCGCTCCGTTGCTCGTTCTCGACGAAAGAAGGTGGCCTCTACCGCGTCACGGCGATCATCACCGACGAGCAAGGGCGTCGCAACCAGTCGACGCTCAAGACGTGGGTGACCGGCGGCGACGTGCCGAAGGTCCGCGGCGTCGACGCCGATCGCGTCACCGTCATCCCCGACAAGAACGAGTACCTGCCGGGCGAGACGGCCACGGTCCTCGTGCTCTCGCCGCTGCCCTCGGCCGAAGGCGTCCTCACGGTTCGTCGCCAAGGCGTCGTGCACCTCGAGCGCTTCACGATGCGCGAAGCTTCGCAGACGCTGAAGATCAAGCTCGACGAGTCGATGATCCCGAACGTGCGCATCGCCGTCGATCTCGTGGGCGCCGCGCCGCGCGAGAACGCCGCTGGTGCCGCCGATCCGTCGCTGCCGAAGCGCCCCGCTTACGCAACAGGTTCGGAGGGCGTGAAGATCCTCCCGACCACGCGCACGCTCGCCGTCAAGGCGACGCCGAAGAACCCGACCGTCGCGCCCGGCACGACCACCACGATCGATCTCGACGTGCGCGATCCGAGCGGTCGACCCGCGAAGGACGCCGAGGTCGCGCTCGTCGTCGTCGACGAGGCCGTCCTCGCGCTCTCGGGGTACAAGACGCCCGATCCGCTCGCCGTCTTCTACGAAGATCGAAGCGACGACGTGCACGCGATCGGCAACCGTGAACGCGTCATCCTCGGCGATCCGAACCTCCTGCAGCAGGGAGGCCGAGATCTCGAGTCGCTCGGCGCCGTCGGACGTGGCTTCGGTGGCGGTGGGATCGCCATGCCGCAAGCCGCGCCCGCGCCGTCGATGGCCGCGCGCGCGATGCCGATGGAGGCCAAGAAGGCGAGCATGGCGGAGGCCGATGCCTCTTCCGTCGTCGGCAACGCCACCTCGCCGATCGACGTCCGCGTCGACTTCTCGTCGCTCGCGCTCTTCGCGCCGCGCGTGCGGACGGACGCCTCGGGCCGCGCGACCACCTCGGTCAAGCTGCCCGACAACCTCACGCGCTACCGCGTCATGGCGGTCGCCTCGGCGGGGTCGAACTTCTTCGGCTCGGGCGAGTCGACGATCACCGCGCGACTGCCGCTCATGGTGCGCCCGAGCGCGCCGCGCTTCCTCAACTTCGGCGACAAGTTCGAGCTGCCCGTCGTCCTGCAGAACCAGACCGACGCGCCCGTCGAAGCCGGCATCGTCGTCCGCGCGACGAACGCCACGATGCAAGACGCCGCCAAGCGCGTGACCGTCCCCGCGAACGATCGCGTCGAGGTCCGCTTCCCCGCGTCCACGGCGAAGGTCGGCACCGCGCGCTTCCAGATCGGCGTCTCCGCCCCCGGCTTCGCCGACGCGAGCCAGATCGAGCTCCCCGTCTACACGCCCGCGACGACCGAGGCCTTCGCGACGTACGGCGAGATCGACAACGGCGCGACCGCCCAGCCCGTGAAGATGCCGGCCGGCGTGTTCAAGGAGTTCGGCGGTCTCGAGGTCTCGACGAGCTCGACGCAGCTCCAGGCCCTCACCGACGCCGTCCTCTACCTCGTGAAGTACCCCTTCGAGTGCAACGAACAGGTCGCATCGCGCGTGATCGCCATCGCCGCGCTCCGCGACGTGCTCTCGGCCTTCAAGGCCGAAGGCCTTCCGTCGCCCGCCGAGCTCGAGGCGTCGATGAAGTCCGACTTCGAGCGCCTCGCGCGCACGCAGAACGGCAACGGCGGCTGGGGCTTCTGGCAAGAGCAGCCCTGGCCCTACCTCTCGATCCACGTCACCCACGCGCTCGTTCGCGCGAAGGAGAAGGGCTACACACCGAACGCCGAGACCCTCCGCCGCGCGCAGAACTACCTGCGCAACGTCGAAGCGTACATCCCGGCGTGGTACGGCCCCGACGCCAAGCGCACGATCGTCGCCTACGCGCTCTACGTGCGAAAGCGCATGAACGACGCCGATCCGGCGCGCGCCAAGCGGCTCATCCAAGAGGCGGGCGGCGTCGACAAGCTCCCCATCGAGGCCATCGGTTGGATCTGGCCGACGCTCTCGGGCGACAAATCGTCGACCGCCGAGAACGAGGCCATTCGTCGCCACATCGGCAACCGCGTCACCGAGACCGCCGGCGCCGCGCACTTCGTCACGGGCTACGGCGACTCGGACTGGGTGCTCCTGCACTCCGATCGCCGCGCCGACGGCGTCTTGCTCGAGTCGCTCATCGGCGACCAGCCGAGCTCCACGCTCGTCCCGAAGCTCGTCAAGGGCCTCCTCGGCCACCGCAAGGCGGGCCGCTGGACGAACACGCAAGAGAACGCCTTCGTCTTGCTCGCGCTCGATCGCTATTTCGCGACCTACGAGAAGGTGACGCCCGATTTCGTGGCGCGCGTGTGGCTCGGCGACAAGTTCGCAGGGGAGCACGCGTTCAAGGGCCGCACCACCGAGCAGAGCGAGATCCGCGTCCCGATGTCATGGCTCGCGACGAACGCCGCTGGCACGCAGAACCTCGTCGTCGGCAAGGACGGCCCCGGCCGCCTCTACTACCGCATCGGCATGCAGTACGCGCCGACGGACCTGAAGCTGCCGCCCGCCGATCACGGCTTCGTCGTCTCGCGCACGTACGAAGGCGCCGATCGCCCGACCGACGTGAAGCGCGACGCCGACGGCACCTGGCGCGTACGCCTCGGCTCGAAGGTGCGCGTGCGCGTGACGATGGTCGCGCGCGCGCGTCGCTACCACGTCGCGCTCGTCGATCCGCTCCCCGCGGGCCTCGAGCCGATGAACCCGGCGCTCGCCGTCACGGGCGAAATCCCGAAGGACCCGAAGGCCGAAGCGGATGCTGCAAAAAACGGCGGTCCGTACTGGTTCTGGACGCGAACGTGGTACGAGCACCAGAACATGCGCGACGAGCGCGTCGAGGCGTTCGCGTCGCTCCTCTACGACGGCGTCTGGGACTACGCGTACGTCGCGACCGCGACGACGCCGGGCACGTTCGTCGTGCCTCCGCCCAAGGCCGAAGAGATGTACGCGCCCGAGACCTTCGGTCGTGGAGCCGGCGATCGCATGATCATCGAGTGAGGCCGTCGCCGCGGCGCGCCCTCATGCCCGCCGCGCCGCGCCCTCACGATCGCTGCGGTGTGGTCTCACGACGGATCACCCGCGGATCGCACGTTCGTCGTGCGTGCGCGTGCACGACGGCGCTCCGAGGGGCGGCGCCGTCGATGCAACACATGGAAATCCAAGAACTTAACCACCCATCGCAAGAGCGGCGAAAAAGTGGGGTGAAGAACTGCATGGACTGCGGGTAAAGATCCGTCTATTTGACCGCTTGAACCGAAGTGGACACGGCGGCTTCAGTGCCGCGTCCATGGAGGGGACGCACGGGTTGCGTGTTCGTCTTCGTCAATTTGGACGAGGGACGCGAGACGGACCCTTTCCCTTCACGATCCAAGAGGTTCGATCGATGTCTTCTTTCCGCTTCTCGCGGCTCCTGCCGCAAGCCGTCGCCGCGTCGATGCTGCTCGCCGTCGTCGGCTGTGGTGGTACGACGCAGTTCCAGGGTGCGCAGGCGTTTGCCATTGCCGGTACGCCGCCTCCGCCTCCCCCCCCGCCGCCTCCCGCCGAGCCGAAGCCCGCGCCGCGCGTCGAGCTCCGTGACAACAAGATCGAGTTCAAAGAGAAGATCCAGTTCGAGGTCGCGAAGTCGACCATCAAGCCGGAGAGCTTCGACCTCCTCCACGACATCGCGGAAGTCATCAAGAAGGCTCCGCAGGTGAAGAAGCTCTCGATCGAGGGCCACGCGAGCGCCGAAGGCGATCCCGCGAAGAACAAGACGCTCTCGCAGGACCGCGCGAAGGCCGTCCTCGAGCACCTCGTCAAGAAAGAGGGCATCGAAGCGTCGCGTCTCACGTCGAAGGGCTGGGGCATCGAGAAGCCGATCGCGCCGAACGACACCGAAGACAACCGCGAGAAGAACCGCCGCGTCGAGTTCCTCGTCGTCGAGCAGGACGTGACCCAGAAGAAGGTCGAGATCGACCCGAAGACGGGCAAAGAGCGCGTCGTCGACACGAAGACGCAGTCGGTCAAGGCGGAAGAGCCTGCGGCGAAGCCGGAGGAGAAGAAGGCCGGCGCGCTTGCCCCGATCAAGCTCGCGCCGAAGGTCGAGCAGAAGAAAGTGGAGGAGAAGAAGTGATGAAGACCGCGCTCCTGATTTCCGCTTCGCTCGCCTCTCTCGTCGGTTGCAGCGTCGCTGCGCGTAGCCCCAACGACTACCGCGACTCGACCCAGGCGATCCTCGAGACGAAGAACAACGACATCCGCGCCTGCTACGACGAGGTCCTCAAGGGCGCTCCGACGGCGGCCGGCAAGGTCACCGTCACGTTCACCGTTCCCTCGAGCGGCGATCCGGGCGAAGGCACCGTGACCGACGTGCAGATCGACAAGGCCAACACGACGGCGCCCGACGCGGTGGCCGATTGCGTGGCGAAGTCGATCACGGGCGTCGGCACGCTCACCCCGCCGGATCAGCGCACGGGCAAGGCGTCGTTCGCGTACGAGTTCACGGCGCCCCCGGCGGCTGCCGCGGCCGCCCCGAACGGCTGACACGAGCGAGCGGGCTCACCGCCTGCTCACGAAGAACGCGAAGATCGGTGCACCCGGTCTTCGCGTTTCTCTTTTTGTCTGACCGCCAGCGAAGGAATCACGAAAAACCCTCATTTCCTTTTCACTGGCGGAAACCTGGAGAACGGCGCACGCTCGTTTCATCCCCCATGCGGTCCTCGCTCCGAGCTTGCTTCCTCCATGGCTGCCTCGGTTTGGGGCTCGTCGTCTTCGGCATCGTCGCGTGCGGCGAGGAACACGCGTCGCAACCACGTGTGTCCGGTCCGGGTGGGTCGACGGACACCAAGGACGGTGGCTCGGACGCCGGCGGTCCCTCCGTGCCGCTGGAAGACGGCGGAACGGTGATCCCCGACGCTTCGGTCGAGTCGTGCCCCCCGGGGCTCGGCGATCGCTGGACCTGCGACGGCTCGCGGCGGATTCGCTGCGTCGACGATCAGCTACTCCAAGAGCCTTGCGAGAACGGTTGCGCCGTCGGAGACGCCAACGAGGCCGTCTGCTCGTGCGGCGATCACGTCGGCTACACGCGATGGAACTGCACGCCCGACGGCAACCGCGCGAGCTGCGCGGGGGGCATCGCGTGGTCGGTCGACGCTTGCGACGGCGCGGGCTGTTCGGCGGGGCCCGACGGACGCAGCGACGTATGCAACCGGAGCGGCGATCTGCAGAACGCCGTCGCGAAGCTCGGCGCGTCGTGCGGCTTCGGGCTTCGCTGCGGGATCGCCGTCCGTGATCTCGCGACGAACGCCCGCGCGGGCCTCCAGGACAACGCGCTCTTCGTGAGCGCGAGCTCGGCCAAGGCGATCTGGGTGGGCGCGGCGCTCCACGACCGAACCGTCGCCGACGTCGAGCCGCACGTGAAGCCGATCTTCGAAGACTCCGACAACCTCGAGAGCGGCGCCGTCATCGATTTGCTCGCCTCGCCGGATCGCGTGAACACGTTCCAATGGCAGGACGGCAAGCTCGCGGATATCGGCTTTTGTCATTGGAATTACGGCGCCGATCGCGAGGCTCAGAATTGCCCTGGCGTGATGAATGGCGAAAACTTCTTCTCTGCGGGCGACGCGGTCTCGTACCTCACCCAGATTTGGAATCACTCGCTCCTCGGTGAAGAGAAGTCGAAGACCCTTCTGACGTGGATGACGCTGTCGCCGCGCGAAGGCTACGGCGGATGGCTCGGCACGCAGCTACCGAGCGCGGCGCGCGCGTCGATGCACCACAAGGCGGGATGGCGTCCTCCCGGCGACGTTCCCAGCTATGCGAACTCGAACGCGAACGACATCGGCATCGTGGAGATCCCGAACGGGCACGCGTACGCCGTCGCGATTTTGATCGACGGCGACGTATCGGCCGACACCTACAATCAGAAGGCGTTGCCGCTCCTCGAGTACTTCTCGTGCGCCGTCTACCACGCCGTGGCGGGCGACGACGCGTCGGTGTGCACACCGCCCTAGCCTGGCGTCGACGGTGCGTCAGAAGCGAGCTTCGATGAGCGCCGTTCCGCTGTAACCGGTGCCGGCGTTCTTGTAGATGTCGCCGGAGACCCTCACGGCCGGTCCGATCGAAAAATCGTCGGTTCGAACGACGTCGACGGAGAGCCAGGCCACGGGACCGATCCCGAAACCACCGATGTCACCGAAGAGCGCATTGATGAACGGCTCGGTCTTCGTGACGCGTTGGACCATCGTGTACGCGATGCGTAAGCCGACCCCGAGTCGCAGTCGGTCGATCACGAACACGCCGCCGCCGCCGAAGTACGTTCGGAAGATCCTCAATCCGTGTTCGGTCGAACCGACGTCGAGCTCGGTGAGGATCGCCGGTCGGATCCATTCTTCGCCTGGCAAGAGGACGTCGACCTTGAGCGCGGCCGCGACGTACGGCAGCCCGAAGAAGCCTCCCATGGAGGCACCCGCTCCGACCGTCGGCTCCGCATCCGCACCCGGTCGTTTCTTCGATCGGGCTCCGCCGCTCGGTGTGTCCGGCGGGCGCGTCACGATCACCGACGCAGCGGGAGGGGGAGCGGGAGGCGCGGGGGCGAGGGGCGCAGCGCTCGCCGGGTCGGATGACGCGGCGCTCGTAGGAGCGGGAGGTGCGTCGGTCGTGGGAGGAGGGAGCGGCGGGGGCGTCGGAGCCACGGGGACGTCGTTCGTCGCGTCGGCGAGCGCTCGGGAGGACATCGCCATCGGGACGAGGACGGCGAGCCAGGTGATGGCGGCCTTCACAGGCACGCTCCCTGGGGTTTGAGGCCGGCGTCCCGCTCGGAGGGCTCCGAGCGTGCCCGCTCGCACGCGGACGTACGGATCAACGCGTCGCAGGACATGTCTCGAATGCAGCGGCTTTGTTCGAGATTGAGGTCCGGAATGCGGCGATAGTTGTAATCGCCGCAACCCCCCGAGCCGTCTCGCGGGGCGTCTCCGTCTTTCCCGACGTGCGTGTGGTCTTCGCACGACACCTCGTGGGGATCGAAGCCTGGACAGCAATCGTCGAGGGCGGCGACGGCCTCTTCGCACGACAAGACTTCTTCGGTCAGATCTTCGCTGTCGTCGCTTCCCCGAGCGGTCTGCGGGCGAATCCCAAGAAGAAGCAGCAAGAGGACACCGGGTAGAAGGAGCTTCCGCATCGCGGTGCGCTCAGCAGGTTCCGTGCCGTGAAGGAACGCCGTGCAAAGGGCCCGAGCGTGCCGGTCGAACCTCGTAGACCCCCCAATGAACCCTGACCCACGGATCATGCGCGTTCCCGCACTCACCCACCCGCTGCTCCTCGCCTCGTCAACGGCCGGTCTCTGAGGGTCGCGCGACACATGTGATTTCGACACCACAGGTTGGAAGGGACGTGGACCTCGGAGGTGTCGATCGCGCGCACCGATCGGGCCCCCGACGGGCCGCTTCGGGCGGCAACGGCCCATAAGAATCGTGAAATTCGAGATTCTCGACCAGGAAGAGCGAAACCGCTTTTCCGTCGTGCGATGACATCGTTCGTCGATCGAACGACGTTGTCTCCGCGACGCGCAGATCCCTTCGATTCCGGTCGGACGTCGGTCTGTCGGGGAACGTGCCACCTATTTTCGGAGCGCCGATACATTCGATTTGTACTTCGTACGATCTATCTTGATAGTGATAATGTCGTTCACCATCCTTTCGGTGGAGGGGTCATGTCGAAGAAGTTCGTTCGCGCTCTCGTCGTCTCGGCGTTGGGCACTTGTCTCTTGATGGCTTGCGGGAGTTCCGGCGACGTCGACATCGCCGACGAAGGGAAGGGAACGAACGGCGACGGATCCTCGAACGGCGGGCAAGGTGGGTTCGACGACAACTCCGGCGATTCCGGGGGACAGAGCACCTCGAAGCGATGCTCGAGCGACCAAGAATGCGGCGCGGGGGCCGTCTGCCTCCCGGAGACCAAGACGTGCAGTTGTGGCGCCGAGCGCGTCGCCGCGGACGTCGTCGCCGCCAACGTGCTCATCGTGCTCGATCGATCGGGGTCGATGAAGTCCAACGTCAAGGGCAGCGGCAAGTCGAAGTGGGATATCGCCGTCGCCGCGTTGACGGATTTCGCGCAGAAGAACGAGACCACCATGCGGCTCGGCCTCGAGTTGTTCCCCGTCGGCAACTCTTGCAACCAGACGATCGCGGTGCCGATCGACGATACGAGCAATGGGAAGGTGACGTCGCTCTTGACGACCTCGCTCGACAAGAAGAACGAGTGGAACCCGGTCAAGAGCACGCAGCCGATCACGAACATCTACCTCGCGATGAACGCCGCGTCGTCCGAGCCTTCGTTGCAGGCGCCGGGACGTCGGAGCTACGTGATTCTCCTTACGGACGGCAATGAAGGCGGATGCTCGCCGGAGGGGAAGAAGGCCAACGATCTGACGACGTCGATCATCCAAGGGTTGCACGCCAAGAACGTCGATACGTTCGTCCTCGGCTTCAGCAGCGGCGTCGACGCGAACCAGATGAACGTCTGGGCCGAGGCCGGAGGACAGCCGAAGACGGGCGCCGCCAACAAGTTCTACGACACCGTGGATCAGGCCAGCCTCGACGCCGCGCTCCTGGCGATCGCGAGCAGCGCGCGCTCGTGCTCGCTCAAGCTCGCGTCGCCTCCGCCGGGAGGGGACGAGGGGCTGATCTACGTCTTCTTGGGCAAGGACGAAAAGCCTCTGCCTCGCGACACGACGCACGCGGGCGCGTGGGACTACGAGTCCGCGACGCAGACGGTCACGCTCTACGGTGAGCAGTGCGACGCGTTGAAGAAGGGCACCGTCGCCGACGTCAACGTCGTCTTCGGCTGTCCGGGTGCCCCGCCTCCCGCCAATCCCGTCAACTGATCCACGACGCCTCCGGCGGAGGCCCTTGCGTGACTCCGTCGGAGATCAGTGCGTGACGAACGCGTCGAGCCAGTCGAGGCGCGCGCCGAGCGACCACACGGTGGATGCCGGCGGCGCCCAGCGGTCGTCCCAGTCGGTCGTCGTGATGAGATCGTCGGCGTAGCGGTAGAACGTGTGGTTCGCGCCGCCCTTGTTTCCAGGTTGGAGATCCGACACCTGCACTTGGAAATACCCGCCGCGGTCGTCGGCCGCCTCGCGGGACGTCACGCCGTCGCGCGGCCAGCCCGTGATGCGTTGGAGGGTCGAGAGCGACGTGCCTGGCGTGCTGTCGTCGGCGCCGTTGGTCGCCCAAATCCTCGCGTTCGGGAGGCGACGGGTGCCGCCCGATTCCGTGCCCGCCATGCAGGCGTCGCCCACCGCGGCGTTGGACACGCTGAGCGCCCACGCGGCGCGGACACCCTCGTAATAATTCTGGCTGCGGAGCGCGATCATCGCGCCTTGGCTCATGCCTCCGACGACGACGCCCTTGGCTTCGCAGTCGGCGCTCGCGCGTGAACAGACCGCGCGCATCGCGGAGTTCGGAGCATCTTTGTAAATGCACGAGGCCTTCATATCCAATTCGCCGCAGCGAAGAGGCACGCCGCCGTTTTCGTACGCCACGCTCACGGCGACGAATCCACGGCGCGCCATCTCTTTCAAAATGAGCGCCACTTCGTGGCTGTCGTAGCCCGTGCCGTTCTTCCCGAGCTCCGTCCCCACCGTGTAGAGGAAGACCGGATGGGTACCGGCGTCGGCGGGCTCGTACCCCACGAAGCCGTACGCGCGTCCCTTGCCGAGGAAGCCGCCGCCGCAATCGCCGTTGAACGCGTTCTTGGAGCGGTAGGTGCCTTCGAACGACCGGAGCTGGACGTCGGACCCCAAGGATTGCTCCGCGCGGACGGCGTCTTCCGTTTCGACGGCGCATCCCGAGGCGAACGCCGCGGCGAGGACCATCGTGGATGTCGTGCGAGCGAGAAAGGTCATGACGTGTGTGTCTCCGTGGGCGAACCCATGACACAGAGCGCTCGGGTCGGCGACCGAAATGTTCACCCGTCGCGGCGAAGCGTGATTTCCATCCCTTCGCGCGCGGCGACGCTCGACGCGAAGAGCGCGCGCGCCTTGCTTTCGATGCCGGCGACGCCGTCGTCCGATCGCATCGGATCGTGGTGGAAGAGCACCAACGTGCCGACCCCCGCGGCGCGCGCGAGCTCCGCGCCGGCGACGTACGTGGAATGTCCCCAGCCGACCTTTCGCTCGTATTCTTCGGGGGTGTATTGCGCGTCGTAGACGAGGACGTCGGCGCCTTCGCAGAGCGCGCGGAGCGCGGGATCGACGCAGGCGTAGTGCTCGGTGTCCGTCGCGTAGACGACGCTCTTGCCTTCGTGCTCGACGCGGTAAGCGACGACGCCTCCGGGGTGGTTGCCCTTGGCGATCCGGACCGTCGCCTCGCCCACGTCGAACACGTCGCCGACTTTCACTTCGCGCGTGTCGATGCGCGCGCTGGTTTCGTCGAGCCGCACGGGAAAAACGGGCGCGCTCATCTGGCGTTCGAGGGTTTGGCGAACGCTCGCGATGCCGCTCTCGGCGCCGACGACCGTGAGCGCCGTGCCCTTCGCGTAGAGCGGAACGAAGAACGGTAGCCCCTGGATGTGGTCCCAGTGGACGTGCGAGAGGAGGAGCGTCAGGGCGAGCGGCTCATTCGTCGCGCCGCTCGCGAGCAAGTGATTGCCCAATCGGCGGAGCCCGGTCCCGGCGTCGAGCACGAGGCGTGTCGCGCCGCAGGTGAGCTCGATGCAGCTCGTGTTCCCACCGACGGTGACGGTGTCGGGCCCCGGCGACGCGATGCTGCCTCGTACGCCCCAAAATCGGATGTGCATGGCCGGCCCCGATTCAAGACCAGTGCCACGCGGGGATTCCCGACGATTTCAATCGTCCGACGACCGAAGCTCCAAATTCGATCACCGGTTCGAGCGCCCGGTGAACCGATTTGGGGCGGAGGCGCTTCCTTGATCGGGAATCCCCCTCAGGGACACTCTCTCCTACCGGCACTCCAATTCGAAGATGCGACGCACGATGGCGATGGCGCACGCGTAGGTGCTGTCGACACCGAAGAAGCTGAGGCTCTTCGACAAGAGCGATTGCCGCCGCGAGAACGGCGTATCGGATGCATAGTGCACGATTCCGAGGTCGAAGCCCGTGTGCGCGAGGTGCACGACCTCGTCGGAGGCGACGCGGCGCGGGTTGACGAGCTCGTAGACGGCGCCGAGGAACGGCCCGGCCTCCATCTCGAGGACGGTGTAGCCGCTCCGATAGAACGCATCCATGTACTCCTTGTTCTGGAGGAACGCGGAGCGCACGGTCACGGCTTTTTGGTTGTCGAACACGCTGCCGTGCCGGAGGTAGGGGGCGATGTTCGCGGCCGTGAACACGTTGCGGAACAAGAACGTGTCCTTCGAGTGCTCGTCGTACACCGTGCCGCTCAGCATGACGTCGCCGACGCGCCCGTTGAGCGTCGCGGCTTTGCCCATGACGTAGATGCCGCGCACCTCGCCGACGCCCTGACCGATGCGCGACAAGAGGTGGTAGGCCGCCATGCCGAGCGGGTAATCGATGTTCAAGAGGACCGCGTCGCTCTGGCGTAGGCGCTCGATGCCCGGGATTTTCAGGCGTGGATCGATGAGCTCCGGATCGAGCTCCGAGAGCCGGACGATCTGCGCGTCGACGTCGATGTGCCCCGGCTCGGAGAGGTGCACGAGGCCCTTGTCGGCCTCGAACGCGCGCACGCGCTTCATCTTCGAAGGGCTCGGATCGGCGTGGATGTAGCCGCGGAGCAAGTAATAGAGGAGCGGCGCGAGCTCGGCGGGATCGTTCGAGGCCGCGGCGCGGGCGACCTCTTCGCCGAGGCCCTCGGGATCGGTCTGACGCGCCCACGCGACGATCTCGTCGGCGTGCGATCGTGCGTAACCACCGACGAGGTTCGCGATGGCGTGCGTGTTCGACGAAACGAAATAGACGGGCGGCCGTCGCGGCTTTTCGTCGCGAAGGTAAACGGGTTCGACGCCGCTCCACCAACGCTGCGCCGCGCGCTGGTATTGCGAATACGACGCCGCGAGCATGCGCACGCGCAGGTCGAGCGCCTTCTCGTAGAGGGCGCGTCCTCCGCGCTCGAAATGCTTCGAGCCGAACGCGGCGATGAGCTTCTGGGCATCGACGGCCGCGACGCCGAGCGCCTCGGCGAGCGAAACGGGATTCCGGACGGTCTCGAGGAGCGCGGCCTCCGACGTCACGGCGCGGCGGAGCCGCTCGTGCATCTTGTTCCACTCGATCTGGTAGGCCGTCAGGATCGGGACGAGATCGTCGATGTCGCTCGCGCTGGCGACGAAGACGGCGAGCGTCTCGGCGCCGTCGTAGCGCAAGGGTCGGCGCCGTCCGCGCGTCCGCACGGGCCGCCATTGCCGGACGTCGTAGCCGGCCGCTTCGAAGACTTCGTGGGATTGACCGAGGAGGATCACGCGGACCGACGTCATCTCCTCGGGCAATCGCGCCGCGGCGTACGCGAAGGCGGAGATGTCGGGCGTGTCGTCGAGCGCGCCCAGGTGGAGGCTCGAGCCGCTGTAGGCGTGCGCTTCTTCGAAGGCTCGGACGCGCACCTCGCCGGTCGAGCGCAGGAGCGAATAGTACGTCGAAATGTAGAGCGCGATTTCTTCGGATTCGGGTTCGGGGGGGCGACGCTGCATCCTGCCGCGCGAGCATACGTCGGGCCCGCGGGGCCGTCCAAGGACAACGCACCTCGCGCGCCGGTCAGACCTCGTTCGGGCCGAGCATCTCCAGCGGCACCTCGGGGGGGAAGAGCTCGAGCGCCGCGCGGAGATCGTCGGGCGCGTCGGTGCGAGCGACGATCTCGAGCGCGCCCTTGAGAGGTTCGATGACGCTACGCCCCGCGATTTGCCGCATCTCGTCGCGTCCGCGCGGGTCGAGGCTCGGCGCGAGGACCACCGCCGCGGCGGCCCGGAGCTCGGCGTCGATCGCCGGGTGCCGCACGATCTCCCAGAGGCGATCGCGATCGATCGCCGAACGGTATTCGCCCCCGGCGGCGGCCAGGTGGACCAAGGACTCCGCCCACGCCGTCGTCGTGCGACCGTTGCGCGCGAGGACGTCGCATTCGTTCGCGCGTGCGTCGTCTTCGGCGGCGCGCGCGATCGTCTGCCAGAGTTGCGTCAACACGGTGCGCGACGCGCCTTCGCGGAGCGTGTTGCAGATGCGGAGCGTCTCGCCGGTCGACAGCTCGATGAGCAGCTCGTTCGACGAGAGCGCGGCGGCCCGCACGACGTCGTCGTAGCGCACGAACCGCGGCGCCGAGAGCCAACTCACGGCGAGCCCTTCGGCCCCGATCTCGACGCGTCGCGGGATCGCGCAGAGCAGCACCAGCAGCGCACCGAACCACCACGCGATGCCGAGCGGCGGGTGGGGCCACGACACCGATCCGGAAATCAGCTCGATGCGGGCGCTCACGAGGACGGTGACGAACGACGCCGCGACCCATGCCGGGACCCGCGACGGAGCGAAGAAGACGAGGTTGTCCGAGGACGTGACGCGAGCCTCTTGCATTCCGATGGCCGCCGCGCGCTCGGACGACGCGGCCCCCCTTCGGAATCAGCCCTCTTGCAAAGCTTCGTCCACGAGCGCTTTGGCTTCCGTCAGGCGCCGGAGCTCCTCTTCGCTGCGCGGCGTCTTGCGGATCGAAAGCCCTTCGAGCGGCGCGTCGTCGCTTCGCCCGCTCTCCCGCGAGAGGAGCTTCGCGAAGAACCCTCGCTTCGATTCCACGGGAAAATGCCCGTCGACGAGCGACTCGGGCGCCGACGCGAGGGCGCGAACGAGGTTCGGTCGGTCCTCGAGCCAAGCCCAGGCTTCGTCGAACGCTTCGCGTTGCGTCGGCGGGAGGTGCCGGCGAACGAGCGATGCTTTTTTCCCCGTCGCCCGCACGAAGAGCGCGACGGCCATCGCGAGCTCGTCGGTCTCGAGGAACGTTCCACGGTGCCGGCGCATCCCGCCACAGCCCTTTTTGTAGACGCACGATCCGTTGAGGAGCAGGACGCCGAAGCCACAAGCGACGGCCGTGAGCTCGGCGAGCGGCCCTTCGTCCCGAGCGGCGACCTCCTCTCCCGCTTCGTATTGCACGATGCGTCCGAGCCCGCGGGCGATGGCCGACGTGAGGAGCGCGGATTCGTTCACCGCCGCGACGTCGAGCAAGAGCACGTAGCCGTCGTCGGTTTCTGCGGCACAGGCGCGCGCGAGGTTCTTCTCTCCGCCCGGGCTGCACGCCCCGGAGCCGCACCCTCCGCCCTGTGTGTTGCCGCCGGCGTCCTCGTCCTCCACGAAGGCGACCGCGATCGGGAGCTCCTCCGAGAGCGGCGCGTACGTCGCCATGCGCCGCGCGAGCTGGGCGATGGCCTCCGGGGTCACCGAGAACTCGTCCGGGAAGTAGGTCGCGTTCGGTTCGACGAGATCGGGATCGCCGAGCACGTCGCCGAATTCGGCGCGCAGGTGGGCGAGGTGCTTCACGATCCAGGCGATCGCGTCGCGTTCGAGCGGCATGTCCCAAGAATAGCGGAGACGGGGCGGCGCGCTCGCGCTTTGTGTCCGCGCGCGCGGGCCGGGTTACGATGGAGCCATGGCGCTCCGGATCGCGACCTTCAACCTCAAGGATTTCTTCGCCCCTCGCGTGCCCTCCGAGCAGGCCGTCGTCGAGGCCAAGCTGTCGAACGTCGCCGCCGAGCTTCGCCGCGCGAACGCCGACGTGGTCGCGCTCCAAGAGGTGGGCGACGAGGGGCTCCTCGAACGCCTCGCGCGCGAAGCCACCGCCGAGCTCGGCTACGGCGCGCCCATCGTGGGGACCGCCGATCGGCGCGGCATCCGGAACGTGATCCTCTCGCGCTTGCCCGTGCTCTGGTCGCAGGTGCACGCGCCGAAGACGTTGCCGTTCCCCCGCTTCGTCGAGGGCGACGCCGATCCGTTCCCGAACCGCATCCCGCTCCGCCGCGGCATCGTCCACGTGCGCATCGAATCGCGCGAGCTCGGCGAGATCGACGTCCTCACGGCGCACTTCAAGTCGAACATGGGCACGAAGCTCAAGACGCCCGAGGGCATCGAAGTCGACGACCCATCGCCGCGCGGGCGGGGCGAAGCGTCGATGCGCAGCCTCGTCCAACGCGCCGCCGAAGCGCTCTACTTGCGCGGCCTCGTCGACGACGTGTTCACGAAGCTCCCCGACCACGCCGTGTGCGTGCTCGGCGATCTGAACGACACGATCGACTCGATGCCCGTGCGCATCCTGCGGGGCGAGGGCGCGCTCGAGTCGGGGCATCTCCGCACGTGCGCGGAGCTGCTCGACGCCGAGCGCCGCTTCTCCTGCTTCCACGCGGGCAAGCCGATCCTCATCGACCACATCCTGGTCTCGCGTCGGTTGTTCGGCGCCGCGCGGAGCTTCGCGATCCAGAACCAGGCGCTCCGCTACCACGGGCCGCACGCAGAAAACATTCCGCTCACGGAAGACAGCGACCACGCCTTGCTCGTCGCCGAGTTCGCGTAGTCCGCGCGGGATCGTGGGCCGGAACGCCCGGGCGACGATTTTATCGTGTGCGCCTCCGGATCACGCAACAAGTGGCGAAAATCGGCCGATAGGTGTCCCGACCCGCGGTCGTGGATTACACTTTGTCGCCCTCGAAACGGGCCGAAAGCCGATGACTTCGTCGAACGACACGACCGATTCGAAACCGGACCTCCCCGCCGATCGAACGGCGGCGACTGCCTCGTCGCCGAACGCCGTCGTCGATCCGGTGGAAGTGCCTTCGTCCCCATCGCCAAGGAGCGCGCACGTGGATACCGATCCCCTCTTTTTGCCGAAGTCCGGAAATTTTCACGTGGCTTCGGGCGTGGCGCGCGTCGCGAGCGGTCCCGTCGACGCGGACGCGATCGAGCGGGCGCCCGGGGTCGACACGCTGCTCGAAGGGATTCAGGCGAACAGCCAGGAGCTCCCCGCGTTCCGGAAAGACGCGTTTCAGCGGGAGGCCATCCGGCACGCGCGGGGAGCGGCCGATGCGTCTCCTGGTCGCATGGAGCCCACGGCGCCGGCGGTCTTGCTCGCGTCCGGGGCGTCGAAGGTCGTAAAAACGCCGTCGAAGGCGGCAACGGCGGGGGCATCGAAGACCGCCGCGACGATCGACGCCGAAACGCCGTCGTCTCCGAAGTTCGTGGCGACGGCGCCGGGGTCCCGTCAGAAGCGTGAGCGGTACGCGCTCGTCGTCCTCGCGGGGATGTGTGCGCTGCTCGCGGGAGGTGCGGTGTTCGGGGGATTGTCGATGTTGCGCGGACACGTGTCGGGGGGAGAGGCCACGGCGACGTCCCGTGTCGAAGCTCCGAACGGCGCGTCGCTCACGCCGCACGATGAGGCTCTCACACAGGCCGAACGAGGTCCCGTCGCGGTGGAGTCCGAAGCGGCGCTCGCCGCGCTCCGCGCGGAAGCCGAGGCTCAACTCGCCGAGGCGTCGACGGCGGAAGAGGGGGCGACGGAAGCGGCCTCGCGTCGGGCGTCGACCTCGTCGTCCTCGTCGCCGGAGTCAGGAAACCTGCATCATTCATCGCGCGTGGAATCCACGCGCTCACTCTCGACGGTTCCTCCTCGGTCCGATATTTCACGGAGCCAATGACATGGTAGGTCGATCTTTCTTTGCGCGTCGCACGCGCGGTTGTGGGTGGGTGGTTCCCTTCCTCGTGGTTTCGACGACGTCGGTAGCGACGCTGGTAAGTGGGTCGGCGGTGGGGCAAGAAGATCCACGGAAGGCGCAATCGACGCCGATCTTCGAAGAAGGTTTGAAGCTTGCGGACCGAGGCAAGAACGCGGAGGCGTTGGCGAAGTTCCGAGAGTCGTATGCGGTCTATCCGAGTCCGAACACGCTGTTCAACATCGGGCGTACGGAGCACCTCTTGGGAAAGCCCGTGGAGGCCCTACGGGACTACCGAGAAGCGGTGAAGAACCCGATTTTGAATCC
>JBGAHN010000035.1:0-38165 GCA_044226145.1 Labilithrix sp. | reverse complement strand
CCGCGCGTCTGTGGGTCCTTGCACTGACGGGCTTCGAGTCGTTCTTCGTGACGGTGTTGGACTTGGTCGTCAAGGCTTCTTTCGCTTCCTGCGGGTCGTGTCCCGCCCGGCGCCGTCGATGCTTCGACGACACGGGGCGAGGCGCGACCTCCAAGCGACAGGCGAGCCAGATGCGGCCCGCTTCCTTGCGTCGCCCCTTCGTAGACCGGTAGACTTCCGGCGATGGCCGAGCCGACCTTGCGAGATGTGCTGAACGCGGTTGCCGCGATCGCGAAGGACTTGACCGCCCACCGCGCGGAAACGGCGGCTCGCTTCGAGAGCATCGAACGCAACGTCGCCGAACATCGGCGTGAGACCGCCGAACACCGGCGCGAGACGCGCGAAGGCTTTGCGGCTCTCGATCGCGAGCTCGAACGCCACGCCGACCCCATCCATCGCGAGCTCGAAAAGAAGGTCGACAAGCTCGCGAAGGACGTCGCCGCCTTGAAGTCCGCGCGCCCGCGCGCGTCTGCGCGGTCAGCTCGTCGTGGGTAGCGCTTGCGCCCATCGTGGGCGGTGTGGTCTCACTCTCATTCACGGTGCGTGACCTCCTCGGAAGGTTGCGTGCCCAGAACCACGAAGAGGGTGCTTGCCTCTTCGTGGTTCGCTTTTTCAGGCGGCGTCGCGCGAGTAACCCAGAGCGCGAAGGCGATCGCACTCGTCGGCCCAGGCCTGCATCATGAGCCGGCGTTGCTCAAGGAACGTGGATCGCTGGTACGCATCACGCACGGTGTTTCCCGAGCGGTGTGCGAGCTGCGCTTCGACGTGTTCGAAGTTGAAGCGGCGACCGCCCTCCTTCGCCGCCAACTCGTTGAGGATCGTCGATGCGCTCGAGCGAAAACCGTGCACCCGGTGCACGTCGGGGCCGAACCCGAGCGTCGTAAGCGCCGCATTCAATGTGTTCTCGCTGAGGACTTTCCCGGGACGAAGGCCAGGGAATACGTGCCGTGCCGTCGACTTCTGTCCCTCTCTCGGACCCGTAACGGTGTGGAGCTCGCGCAGGATGGCCACGGCTTGCGCCGCGAGCGGAACGACGTGGTGGCCGTTTCCGCGGATTTTCATCCGGCTTGCCGGGATGGTCCACGTCGAAGTGGCGAAGTCGACCTCGTCCCACGTCGCTCCGCGGAGCTCCCGCGATCGCAGGAAGCAAAGTGCCAGAAGCTGAAGCGCTGCGCGGGTGATGCCCCGTCCCTGGTATCCGTCGATCGCCCGAAGCAGGGCGCCGAAGCCTGCGGGCTCGACGATGGCAGCGTGGTGACGCGAGGGAGCCGTCGGGTACGCCCGCCGGATGAGTCGCTGCGGGTTCTTCTCGATCTCGCCGCGAGCCTCCGCCCAATCGAAGACCTGCCCGATGACCGTGCACACACGGTGCGCGGTCTCTGCGGTCCCGTTCCCGACGATGCGGTCGAGCAAATGCCGGAGGTCCGAAGCCTGATGTGCTGGTGAGGAGCGCCTCATGCGTCCCGGAAGGTGTGGCGTCGAGACGCCATCGCCGTGGCGCGTGTTCGATCGTCGACGGTGCCAGCGCGAGCTACATCCCATGCACGCGCGGCCTGTTCGAAGGTTCGACCGTCGCTGCCTTCGCGCGCTCGCTTCCGTTCGGCCGCGTATCCAACCTCGAAGCGACCATCCGCGCCGCGTCATCGCGCGCCTGCCGAGCCGCCGACGCCCACGGCGGCCACGTCCCGAGCGTGAAGCAGGCTTCCCGGTCGTCGGCGCCCGGTAGCGCGTATTGCCACGTCTGCCGCGCTCGAGCGCCGACCTTGGGGGCGGTGATGAGGTAGAGCCCCCCGCCATCGCAGAGAGCATGCGTTTTCGACGAGGGTTTGACGGCGTTGATGCGGGTAGCCGTCAGCGGCTTGGCGATTCGCATGGTTCGGGTGACCTCCGTAGGGACGCCCTGAGACATGCGCGCTCGCCGTGACGAAAGACCCGGGGGCATTTGGTCCCGGGATGCGGAATAACGTTACGCGGCGCCGTGTCTGGCCCCCGGTACCGACTCACGTAATGAAAAGAACGTGAGTCGGCCTGAGACGCGGAGACTCGTCGTGCGTCCGTGAGAGATATGAAATCTTGGAGCGAGCGCATGAAAAAGGGCGCCTCAGGTTCTTCCTGAGACGCCCTGACTCTGGCATGCGGCGGAGAGCAAGGGATTCGAACCCTTGGTACCCTTGCGGGCACACCTGATTTCGAATCAGGCACCTTCGGCCACTCGGTCAGCTCTCCGCCGCGCAGGCTCGTGGATTCTGCCCACGATGTCAAGGTGTTTGGTGCGGATCGCGTGTTCGTTCGTCCCACGACCGTCCCGCGCTCGCTTCGTCGGTGGTTCTTCCGGCTCGGACGACTCAACGGGCAGGGGGTGAGAGCGTCTGGCCGGGGCGTCCGATCGGGCGGCCTTCGTCGCCGTCGACGATGACCCGTTCGCCGTTCAGATCTTCGACGTCGATCACGAGCTCGGCGGCGATCTTCGCAGGCTCCGAGGTGCGGAGCCCGGCGTCGAAGCCGACGACGCCCGCGACGACCTTCGGGATGTACGGCGCGAGGACCGGGTCGGGTTCGCTCGAGCGGTTCTGCGCGTTGAACGCGCGGTTGTAGAGGACGGGGCCGGCGAAGTCTCCGTCGGCGGCAGGAGGTGTCTTGGCGATTTGCATCGCGGTCGCCAGATCGGTGGCGAGCTCGACCATGTCGTCGGGCGTCACGATGCCCTCGATGCGGCCCTTCGGAGGCACGATGAAATAGCGGTCGATGCCGCTGAAATTCGGCTCCGTTCGGTCGTCGGAGTCCTGCGTGAAGCCCGGCACGTAGCGGACGAACTCGTTCCACGGATCGATGAGGAGCTCGACGACGTGCTGCGCGTCGTCGAGGTTCGTGATCGTGAACCGGACCGTGATGCGCGTGTCCTTGGCGAGCTGGAACGGAGGGCGCGGGTAGGGCTCGACCGTTCCGCGAAGGCGCTCGTCGTCCTTGGGACTCCGAACCGGGAGCACGACCGGCGACGATACCTGGTAGATGCGCACTTCGCCGTCGTCGTACGAGGGCGCGGTCGCTTCGGTCATGCCGAACACCACCGGCGGCATCACCACGGTGTCGTCGGATTCCGCGCACGCCGCGATGCCCGTGAAGGCGAAGACCGACAGCGCGAAACATCGCGAGAAGCTAGGGATGGCCATGGGGATCCTCGATCCGGTCTCGCGAGAGCGTAACGCAGGACGACGGCGGCCCCTAGCATCCCCGACCACGCGGATGGATCCGACGGCTCCTTCGGGGGTGAAAACGCGACATACTCCCCGGCATGAAGGTCGAATCTCCGGAGGAATTCGTGCCCTTGCCCGACGCGCGGCCCGACGACGTCGTCTGGCCCGAGATGACGTGGCCACCGCCGGTGGACGTCGTCCTTCGAGGGAACGTCGTCGAGCTCACGCCCGTGGTCCCCGAGTGCGACGCCGCGGCGCTCTTCGAGGCGCTCGATGCCGACGCCGTTTGGGAGCACGTCGCGGGGCGCCCGACGGATCCGGCGGCCTACGCGGAGGGCCTGACCAAGCTGCGAGCGGCCGGGCGCTTCCCGTGGCTCGTTCGACTGCGCACGCCCGTGCGCGGGCTTCCTGCGGGGACCGTCGTCGGCACGTCGTCCTACCTCGACGTCTCGCCCGTGGATGCGCGGCTCGAGATCGGCGCGACCACCTACGCCCCGGCCGTGTGGGGATCGGCGGTGAACCCCGACGCGAAGCTGCAGCTCCTCTCGTACGCCTTCGACGTCCTCGCGGTGGGGCGCGTGCAGATCAAGACGGACGTGCGGAACGTGCGATCGCAGCGGGCCATCGCGCGGCTCGGCGCGCGGTACGAAGGGACGTTGCGCCGCTACCAAAGGCGCTGGGACGGGACGGTGCGCGACACCGTTCTCTTTTCGATCACGGCCGAAGAATGGCCGACCCTTCGGCCGGGTCTCGAAGTGCGCGCGCGCGGGTGATATCGTTCGGGCGTGCCTTCGCCCGCCGCGCCGCTCCTCGTCGCCGACGATCTCCGCATCGACGTGGACGACGTCCCGTCGGTCGACGGCCTGGCGTTCGCGACGCGCACCGATCGCGCGATCGTCCTCGGCGCCCCGCGTCCGCTCTTCGAGGCCGTGTGCGGTCTCCGTCGCGTGGTTCGGGGGAAGCTCGACGTCGCCGGTCGACCCGCGGCGGAGGCGGCGCGCGCGAACGGGATCGCCGGGGTCGCCCTCGATCCGCCGCTCCCTCCGAAGTGGACGCCGCTCGAGTACGTGACGTGGAGCGCGCGGCTCGCCGGCATGGGCGCCGCCGTCGCCAAAGCCAGGGCCAAGGACGTGCTCGCCCGTCTCGACCTCGGGCCCACGCTCGCGACGCCGCTGTCGCGCCTGCCGGTCGGTGTGCGACGCGCGACCGTCCTCGCCGCCGCGCTCGCGACGGACGCGCCTGCCGTCGTGCTCGAGGATCCGCTCGATGGCCTGTCCGAAGAGGTTGCGCGTGTTTGCGCGCAGGCGTTCGTCGCGGCGCTTGAAGACCGCGCGTGGATCGTGTTCGCGTCGCGACTGCAGATCACCTCGCCGTTCGCGCTCGCCGCGCGGGAAGCGCTCGTCGTGTCGCCGTCGCGCCTCGAACGCCATGTGGCGCCCGCGGAGCTCGGCGCGCCGTCGCGGAAGTTCGTCCTCCGGATGCAAGGGGAGCCGGAGGAGCTCTCGCGGAAGCTCGAAGCGCGCGGCGCGAAGCTCGAGACGATCGGCGCGCAGGCGACGCTCGATCTCGGGGCCGAGCTCCGGAGCTCGGAGTTCCTCGGCATGTGCGACGAGGCCCGGGTCACGATCGTCGAAATGCTGCCGCTGCCGGCCCTTCCGGGCTGAAGGCGCGATCGCTCGCGCGTTTCGCGGTGCGTCCGTCGACCGTCGACGTGCGGCTCGGCCGTCGTCACGCGGCGATCTTTGGTATGGTCACGCCATGGACAAGGACGAAGCCGAACTGACCCCGAAGCACAGCGACGCGCTCGGTCGTCCTCCGATCGGCGGCGGGCGGCTCGGGACCTACACCATCCTCGGCGCGGCTTCGGGGATCGTGCCGCTGCCCTGGGTGCCCGACGCCATCGTGCGACGCATCCGAGGCGCGCTCGTCCACGATCTCGCGACGCGCCACGGCCTCTCGATCTCGCCGGAGGCGCGCACGATCCTCGTCGAGCCCGCCGGTCTCGAAGGATCGCGCGGCTTCTTCTCGCAGGGCATCACCTTCGCGGTGACGAAGTTCCTCGGCCGCATCGGTCCGCTCGCGATGATCCCGCCCGTGCGCTCGGCGCTCGGCACGTTCGTGCTCGGTCATCTCCTCGCGCGCTACCTGGAGACGGCGCGCGCCGTGCGCTCCGTCCGCATCGACGCCGAAGAGGCGCGCCGCGTTCGTCGCGCGATCGACCAGGCGCTGATCTATGCGTTGACGACGGAGGGCTCGCGGACGTCGCAGGCGGCCTCGACGGCCATCGACGACCAGCGCGAGTCGACGACGCGGATCGTCGACGGCGTCCTCATTTCGCTCGCCGGCGTCCCCGATTGGGTCGTTCGAAGGCTCGACGCGGCGTTCGACGAAGTCTTCGCCAGCGTCCGTTCATGAGCGGGAACGCCCGGCGCACGCAGGGGCCGGCGGACGGCGCCCGTGACGCTCGCGTGGCGCTCGTCCGTGCGCGCCGCGTCGTCGTGAAGATCGGATCGAGCTCGCTCGCGCGCGACGCGAAGGCCCACGAGAGGCTCGCGAAGCAGGTCGCGACGCTTCGCCGCGCGGGCCGGCACGTCGTCGTCGTGTCGAGCGGCGCGATCGCGCTCGGGTCGAAGAAGCTCGGTTACCGCGCGCGCCCGAAGGAGATGGCGAAGCTCCAGGCGGCCGCCGCCGTGGGCCAGAGCCTCTTGATGCGTGCCTACGAAGACGCGTTCGGTCGCGAGCGCCTCACGGTGGCGCAAGTGCTCCTCACGCACGCCGATCTCGCCGACCGGGTGCGCGCGAACAACGCGCGGAACGCGCTCTCGGCGCTCCTAGAAGCGGGGGCCGTCCCGGTCTTGAACGAGAACGACTCGGTCTCGGTCGAAGAGATCAAGTTCGGCGACAACGACGAGCTGTCGGCGATGGTGGCGCCGCTCGTCGCGGCCGACGCCCTCGTGCTCCTCTCGGACGTCGAAGGGTTGCTCGACGCGAACGGTGCGCGCGTCGCCGTGGTGCGCGACGTCGCGACCGAAGCCTTGCCGCTCGTCCAGTCGAAGAAGAGCGACGTGGGGACCGGCGGCATGGCGAGCAAGCTCGAGGCCGCGCGCCGCGCGACGCTCGCGGGAGCGCACGTCGTCATCGCCGACGCGCGCAAGGAGGACGTGCTCGAGCGCATCTTCGAAGGCGACGACGAAGGGACGCTGTTCGTCGCCGGTGTGCGCAAATTGCCCGCGAAAAAGCACTGGATCGCGTTCACGTTGCGCCCGCGCGGCGAGGTGTGGCTCGACGAAGGGGCGACGAAGGCCGTGCGCTCGAACGGCAGCATCCTCTTCGTCGGCGTGCGTGCCGTCCGCGGGGACTTTCGACGCGGCGACTCCGTGCGCGTGCTCGCGTCCGATGGCGTGGAGGTCGGCCGCGGTCTCGCGCGGTTCGCCGCGACCGACGCCGTCTCGCTCGCGGGGCGCGCCTTCTCGTCCGAGAAGAAGAAGGGCGCCGAGAAGAAGGTCGCTCTCGATGACGCGGCCGTCTTGGTTCATCGCGACGAGCTCGTCGTCTGGTAGCGCTCGCGAGAGCGAGCTTGCCGCGCCTGCGCCTGGTGGCTGCGGCGTGCCCGGTGGCACCTTATCCAAGGCTCATGTGCTAGCCTTGGATAACGCCGCGAGCGACCTCAGGGAGCTTTCCGCGCGCCCTCGATGGGACCGCGCTCGGCCGGCGGCTTGTTCAGGACGAACGGCGCTTTGCTGCGCGCGATCGTGTCCGACGCCGAGGTGACGAAGTCGGGCTCGAGCCCCGTGTCGACCGGTCGGCCGCTGATCGACCCGTGGCATTGACCGCACAGGCCGTCGAAGAACTCCGACCGGAAGGACTGGTGCGCGTATTCGCCCGGCGCGAACGACATCGCTTCGCGCTGCATGCGCGGCCACTGCTTCTCTTTCGACGCCTTCGTGTCGGGCAACCCGAGGACGATGGGCAAGCCTCCCGGCACGTTGAACTTCGCCGAGCCGTCGGACTCGATCGGCACCATCCCGAGGAGCCGCTGGCGCACGTACACCTTGCCGAAGGCGTCTTCGACGACGTTCGCGCCGCCCTTGTCGAACGAATCGACGTCGAGCGGAGGAGGCATTTGCTCGTACACGAAGAACCGGTCGAGGTCCGTTTCGATGGGGCGTCCCGTGGGCGTGTTCTGGAACAGGAGCGACGCGAGCACGCGCATGTCGAGGACGTTGATCTCGGACTCGTCGTGACCCGGAACGATGGTCGTGTTCGCGTTCGGCTCGTCCACGGTCGACGTGAACACGGGCCGCACGAACCTGCCGTACACCGCGACGGCGTCGACCTCTGCCGTGCCGGGATCTCCGAGGATTTTCGACTTTTCGCCCGTCGTCGGGTTCACGATCCACACGTCGTAGTCGCCCGCGAAGGACGCCGCGGTCCCCGCTCCGTAGCTCACGAGGAGGCGCGCGTTCGGGAGCGGCGAGGGCGACGTGTAGAAGCCGCTCGTGTTCGCGCCGTCGTGGGCGTCCACGCTCGGATCGGGGAAGTGCAGCGAGCGCAGGAAGAACGTCGAGTCCGGTGACGACGGCGAGGCCGGATCGATCACGGTCGGATCGATCGGGTAGTCGGCCGCGTTCGTGCTCTGGAAATCGATGCCGATGGATCGGTTGAAGATGCCGAGCGTCCCTCCGCCGTGGGGCGTCTTCGGCGTCCGGAAGATCGCCGCGAAATTCTTGTCGGCGAGCTCGACGACGTTCGTGGCCTCCGGGTAGGCGACCGAGCCGCGTTGCGCGAAGAGCGGGTGGTAGTCGCCGCCGTCGAGGTTCAGCCTTCGCAGCGCGAGCTGATAGAAATCGGGAGCGCGCTTTTCCGCCGTGAAGATGACGCGCCCGTCGTTCATGAAGCTCGGCTCGCGCTCCATGTCGAGCAGGTAGGTGAGCTGTCGGACGCGCCGCTTGCCGGCCGCCGCGGGATCGGCCTCGAGCACGTAGAGGTTCGCGTTCGGCTTCGTCGGATCGGCGGGCGATCGCTGCGGGCCGTCGTAGTCGTACGAGCTCGTGCCGACGTTCCCGCGCGTCGACGCGAAGACGATGCGCGGGCCGGCGCCGTCCGGCGGCGCGTACGTCGGGTCGAAGTGATGGATGAGGAGGCCGTTCTTCGTCGGGGGGCCGTCGTCGATCTCCGGGATCTTCCCGCACCCCGATCCGTCGGCGTTCATCTCGTAGACGGCGAGGGGTTCGCTCGCGCTCGAGCGCGCCGCGAACGCGATCTTCGCGCCGTCCCACGATACCTGCGGGCGCCGGATGTCGGCCGTCGTCGGATCGAGCCCGCACCCGCTCGTGAGCGATGCGTCGTCCGTGACGGCCAGCGCGCCGCCGGTCATCGAGGCCGCCGCGCGCCGCAGATCGGCGCCGGGCGCGTAGACGTCGAAGTCTTGCGGACGCCCTACGCTCCCGAGCGGCCGCTTCACGTAGACGACGGCCGAGAGCGGCGCGAGCCCCGCGCCCTGCCGCTCCGTCGAGCTTGCCGCTGTCGTAATCGAAGCCGGCGTCTTCGCAGCTCTTCGCGCTGGCCGCCTTCGCGCCGAAGTCCTCGAACAAGGGACCGCCGCGGTGCACGAGGCCCGACGGCGACTCGCAGCCGTCGACGCCGCAGACCTCGGGTCGGTACAGGTTCTTGCGGACGATGCGGCTCGCGCTCGGATCGTCGCTCTCGACCGAGAGCTCGAGCAAGCTGAGCTCGTAATTCTTCCGGGTCGCCGAGAGCGAGAAGCTGCCGGCCGAGCCTCCACGAAGTCGGTAATCGTGGAACATCGCCGCCGAATGGCACTGCACCATCATGCAGCCCTTCTTCACGAGCACCGGCTGGACCTTCTTCGAGAAGAAGGAGAACCCCGGCGTCGGATCGGCGACGACGAGCGGACCGTGCGCCTTCGCCCAGCTCGTGAGCGCGGCATAGCCGGCGTCGCTCGACGACGCGAAGATCACGCCGCCTTCGTGGTACGAGCCTCCGAGCGAAGGGGCGAGCGGCCTTCGCAAGAGCTCGCTCCGCTCCGGCGTTTGCGCGAGGTATTCCTCGGCCGCGAGGTAGTTCCAGCGGATCTGCTCGGGGGTCTCGCCGCACGTGAGGTAGAGCGCGTTGCCGACCGTTCCGTGGCAATTGCCGGCGGCACAATTCGAATTCGGATTCACTGTCTTCGGATCGTCGGGAGTCCGTCCCGTGAGCGCGAGATTGGCTTTGTCACGGAATTCGGCGAAATCCGATTTGGGCGGGTCTTTCGTGACGTCGAAATCGCCGCGCGCCGGCAAGAACGCGCTGCACGGGAGGCGCGTGCCGGTCTTCGGGACGATGCCGGTGTTGTTCTCCGTCGCGCCGCTCTCGATCCATCGACGCAGCGTCCGGTACCCGCTCCCCGTCGGGTCGAAGATCGAGCCGCCGGCGTGCTTGATGTCCGTCGTGACCACGGTGCTCTCGCCGTCGTACGTCTGCACGTCGATCTGGAAGGGATCGACGTTCTTCACGAGCAAGCTCGGTTGGCCGTACGGGCCGTAGTCGAGCAGCAGGTCGCGCCGCTTGTCGAGCATCGCGAAGGTCGACAAATCCAGGTTGCCGAGCGCGTTGCCCTTCGCGTCGGCGACGTGGCAGCCGGCGCCCGTGTTCGCGCGGACGCACGAGGTCGTCAGGATGGGGCTGATCGTGCGGTCGAAGTACGTCGACGATTCCGGCTCCTTCGTCGTGCACGACGTGGGCAAGAGGGCGACGAAGGCGGCCGCGGCCGCGACGATGCCGGGAAGGAAGCGCGTCACGAGGACCGATGGTAAATCATCTTCGGAATCGACGGAGCTTCAGAGTCGACGGAGCGCGATGGCGGCCTGATCGCGAACGAGCGTGTCGGGATCGTTCGCGACGACCTCCTCGAGCGCCGCCCGCGCGCGGCCGTCGCGCACCAGGCCCAGCGCGTGGCACGCGGCGTTTCGCACGTTCGCGTCGCCGTCGCGGGTGAGCGCGACCAGATCGTCGACCGAGTCGCGGACGCGCATGGCGCCGAGCACCTCGGCGGCGCGCCTTCGGACCGTCGCGTCGCCGTCGGTCGACAGCCGTCGAATGGCCGCGACGTCGGCGAAGCGGTTGATGCGCGCGGCCGACGTGAGCGCCGCGATCTTCACGTTCGCGTCCGCGTCGGCGAGGGCCTTCGAGAGCGCCCCGGCGCCGTCGTCGTTGAGCCGGCCGAGCGCCTTGGCCGCGGCCGCGCGCACGGTCGGATCGGCGTCGTTCGCGACGGCCTTGGCGCACGCGTCGATCCCAGGGAGCGCGAGGAACTCGCCGAGCGCGCTCGCCGCCTGCGCGCGGCGCGCGGGGTTCGGATCGCCCGCGAGCGTGGCGACGGTGCGCTCGTACACTTCGCCGGGGCCGAACACCCCGAAGAGGCGACGACGGAGCCACCACGCGGCGATCTCGCGCGTCTCGGGGTTCGCCGCGTAGAGCAGCGGCTCGACGACCGGAATGCAATCCGTGCACTCGACGCGTTCGCCGTGTTCGAGCGCCTCCCAGATCGCGCTCGCCGATCCGCCCGCCGCGACGCTCTTGATGCGCGCGGCCGTCGAGATGAACTCGATCTGATCGGGCGGGATGGCCCCGTAGACGGCGCGCGTGCCGACGTTGCCGTCCCCGTCGCGGCCCTCGGCGGGACGCCCGGAGACGACGAGCGCGCACGCGAAGGCGGCGGCGAGCCCGAGGGCGAGGCGTCGCGGCGTCGCGCGGTGGACGACGGAGGGTTTCGACGCGGTGACGGACGCTTCGTTCGTGGAAAAACGCATGACGTTCGCCTCCTTCCTAGTATTTCTGCCCGGGGGCGACGGGATCGGCGTCGAACGGCACGAACCCCGTGTTCTGCCGCGCGTAGAACTGGCCACCGAGATCGATCGAGCGGATCAGGTAGCCGCGCTCTTCGTCCGTGAGCGTCACGCCCTTGTCCTCGGGGTGCATCGTCTCGGTCCCGTAGGCGAACGTCCCGTCGGCGGCCTTGACGTTGAGCTTCTTGATGAGCGCCGATTCGCGCGCGTTGTTGACGATGGCCCACTCCGGCGGCATGTCGCCGGTCGGCACCGCGTCGCCCATGCCCATCTTCATGGCGGACGGGAAGAAGAGCGACACGTAGCTCGCCGGGTACGATTCGAGCTTCCGGTCGTAAACGACTTCGACCGCGCGATCGGTCAAATCGAGGTAGGGAATCGTGTACGGCTTCGTTTCGCCCGAACCGCGGACGCCGAGCGACACCGTGTACGCTTTGCCCGCGAACGGATCGTTCGCGCCGCCGTCGTGGCATTGCACGCATTTAGCATTCAAGATGTCTTGAATCACGATCTTCGGATTCGAATCCGGATACCGTGTTTTGTCGATCGTCCAAGGCAGCTCGAGCCGATCGCCGATGGGCTCGAGGAACTTCTCGGCCTGGCGTTGCTCGGCGACCGTCGGGTTCTGGCCGAGCCTCGGCGTACCCACGCCCGATCGCGACTCGTGGCAGCCCACGCAGCGGCGATCTTCGCCCGGCATGCCTTGGATCCAGAGCCGTTGATTCCGAATCGCGAGTCCCCACTTGTCGATCGGCTGGAGGTGCACGGGGACGTACGGCGGGATCTCCGCCAGCCAGCTCCCGTCCTTGTAGACCGTCGCTTCGCCGAGGATCGCCGCGCCTTCGTCCATCGTGAGGCCGAACATCGTGACGCCCTTCGCGCCCTCGCTCGAAAACCCTTCGATGACGCGCACCTTCACGGCGTCACGCAAGGCGGCGTCGAGCGTGACGCCTTGGTCGCCGTACTTCGAACCCTTCACCATGTCCGCGAGGCTCGTCTTCGTCACGTCGACCGATCCGATGCGGACCGGCGCCGACGTGTCTTGGTTCTTGCCGATCACGTCGCCGATGACGGGCGGCTCGACCCGCGGCGTGACGGGCAGCGCGTTGAGCTCCCACGTCTCGCGCGCGTTGTAGACGAGCTGGTTCTTCTTCGTCTTGGGATCGAAGACGTAGATGCCGAAATCGGGCGGCGTCGCCGATTGCTCCGCCAGATCGTTGACGGGGCCGTCCGCCCACGACACGAGGATGCGCCCGTCCGGCAGCACGCTCGGCTCGCGGTAGCGACCGACCGGCGACGCGACGTTCTCGGTCGGGACGTCGGGCGTCAGGATCTCGTATTTGACGTGCTCTTCGTCGACGCAGGCGTGCCCCGTCTTGTCGCGGATGGTTGCGTCGAGGCAGACGGGATCGGCGGCGTTGCGCGCGTCGATCTTGACGAGGGCGCCCGCGTGGATGGTGCGGTTGCGCGTCGTCGCGACGGCGATCATGACGTTCGGCTCGATCTCGCGCGGCGTGAACAGCGAGTTCGACGGCTTGTCGTGCTGCCCGGCGATCGCCAACATCTGCGTACCGTCGGGGTTCGCGGCGAACAGCTTGACGTCGTTGACGCCGCCGAGGTGCTCCCACCGGCAATAGCCGATCTTGCCGTCGTACCGGACGAAGGGCGCCACCGTGTGCGAGAGGTTCTGCGACGCGAGCCGCCGATCGGCGTCGCCGCCATCGACCGAGATCGTGGCGAGCTGCGTGACGGCGCGATCGTGCTCGTACTCGTCGGCGCGCGTGCCCATCGCCGTGTACATCTCGTTCGTCACGAACGCGATGCGGCCGCCGGCGATGTAAATCGGATTGATGTCGTCCTGATTGCCGCCGGTGCGCTGGTGGATTTCGAATTTGCCATTCGGCCCTTCCGTCAATTGGGCCGTGTAGAGGTGGTAGTGATCGTTCGCGTCGCGTTTCATCGAAAACACGACTTGCTTCGCGTCGAACGAAATGTCGGCGCCGTTGAAGTCGGCGTCGGGGAACTCCGCGGTGATGTTCTTCAGCGCGCCGTCGGGGCGGGCGGGGGAGAGGAGCACGAGCGATCCGCCGGGCACGTAGCGGTCGTAGTCGACGACCTGCGCGTTGCCGCCGGCGACGTCGACCTTCACGCCCTCGGGGGTGACGACCGTGTGCTGACGTTTGATGAAGAGAATGGCGCTGACGTCGGCGCTCGAGGTCGCGGCTTCATCGCCGCCGCACCCCGAAAGCGCGCCGTGGCCGATGAGGCCGCCCGTGAGCAGAACGAGCGATGCCAAGGCGGTTGTCGTCTTCATGAGGCGCTCCCCGGAGCTCTATGGAAGCAGGTGATCGGCGAACGAGCAAAGACGGAAACGCCCGCGCGGCATCGATGCCGTGCGTTTCCAATCGCCTACACCTCGTCCACGCCTCGCCCACACCCTGCGTCCATGTCTTGGCGTGCGTGTTTTCGATCCAGTGAGACCGGTCGCGGACCGTGACACGATATTTCGGTCCGAATCGGGCCTTCCCGAATCAGGGAGTCAGGCGGAACGCGAGCGGCAAGAGCTCGGCGAGCTGCACGACGCGACCCGATTCGTCGTCGAGGTTCGCGAGGACGACGGGCATGTCGTCGGCGAACTCCGCGAGCACTTGGCGGCAGATGCCGCATGGGGAGGCGCCGTCGCTCGTCACGATGACGCACGCGACCGGTTCGCGTTGACCGGCGGCGATCATCTGCATGACGGCGCCGCGCTCGGCGCAGATGGTCGCGCCGTAGGTCGAGTTCTCGACGTTGCATCCTACATGGATCGTCCCGCCGCGCGTCGCGATGGCGGCGCCCACGCGGTACCCCGAGAAGGGCGCGTACGCGTTCTCGCGCACGACGATGGCCTGCTCGAGGAGCCGGTCGAAGAGCGCCGCGTCGAACCGCTCGAACGCGTCGAGGCGCCCTGCCTTCCGCGCCGCCCGCCCCGCCGTCGCCCGCCCGGTCGCTGCTCGCCCGGTCGTCGCCCGCGCCGCTTTCGTCGCCCTGCCGGCCGTCGCGGAGGTCCGCTTCGCCGTCGTCCGCGCGCTCGTTTGCTTCTTCGTCGCGCTCCCGACGCTCGTCGTCGTTCGCTTCACGCTCTTCTTTTTCGTGCTCATGCTCGGCCAGCCTCGAGGATCCAACGGTGAAGGAGTTTCTGCAGATCGGCGCGACGCGCCTTCGCGATCTCTTCGACTTCCTGGTGACTCAGCTCGCCCTTACCGAGCCCCGCCGCCAGGTTCGTGATGCACGAGAGCGCCGCGACGCGCGTGCGCATGTGCCGGAGCGCGATGATCTCCGGGACGGTGCTCATGCCGACGGCCTGCGCGCCGAGGATGCCCAGCATGCGGACTTCGGCCGGCGTCTCGTACGAAGGGCCCGACACGCCGGCGTACACGCCTTCGCGGAGCGGGATCTTCTCGTCGGCGGCGATGGCGTGGAGCTTCGCGCGCAGCTCGGCGTCGTACGCGTTCGTCATGTCCGGGAAGCGCGTCCCGAGGTCCGGCTCGTTCGGTCCGAGCAGCGGGTGGTGGTGCATCAAGTTGATGTGGTCGGTGACGACCATCAGGTCGCCGGGCGACCACCCGGGCGCGAGCCCGCCCGCGGCGTTCGTCACGAGCACCGCCGACACGCCGAGCCTCGCCATCGTCCGGACGCCGTGCACGACCTGCCACACGGGATGGCCCTCGTAGAGGTGCACGCGACCCTGCATGCAGATCACCGGCACGTCGCCGACGTTGCCGAAGCAGAAATTGCCGGCGTGGCCGACGACCTTCGACGCGGGGAGGTGGGGGAGATCGCCGTACGGGACTTTGACGAGGTCCGTCAGCGTGTCGGCGAACGCGCCGAGCCCGCTGCCGAGGACGACGCCGACGCGCGGAGAGAGCTTCGCGCGCGCGCGCACGGCGGCGACGGTCTCCTCGAGCCGCTCCGTGACGGTCGTGGACGAATCAGGGGAGGTCATGCGGGGAGCACGCTAGCAGGCCGGCGCTCGCGAACGCACCCCTCAATTCGCGGCGAAGCGCGTCATTCCGAGGCGTTCGCGACGAAGGATCGCCGCCGTCACAGCTCGAAGCAGAACAAGCTGCACGCGACCTGACAGCCCCATCCGCCGTTCGAGAACCCCGCCGTGTGCTTCCACTCGGGAGACTTGACGGTCGTCGCGCTGCCGCGGCTGCCGAAGTCCAAGAAGAAGTTCGACGTCCAGTTCGAGCACGCGCTTCCGGCGCCCGCGTCCGACGTCGCGTCCGTCCCCGTCCAGATGCATTGGTTGCCGGTCGTCTCGCCGAACGGCTTCTTCGACTCCGTGAGCGAGATCGGCGACGTCAGATCCGACGACGCGAGCTGCTGCTTGTTCGCGACGACCTCGGCGCCGTCGAGGCGCACGTAGCGGCCGCCGTACGTGATGCGATCGATGGCTTCTTTCTGGTACGTCGAGAGCCACGCGACCCAGACGCCGCCCAAATGCGCTTGTTCGGCGGCCTGCGCGCAGAGGGCGTCGGCGCCGGCGATCCCGCCCATGTTGCCCGTGAGCTCCCCCGTCGTGACGAACACGCGCTTGTCTTTGAGCGGCGGGCCGCTGTCGACGGGGCCGCTGTCTTGCACGACGGGCGTGCCGGTGTCGTCGGGATCGGCGTCGTTCGGATCGGGATCGATCGAGCCGGCGTCGTCGGAGATCGGAGGCGACGTGGCGTCCTCTTCGGGCGGGACCACGGTGGAGGCGTCGTCGGCGTTCGGATCGTCGGGGACCGTGTCGCCGTCGGGCTCGACGAGCGAGGTCGTGGTCGCTTCGAAGTCGCCGATCCCGCTGATGGCGTTGCATCCGACGAGGGCCGCGTAGGCGAAGGACAGGAGCGTCCCGCCGCGGACGATCGTTCGCCATCGCAGATCCCTGGACTTCGCTCTCATCGCGCCGCCTTTCACGAGCAACGTTCAATTTTCGAACGTGCCGCCGGGAACCGCAAGCGCCATTCATCCGAATCTGGATGTGTCATCTTTGTTCAGGACTCCGCCACGCGACCGACGTGTGCGGCGTGCGGGGGCGTCATCGCTCGAAGCAATAGAAGCTGTGGTTCACTTGGCAGCCCCAGCCTCCGTTCACGAATCCCGGCACCTTCGTCCACTCGGGGACGGTGGCCGAAGCGGCGTTGCCCCGGGTCCCGAAGACCGTCGAGACCGACGACGTCCAATCGTTGCAGGAGCTCCCCGATCCGTCGCCGAGCGACGCGTTCGTTCCCGTCCAGATGTCCTTGTCGCCGAGCGTCGACACGAACGCCGTTCCGAGCTCGGTCACGGCGATCGGGGTCGTCAGGGCCGCGGTGGCGAGTTGGGTCTTGTTCGCGACGACTTCGCGGCCATCGACGAGGACGTAGCTCCCCGTGTGGGTGATGCGATCGATGGCTTCTTGTGTCGACGTCGACAACCACGCCAACCATTGCCCCGAAAGCTTGGCGTTCGTGGCCGCCGATTGGCAAAAAGCGTCGGCGGCGGCGATGCCACCCATGTTGCCCGTCATGCCGCTCGACGTGACGAAGACGCGCTTCGTGTTCGTCCCCGCCGAACCGTCGGGAGGTACGAAGACGTCTTCGCCGGCCGTCGAGGCGTCGTCGTCGCCCGATGGGTTCGTGTCCGTGGCGGATGCGTCGAGGTCGTCGGGGACGGTGGTGCCGGTGTCTTCGTCCGCGCCCGCGTCCGCGTCTCCCGGCGTCGAGCTCGCCTCGAAATCGCCGACGCCGGAGATCGCGTTGCACGCGGCGGCGAACGTGGCCATCGCGAGGAACCCCGCGAATCGGAGGCGCCTTCGGACGGCGTGGCCCTCGACGCTCCGCGGTCCCGCCCCGGTCCGCGTCGTGCGCTCGCGAGGGCTCAGTCGGCGTGCAGGTTCGCACGCCGACATTCGTGGACGGCACTTCACTGCTCGAAGCAATAGAGATGGCCCTTGGTCTGGCACCCCCACCCGCCGTCGGCCTCGACGGCACCGGGAGCCTGCGTCCACGCACGCGTGGCTTTCGATGTATTGCCCATGACCCCCCACTGGATGGAAGAAGAAGTCGTGAAGTCGACGCACCGGTCGACCTCCGAACGAAGCCCGCTCACCTCGGTGCCGGTCCACACGCGCAGCACGTCGGCGGCCCCCGAGACGATGTTCCGCATCTCCGTCAAATCGATCGGCGTCGAGAGCGCGCCCGACGACAATTGCACTTTGTTCGCGACGACCTCGCGGCCGTCGAGCAGGACGTAGCGGCCGTCGTTCCCGATGCGATCGATCGCGTTCGTCGTGCCTGCCGAGAGCCAGGAAGTCCACTGCCCGTCGAGACCACCGCGTGCGGCCGCGGCGGCGCACTTGGCATCTCCGCCCGTCAGGCCGCCGATGTCTCCCATGAATTGGTCCGATGTCACGAAGACGCGCTTGCTGGTCGGCGTGGACGCGTCGAGCGCTCCGGTGTCGTCGATGGATGTGTCGGGGACGGTCGCCGCGTCGTCGTCACCGTCGTTCGGCGCATCGTCGTTCGTGGGATCGGCGTCGCGGATCTCGTTCGCCGAGGCGTCGTCGGGATCGAGGCGGCGTTGGGCGACCTCGAAGTCCTCGATGCCGTTGAACGCATTGCACGCGATCACGCCGGCGGCCGGCGCGAACAACACGAGCCACATCGGCGTTCGGCGGACGCGCGCGCCGTCGTCGGAAGCGGCGCGGTCGGAATCGTTGGTCGTTCGCGTGCCAGGCATTTGGCGCATGAAGTGCGCCTACCATTGTGCAACGTTTGACGGCGTTCGACGAGCGATGCGACGTGGCAAAGGGGCGTGCGCGGCGCCACGCTTTCGTAGTGAAAGGTAGGTGCTTCTACTCGTCGGCGGTCCGTCCGCGATCGAACGTCCGCCGCCGGCTCGTTCGCCGCCGATTCGTTCGCTTTCGTCAGCCGCCCGCGAACTTCTTCTTCAGCGCTTCGCAGACGATTTGGGGCGCGTAGCGACTCACGTCGCCGCCGTGGCTCGCGATCTCGCGAACGAGCGACGCGCTCACGAAGCCGTGCTTCGTTCGCGTCGGAAGGAAGATGGTGTCGATGTTCGGGCGGAGATCGGCGTTCGCGTGCGCGATTTGCAGCTCGTATTCGAAATCCGTCGTGACGCGGAGGCCGCGCACGATGACGCTCGCCTGCTTCTTCGCGCAGTACTCGATGAGCAGGCCGTCGAAGGCGTCGACCGTCACGTTCGGCAGGTGCGACGAAATGGCTTCGATGAGCCGCATCCGCTCTTCGGCGGAGAAGAGCGGGTGCTTCGTCGGGTGGACGCCGATGGCCACGATCACGTTGTCGAACAGCGCCGCCGCCCGCTCGATGAGATCGAGATGACCGAGCGTCGCCGGATCGAAGCTGCCCGCGTAGACGGCGAGCGCGCGGCTCACTTCGCGGCTCCTTTGCTCTCCGTCACGGGCGCCTTCGGCTTTCCGCCGGCGGGCGCCGTCGCGGGACCGCCGGCGGGCGCTGCCCCGTTCGCGGGCGCGGATCCATTCGCCGGCGCCGCGACCGGCGGGGCGTTCGTCTCGGGCTCGAGCGACGAGGGCGCGGGCCCCGGCGCGCCGGCGAGCTGGGGATCGAGCTCGAGCCAGAGCCATCGGCCGTCTTCGCCGAACGTCACGCGGAAGGCCGAGAGGAGGCCCGCGCCGACGACGCCGCCGAGGTCGACGTCGAAGTTCGATTGGTACTCGGAGAGGGGCGCGCCGCGCATCGCGGGCACCTGCGGCAGATCGAGCGTCCCGAGCTTGAAGTACGGGAGCATGCCGAGCTGCCAGTTCTGGGGCGCGCCGGCCTCGCCGCGGAAGCTCGCCAGATCGGCGCCGGAGCGCTTCAAGATCTCGTCGTCGAGCGCGAGCGGGTAGAACGCCGCCGAATCGACGAAGAGGAGCGCGTGGCCGTCGTCTTTGTTCGACACGGCCGCGCGGACCATCATGCCGCCGCCGCGGACGTACATGAGCGGGACACGGCTCGCGTCCGGGGGCGCCGCCGGATCGTTCCGGCGCACGACGAACTGCGAGCCGCGGCGGTCGAACGTCACGTGCATGTGCCGGAGCGCGTTGATGCCGATGAGCGCCTTGATGGGCGCCCCGAGCTGCCGCGAGATGTTCGACAGATCGTAGGTGAGCGCGGGGACGTCTTTGACCTCGAGCTGATCGCCGAAGCGCAGGTTGACCCACGCGGGCTCCTTGCGCGTCGACGAGTCGATCATGAGCTCGCCCATGGCCGTCGACACGACCGCGAGGATGCGTTCGCCCTCGAGCTCGCACGGCACGACGAGCGCCGGCCCGGCTTGAGGCATCTCCACCGCCGCGACGAGCGCGCCTTCGATGGCGAACGGGTGCCGTCCGTGCCCGCGCCGCGCGAGCTTGGCGACCTCGCGCGCCCAGGGATCCTTCACCGTGGGATCGCGCAGCATGTCCTCGAGCTCGTCGGCGGCGCGCTCGATGTCGCCGGCGTACCAGAACGCGCGACCCCGGACGCTTTTCGCGTCGCTGCCCTCGATGTTCTCGGTCAGCCGGACGGCCTCCGCGTAGTCGAGCTTGGCGAGCGCGATGCGGCCGGCGAGCAGCCGCGTCTCGGGATCTTGCGGCGCGGCCTTGAGGGCACCCGCGACGGCCGTGGAGGCGTCGTCGATGTCGCCGGCCTTGTAGCTCTGCTCGGCGCGCTTGTACCACTTGTCCGCCAGCGGCTCGCGCCCGGAGCTGTTCGCGTCGGGGCCACCGCACGCGGCTGCGGCGCCAAAGAGAACGAGGGCCATCGGGATCGCGAAGCGTCGCATCGTCATTGCTCCATCGCAGGAAACGCAGGAAAAAGGCTCAGCACGGCTCGATTCGAAGGATGCGGTCGGCACGAAGCTCGCGGCGCCCGCGTCCGGGGAGCTGATAGCCGATCACCCGTGGGGGGTCGAGCCCCGTCACGAGCTCGACGAGCACCATTTGCATCGGCTCCGCCCGCCGGGCGCGGGGCCGGTAGAGGACGGTGACGGGCTGTCCGGCGGCGATGGCCTCGTTGCATTCTGCAATTATCTGCTCGCGCGCGCGCCGCTCGGCGACGCGGACCTGCCAGAGATCGCGCGGCGTCGTCGGCTCGAGGGTCTCCACGCAGCGCTTCCAGATCTCCCGCAGGGCCGTCACGTCGGCGTCGGCGCGGTGCGCGCGCGTCCGGTCGAGCCCGAAATGTTCCCGGAGCGCGTCGAGCGAATGGCGCGGCAACCCGAACGCGCGGCGCGAGAGGTTCAGCGTGTCGAGGTAGGGGCCGACCTTTCGCGGCCTTCCGGCGCGGGCGAACTCGGCCTCGACGAACGCCACGTCCCACGAGGCTCCGTGCGCGACGAACACGGCGCCGTCGAGGAGCGATTCGATGGTGCCCGCGAGCGCCGCGAAGGTCGGCGCGCCCACGAGCTCTTCCGCGCGGATGCCGTGGATGTCGGCGTTGCCGAGCGCGGCCGCCTCCGGCGCGTCGAGCGACTCCGGCCGGACGAGCGTGTGCAACCGGCCCGTGACGGTCTCGCCGCGCACGCGCTCGATGCAGATCTCGATGACCCGGTCGCGCGCGGGATCGAGCCCCGTCATCTCCAAATCGACGAACGCCAGCGTCGCGTCCGAGAGGGGCGCGTCCCAAGGCGGTCCTTGCGGCGGAGGAGGCGTGGCCACGGCGCGATCTTCGCGGTCAGCGCTCCACGCACATGGCGATGCCCTGGCCGACGCCGATGCAGAGCGTCGCCATGCCTCGTTTCACGTTCCGGTCGCGCATCGCGTGGAGCAACGTCACCAGGATGCGGCACCCGCTCGAGCCGATGGGGTGACCGAGCGCGATGGCGCCGCCGCGGACGTTGACGCGCGCCGGATCGAGCTCGAGTCCGCGGACGCACGCGATGGACTGCGCCGCGAAGGCCTCGTTGAGCTCGACGAGATCCAGCTCGCTCACGTTCCACGATGCCCGCGCGAGGGCCTTTTTCCCCGCGGAAATGGGCCCTTCGCCCATGAGGTTCGGGTCGAGGCCGGTGGTGGCGTAAGAGGCGATGCGAGCGAGCGGCTCGAGCTTTTCGGCGCGCAAGACCTCTTCGCTGACGACCATGACCGCGCTGGCGCCGTCGTTGAGCGGAGAGCTGTTGCCCGCCGTGACGCTGCCTTCTTTGCGGAACACGGGCTTGAGCTTCGCGAGCGCAAGGGCCGAAGCGTCCGCCCGCGGGCTCTCGTCGGCGTCGACGACGACGGGATCCCCCTTCTTCTGCGGGATCCGGACCGGCACGATCTCCGCGGCGAACGCCCCTTCGCGCTGCGCCCGCGTCGCTTTTTCGTGCGACGCGAGCGCGAAGGCGTCCTGCTCCTCGCGCGTGATCTTCCATTTGTCCGCGACGTTCTCGGCGGTCTCGCCCATCGAAATCAGCGGGAAGCGCGCCGCCATGCGCGGGTTCTCGAAGCGCCAGCCGAGGCTCGTGTCGTAGACCTTCGGCGCCGATCGCGCGAACGCCTCGTCGCTCTTGCCGAAGACGAACGGCGCGCGCGTCATGCTCTCCACGCCGCCCGCGATCACGCAGTCGGCGTCGCCCGTGGCGATGCGTCGCGCGGCGTCGCACACGGCCTCGAGGCCCGAGCCGCAGAGGCGGTTCACGGTCACGGCCGGGACCTCGTAAGGCAGCCCCGCGAGCAACGCGGCCATGCGCGCGACGTTGCGGTTGTCTTCGCCCGCCTGGTTCGTCGCGCCGAACACGACGTGGTCGATGCGTGGCGCGAGCGCCGCGTGGCGTTCGACGAGCGCGCCGATGAGGTACGACGCGAGATCGTCCGCGCGCACCGGCGCCAGCGCCCCCCGATGCTTGCCGATGGGCGAGCGGACGGCGGACACGACGTAGGCGGCGCGAAGCGAGGCGGACGAGGCAGACGTGGCGGAGCTCATGACGGGGCGAGCCTACAGCGGTTGCGCGCCCGGAGGGACCGCGAACTGCCGCGGGCGCCCTTCGCCACGGCGGCGGTCCGCCGCGACGCTCCGCGAGGACGCTACTGCTGGGCGCAGAATCCCCAATCTTCGATGCAGTAGCTGCCCAGCGCGTTCTTCTCCGTGACGCACCGTCCGTTGCAATCCTCGTCCGTCGTGCACGAGCGCCGCTCGCAGAAGGAGCCCTGCGGGGACGCCTTGCACATGAAGTTTTCGTTCGGGCAGTCGGCGGCCGACGTGCAGCTCGTCCGGACGCAGTGGTGTTTGACGACGTCGCTGCACGTCCATCCGAGGTTGCAGTCGTCGTTCGTCGTGCATCCGGGAATGCAGGCCGTACCGCAGCTCGGCCGGGGCTGATCGCAGACGATGCCCGATTCGAACGTCCCGCACTCGCTGTCGGTCTGACAGAACGTCGTCGTCTGCGGATCGCAGTTCGGCTCCACGTAGAAGAAGCACCCGAGCTTCGGATCGGTGCAATCGGCGGTGGAACGGCAGCGGTTCTCCGGTGGCGCGTCGCCGACTTGCCCGTCCGAACCGTCCGCGCCCGCGTCGCCCGGCGTGATCGCGCCGTCGGAGTCGCTCGATCCGTCGGCCTCCGTCGATGCGTCCGAGGCGTCGGCGTCGCTCGAGGCATCCCGCGTGACAACGGGCGTACCTCCGCCTCCGCCGTTGTCGTCGGACGCCGGAGGCAACGAGCCGTCGTCCGAACAGGCGGCGGCGAGGACGGTGAACGCACCGAGCACCGCGACGTTCGCCAACAAGAAACGACCGCGCAAAGAATGGATGGGAGCGAGATTCATCGGAGGATCACCGGGGGTCGATGTCGAACGTGCATTTGGAATACGTTCTTCGGTTTTGCGCGACGAAAATACGTAAAAGTCGTGAGAGGCGTCGTTCGTTCAGTTCGACGACGCGATGAAAATACCGTCGATCCCGTCCTTGCTTCCGTTGAAGTAGATGCGATCGCAGGTTTGGTTCGGAACGACGCTCGTTTTCCCATTCAATTCGACGATGTCCGTGAGCGGCCAATCCGCCCCGGCGCGCGCCGCCGTGCGCGCTGCAGGAGCGAGCGCGGACTGGAAAAAGAGCGTTCGCTGGTCCGAGGACACGCCTGTGGGATAGAGGCCCGTATCGGCGCCGGCCGCGCGAAGTGCACATGAAGCGATCGGCGTCCCGACGGGCCACGGCGAAGCGTCCGTGCGCTTGGAGACGTGGAGCGAGATCTCGGGGTTCGCGGGATCGTAGAGGTTGTAGTAGAGCGCTCGATCGTCGGATGCGATGACGCAACCTTGAAGCGTGGCGCCGCGCGCGGCGGCGTCGGCGTCGAGGACCGAAAAGGAGCCTTCCGTCGGCTCTCCGAAGGCCTCCGAGCGGCTCGCGCGCGTCGCTTCGACGAAGTGAGTGCCCGAGGGACCATTCCCACAAAGGCGAAGTCCGTCGGGGCTGATGCCGAGGAGCGATCCTTCCGCGAACCCGACCACCTCCTGCACGTTGCCGAAAGCCGCGTCCTTCGACGCGCGATCGCCCACCTGGAGCGTCGTGAAGTGAGAGTAGGTCGCGGCCCACGCGAGGGTGAGCTCGTCGGGGGTGATCGAACGAAGCACGTCGAGGTTGCTGTGCGGAAAGTCGACCTGCGAGACCGCCGTCCATTTCGAGGGATCGCAGAGCGCCGGTGTGGTCGGCTTCGGTCCCGAGGGGAGGACGTCTTCGCAGGCGCCGGAACCTCCTTCGGCGTCAGTCGACGCTTCGGCGGCATCGCTCGTACCGGCGTCGTCGTTCGGGGGATCCGAGCCGTCGACCCCGGCGTCGCTGCCCGTCGGCGTGTCGCTCGGTAGGAGCGGATCGTCCTCGGAGCAGGCGAAAACAAGGGAAAGCCCGGCCATGCACGCGACGCAGGCGAAGCTTCCCCGCCGTCGACGGAGCTTTTTCATGAAATCATTCGGCAGGTACACAGTCGTACTTCTGTTCCCACGCGTTGAGCGTGGGCGCGAGGGTCGACGTCGGGTTGAACGTCATCGACGCGAGCAAATAGGTCATCGACGACAGCCCGTTGGCCTTCAGCACGTCGTCGCTCGTCTGCGCTCCGTGTGTCCATGACGTGGCCGTCGTGGACGAAGAGCCGACGGCGAGCGGCGTCGCCGGCAGGTAGCTGTCCGTCGATTTGGCTTTCGTCTGAATCGCGAAATCGATCGACGTCCCCGCGGGAATGGTCGTCTTCCAACTGAAGAACCGCCACGTGGCGCGCGATCCCGGCGGGCAGGTCGCGACGTACTCGCGACGGAACGTCTGCTTCGTGTACTCGCCGCCACCGGTCGCGAGGCACGTGCCGCCGCCGGAAGGACACACGAGACCGGCGCAGCAGTCCGAGGTCGTGTCGCAACCTTGGCCGACCGGCGTGCACGCCGCCTTCGCCTGGCAGTGCTTCGTGGGCGGGCTCGTCAGTGGCGTATCGATTTGGCACTGGGTCGTCGGCGATGCCCCGGTCGCGTCGCAGCAGTCGTAGTTCGAGTCGCACGACGCGCCGACCACCGAACACGGCGTGTCGACCCAGTACGCGCGCGAATTGCCGGCGGTGAGCTCTTGGCCGGGGAGGTAGAACGCGGGGTGGCTCGGATCGCCGCCTGCGGTCCACGTGGCGTCGAGCGCGGAGACCCACAACTTCTTCGGCTCGATGAGCGGCGCCGCCGTCGAGACGCCGAACGCGCCACAGCCCGATCCGCCGCAACCTTCCTGGCCCCACGGATTTCCGGCCGCGATGTTTCCGTACATGCGGCGGGATTGGAAGATGACCCAGTTGAAGCCGCCCGTCGAGGTCGGGTTGACCGTCGGCGCATAGTTCAATTGGTAATCGTAAACTGGCGAATTGCCGCTCGCGACGTCGCAGACCGTCGTCGTGCAGAACCAGCCACAGCTCACCGAGCGGCAGCCGGGCGAGTTGTTCTCCCAGAGCCACCCGATGCTGTCGCCGGGGTTGTGATACGAGGTCAAAGTCGGCGTGATGTCGCGCGCGGTCGTCGGCAAGTACGACGTGCCGGACGCGTTGTATCCGTTGAGCCAATTGAGGCGGACGGGGGTTCCGCTGCCGGAGGCGGGCACGTTCGAGAGCCAGATTTCACCGCGCGCGCCGTTGTTCGACGTGAGCGGCGAGAGGTAGATGCTATTGCCCAACGTTTCGACGGGATGGCGGGTCGGTTCCTGAATGACCTTTTGGTAAACGACGCCGCTGCTGTCCGGAAGGAACGCCGAGTGACCGACGGTGTCCGCCGTGCCCGTCAGGTTTCGTTCGTTCGACACCTTCCATAGGGACGTGTTGGTCCCGCACGTCACGCTCCCCGAGGGGGCCTGGCAATCGAACGAAACGACTTTGAGCTGCTTTCCGGCGAGGACTTTGCAAGTCGTTGCGTTGTACGACGTCGAGCCGACGGTCCACGCGAGAAAGCGACCATCGGGAGAAAACGCCGGGCTGGTGGCGTTTTGCGTCGTCCACGTCGACATGGAGATGGGGGACAAGGCCACCATCTCGAAAATTCCCGTGTTGGTACGGAGGAGTTGCGACCGGTTTCGGGCACCTTGGTAGTTGTCGCACGCGCTCGTCATGTAGAACGAGCCGTCCGGATAAGGAGCGCCCCAACTGAACGCGTTCTTCGTCGCCGTGGCGACGCCGTAAAAGACCGGGCGAGATCCGGTCTGCAGGTCGAACAAGGCGGAGTTGTCCTTGTTGTAGAGAGTGCCTCCGGGAGCTCCGCCGGCCGCGATCAGTCTCGTGCCTTGCGCGTTGACCGTGTGGCACGTCGTGCATACCCCCGTCGTGAACGCGGGCACGGCAACCGTGGGGACGTTGGCGTCCGGTTTGATGGCGAGCACGGCGCCGCGACGATCCGTGCTCGAGCCGCCGATCGCGGAGTTGTAGGACGTGTAGTAGACGGTCCCCTTGAGCTGCGCGTTGACGATGCGAATCGTCCGCTTGGATTCGTTTTCGAGCTTTCCGGAGCCGCCGCCGGTCCATCGCTGGATGACGAGCGCGCCGTCCTGCCCCTTGATGCTCTGCGCGAACGCGTCCCAGGCCTCTTGGGGAATCGTGACTTGGGGATCCGGCGTCGGCTCGTCGACGATGATCGAGTAGTTGAACGTCGCGGCCGCCTCGGTCGCCGTCGGCGGGTAGCGGAGCGAGAATTTGACGGCGTTCTTCGGGCTCGACGTCACCGGGACGGCAGACGTCGCGAACTTGTATTGCATCACCGGCGCGAGCAAGCCGAGCGGGTAATACGTATTGTCGTAAGGATAGAGCCACTGGATCGTGGACGCGGTCGTGCCCGCCCCGGTGAATTTGCCGATCTGCGTCGCGTTGGCGGTCGTGTTCGGCGAGACCGACGACGTCTCCGTCGCGTGGACCGTGACGGTGATCGGCAGCGGCGCGGACACGAGGCCCGCCGCGTAGGCTGTGACGTTGATCGTACCGATGATCGGGACGGCGAGGCTCAACGAGCCGTTGTTGCTCTTGTCGCCCGTGATGAGCGCGCGATCGCTGCGGTCGATCGTCCACGTCGTCGCGAACGGCTCCGATGCGCAGCCCGCCGGCAGGAGCTTGGCCGTGAGCGCGATGGGGTTGCCCGAGGCGGTGAGCGGCGTGATGTCCGTCACGTCGAGCGTGCTCTTCGACGCGGTCAGCGTGAGCGACGTGCACGCGAAGCCACCGGTCGGCTCGCCCAGCGTCAATCCTCCGTCGCCGTTCGAGAAGCCCGGGCCGGCGTCGAAGCCGCCGGGGGTGTCTTGCTGGACGTTGCAGTACGGACTGCACGGGTCGTCGGAGCACGACGTCGGCGTGCCCAGGGCCGCGAACTGCGTCGAAGGAATCGCTTTTTGCGTGACGTATTCGCCGACGCATTCACCCCACGTCGTGCCGTTGCAAGTTCGCGTGCCCTCGGAGCACGTCACGTATTGGCCGAAGACGGACGTGACCTTCCCGCAGTCGGCGACCTCTCCCGCGGTCGTGCAGGGGCATCCTTCGTTGGGGGTCGCGCAGAAGTCGATGCTTCCGTCGCCATGGTCGGGATCGCCGCCGCCGTTCGTCGCTCCCTGCATCGAGTCGGCGCCACATGCACCGAAGAACGCGCACGCGACGGCCACGGCCAGCGCCGATGCGATGCCGATCACTTGGCGCGAAACCCGTGGCTCTTGCCTACTCTCGCCGTCCGCCGATCCCACCGATCTCACCTTCCTTACCGACGTCGCAGCCCGACACGTTCGGAGGGAGCGGTGCGTCGACGATCGAGCTCGATGGAGATCGACTCGATCGATCCATCTTATGATGGCCGCGCGGGTTCGGCCAACCCTATGCCGGTCGAGCGGGGCAATTTATCGATCGCGACACGGTCACGGCACCGTGTCGTACTCCGCTACGGATGGCGTGTGATGAACACGACGTGCGGTGAACTCTCGCGAAGCGACGAGAATACGTGAGCGCGAGCGCGCGCGGTGGTTGTACGAACGGGTCGTTCGGAATCGCACCACGACTCCACGCGCTTACCCGCGCCGAGCCACGCGCCGAATCGATCCATGCATCATGCATCGTTCGTGTGTTCGTGGCGTGTTCGTCGCGTGAGTCGCGCGTCGCATCGCGCGGCTCACGCCCCGCGAAGGGCGCCCATGAACGCGCGGATCAGTGGGACGAGGGGACCGCGCACGTCCCCCAATCGCCCCAGCACTCGCCGAAGGGATGACCGAGATCGTGCACGCAGTGGCCGTCGCACGCGACGTCTTGGGTGCACGTCTTGCGCATGCATCGCTTCCCGCTGAAGCCTTGGTAGCAGGTGAAGTTGGGATCTCCGCAGTCGGCGTCGATCTCGCACGCGTTGGGCTGGCAGCGGTGGTCGACGCACGTGGCCGCCGAGCCGCAATCGCCGCCCGTGCACCCTTGGATGCACGCGATGCCGCACCCGCGCCTGGGGGCATCGCAGATCATCCCCGACACGGTGCAGTCGTCGTCGGTGGCGCACGTCGAGGTTTGCGGCGCCGGGCAATCGTCGACGTCCACGCTGCACACGGCCGCTGGATCCGTGCAGTCGGCGCCATCGCGGCATCGACCGGCGGGTGGCGGCGGGCCCGGGTTCGGCGCGGCGTCCGCTTCGCCCGCGTCGTCGTCCGTGGTGTCGCCCCCGTCCGCCGACGGGGTGGCATCGTGCTTGCCCGGATCGTCCGGCTTCGTTGAGCCGGCGTCGCGCGAGCCCGCGTCCTTCGGTGAGCGCGACGTCGGTGTCGTGTCGTCGGCGGGCTCCGGCTCCGTCCCGTCGTCGCCGGAGCACGCGAACAGGCTACCGCCCGCGGCGAACGCGCAGAGCACGACGAACGAGAAGCGACGCAGGGTCGAAGGCATCGGTCACTCCGCCGGGACGCAGTCGTAGAGCTGACGCCAGTTGTTCAGCGTCGCCGTCCCGGTCCCGTCCGTGTTGAAGGTCATGTTCACGCGAAGCCGCGCGAGCGAGCGCTGCGACGCGGCGCGCAGGGCGGTGTCGACGGTCTGGGGGCCCGTCGCCCAGCTCGGCGCCGTCACCGTCGTGCTCGCCGTTCCGATGGGGACCGCCGCGCCGAACGCGCCGGAGGACGTCGCCGTTTGGGCCGTGAAGGAGATCGTCGACGTCGCGTTCGGGATCGACGCCTGCCACTCGAACGTCTGCCACACGACGGCCGAGCCCGCCGGGCACGCCGCGGTGTAGTCGCGCGAGTACGTCTTCGTCTCGAAGGCGACCCCGCCGCCCGCGCAGATGTTGTCGAGGCACTTCACGCTCGGCGCTCCGCAGCAATCCGCGTCCACGTCGCACTCGCCGCTCGTGGGCACGCAGCTCGACGTGAGCTGGCAGCTCCGCGTCGTCGGCGGACCGCTGCCGACGTCGATGCGGCACGATTGCGCGGCGGGCGATTGGCAACAGTCCGAGGTTTCGTCGCAGCTCGCGCCGGTCGCGCGGCACGGGGATTGGACCCATCGCGCTTGCGAGTTTCCGGCCGCGAGCTCCTGGCCGGGCAAGTAGAACGCGGGGTGGCTCGGATCGGTGCCGGGCGTGAAGTTCTTGTCGACGGCCGCGATCCAGAGCTTCTTCGTCGGCGGGTTCACGTAGCACGCCGAACCCGCCAGCGCGCCGGACCACGGGTTGCCGTACGCGACGTTGCCGTACATGCGGCGCGACGTGAAGATGACCCAGTTGTAGTTGCCCGTCGATTGCGGCATGAACGCCGGGTAGTAGTTGAGCCGCGTTTCGGTGGTCGTGACGTTCGTACCGCCGCCGCAATAGTCGTCCTTGACCGGGACGCTCGTGCCGTTCTTGTGGAACGCCGTCGGCGTGGCGGGCAGCGTCTTGGCCGTGTCCGGCAAGTACGTCCCCGTTCCCGTCGGCGTGGTGTAGCCATTCAAGGCGCTCAAGCGCGTCGGTGTCGCGGCGGTGTTCTTGTTCGCCGGAATGTTCGACATCCAGAGCTCGGAGAGCGCGCCGCTCGTGCTCTGGGTCTTCGTGCCGTACGTGGCCCACGGCGTGCGGTAGTGCCGCTGGTAGACGACAGCGTTGCCGTCCGGCGTGAAGCTCGGATACGTCACGCGCTCGGAGACGCTCGGCGTCAGGTTCCGCGCGTTCGACACCGTGAACCCGGACGTGCACCCCGAGCTGCACGTGAAGTCGACGACCGCGAGCACGTTCGCCGAGGTGCTCGACGCGAGCGTCCCGCTCGGGCTCTGCGAGATGGCGGTGCCGCGCAGGAACGTGAACGCCAACCTCGACCCGTCCGGCGAGAACGTGGGGAACGCGGCCTCCACGTTCGTCCAACCCGACACGGTCTTCGCCGCCGCCGTGTTCATCGGATCCCAGAGCTTCGAGTAGTCGGGTGACGTACGCGGCTCGCTGTCCGTCTTCGACGAGTGCGTCATCACGAGACTGCCGTCCGTGCGCGCGCCGGCGAGGGTGAATCGATCGCCGAACTCGTTCTGGTCGCCCTTGCAATAGCTTCCGCCGGACGCCCACGGATAGTCCTTCAGCACCGCGGGCTTGTAAGGGCTGGCGTACGGTTGCGTGAGGTCGTACAGGCGCGAGCTGTTGATGTCCTTGTAGTTCGGCAGACAGCTCCCGGACTCCCCGAGGATCGGGAAGCCGCCGTTGACGAACGCCTTCTTGCCGTCGTTCGTGAACGAGTGGCAGACGGTGCACGTGCCGGTGGGGCTCCCGTCGCGCGGTTGGATGCCGAGCGTCGGAGCGGTCGCATTCGGATCGATGCGCAGGATGGCGCCCGTGTTGTTCGCGATGGGCGAGGCGTACGACTCGTACCAGACCGTGCCCTTGAGCACGGCGTCGACGAAATGGATGGTCTGGACGTTTTCGACTTGCAGCGTCGTGCCCACGTACCGCTGCACGATCAGGTCGGCGTCCTGGCCCTTCGCCGTCTGCGCGAACGCGTCCCACGCGGTTTGAGGCATGACGACTTGGGGATCGTAGATGTTCGCCGTCCCCGGATAGACGACGGAGCGCTCGAGGGCGAAGAGCGAATAGTCGAAGAGGGCGCTCCCCGCGTTCGAACCCGATGGGTAGCGGAGCGTGGCCTTGACGGTGCTCCCGGCGCTGTTGGTCACGCGGTATTGCAACGTCGGCGACGGGAGACCGCGCGGAAAATGGGTGTCGTCGTACGGGTAGAGCCACACGGCGGTCGACGCCGTCGTCGTGCTCTTGGGGGTCGACCGCGTGGCATCCGTGTAGAACGCATTGATGGTCGCGGCCGTCGTGGCGACGTTCGGGGAGACGTCCGACGCGTCGTCGGCGATGATCTTGACCTTCACGGTCACGTTCGCGGACGCCGTCAGCGAGCCGAAGAACGCCTTCACGGCGAGGATGTTCGTTCCGGCGACCGCGCCTTGGACGGTGAGTGAGCCGGACGCGTTGATGACGGCGAGATCGGGCCGCGACACGGTCCACGTCGGCTGCGTCCCCGCCGCCGCGCACCCGTTCGGCAAGAAGGTCGGCGTGAAGGTCACGGCCGCCGGCGGCGCGGTCAAGTCCGTGACGGTCACCGTGGTGGACGACGGCGCGATGGTCATGGACGTGCACGTGCCGCCGTTCGTCGAAGGACCTCCGACCAGGCGCAGCCCGCCGTCGGCGACCTCGAAGCCCGTGCCGGCGTCGATGCCCGTCGGATTGTCGGTGTACGCCGAGCAATAAGGATTGCAGGGGTTCGTCCCGCACGAGGAGGGCGCCGTGGCGAGGGCGGACCATCGCAGGTCGGGGAGCGATTTCGTGACGACGAGCTCGCCTTCGCAAATGGACCATCGGCCGTCGCGGCACGTTCGCTTGCCCATCGAGCATTTCACGTAGCTGCCGACGTTTTGCTTCACCTCGCCGCAGGCGGCCGTCGCCCCTTCGTCGGCGCAATCGCAGCCGGTGTCGGGGTTCGCGCACGCGTCGGGGGTCTCGCCGGTGACGGTGGGGCCCTTTTGGTCGCCGTCCGCTTCGCCGATTTCGCGCGCGCCGCAGCCGATCGCGAGCGAGCCCCAGACGAGCGAAGCCGAGACGAGGACGCCGAAGGTACGGACGACGAGCGCTACCGACGAACGACGGGAATCACGCATTTCGACCTCGTCACCCAAGGGAATCGACAAGTGAATCGACGGCTTCGGAACGGCGAGCCGGAGTTTTCGAACGCCCCGCGGTCGCGCGCATCGGGACCGGCGGCGCCTTCGGGACCATCTCTCTTTGGATATTCGGAGCGCGAGGCTTCTCGTGCGCTCCCAAGCGGGGGATTATCTCGATAAGGACGTTTGGGGATCGCGCCGGCAGGGTCGGGGACGCTGGCGCGCTCGATCGCCGACGAGCGATGCAAGAGGTGTGACGCTCGTCCGGACCGCGAAATTGCGCGGAGAGTCGCATCGGCGCTCCGGGAACGACCGGCAACTTTTTGCGAGCCACGGACATTCTTGCACCGTCGGGTGTCGTCGACGATCGGTGCCCCGAGGCTTGCGTCCCATGTGGGAGGACAACCGCGTCGGGCGTGGGTCGGGCATGGGTCGTATCGCGCGCGTCGTGGTCGCGCGTCGGCCAGGGATCACGCGCCGGGAATGCGCCGGGATCGCGCGCCGGCGTCACCCACCGGCGCTACCCGCCGGATGCGCCGGGGCGCGGGGATCCTTCGACGACGGGCTTGCCGTCCACCCACTTGTAGAAGCCTTCGCCGGTCTTCTTTCCGAGCTTGCCGGCGCGGACCATCGCCCGAAGGATCGCGGGCGGACGGAACTGCTCGCCGATCTCCTTTTGGAGGTGCTCGAGGATGGCGAGGCGCACGTCGAGCCCGACGAGATCCGTCAACTTGAGCGGGCCCATCGGGTGCCGGTAACCGAGCTCCATCCCGCGGTCGATGTCGGCCGCGCTCGCGACGCCCATCTCGAGCATGCGCATGGCCTCGGCGCCGAGGATGACGCCGAGGCGACTCGTCGCGAAGCCGGGGACGTCGCGCACGACGATGGGCGTCTTGCCGAGCCCGCGCGCGAACGCCACGGCGCGCGTCACGGTGTCGTCGGTCGTCGCGAGCCCGAAGACGACCTCGACGAGCTCCATCACCGGCGGCGGGTTGAAGAAGTGCAGGCCGACGGTGCGCTCGGGTACGCCCAGCCGCGCGCCGAGCTCCGTGATCGAGAGCGACGACGTGTTCGACCCCACGAGGGCGTGCGGCGCCAATCGCTCGAGGAGCGGGCGGACGACGTCCACCTTCAGGTCCAGGTTCTCCGGGACGGCCTCGATGAGCACGTCGGCGCCCTCGCTGGCGTCGCGCGCCGATGCGCACGCCGTGAGCCGGTGCAGCGTGCCGCCGCGCTCGTCGCTCGTGATCTTCCCTTTGGCCACGAGCTTCTCGAGCTGATCGGCGACGTTCTTGACCGCCGCGCGCGCGCGCCCTTCGTCGACGTCGAAGAGCCGCGTCGTGTGTCCGCTCGCGGCGGCGACCTGCGCGATGCCTTGCCCCATCGTCCCGGCGCCGAGCACCGTGACGGTCCGCGAGATGGTCTTGCCCGTTCGTTCGCCCGCTTCGTTCGTTGCCATGGATCCTCTCACGCCGTTTCCGTCACGCTCGTGCGGCCGCTTCGTGCAGCCAGATCTCGCCGCGCGCGCCGTCGATCGAAAGCATCCGACCCGCCGGCACGACGAGGTCGGGCTGCCCCTCTTCGCCCTGGACGATCATCTGATCGCGCCCATAGTCGACGCGGAGCGCGCCGCAGCCCGCGATGCAAGGCTTGCCCAAGGTGCGCGCGATGATGGCGGCGTCGCCGGTGAGGCCGCCGTGCGTCGTGACGATCCCGGCCGACGCTTGGATCGCCGGCACGTCCTCCGCGCTGGTCTCCATGCGGACGAGGATGATCGGCAGGCCCTTCGCGGCGGCGCGCACGGCGTCCTCCGAACGGAACACCGCGTGACCCGTGGCGGTCCCTGGGCTCGCTCCCATTCCTCGTGCGACGAGTCGCTTTTCCATCGGATTCGTCCTTCGTTCGCGTTTCTGGCGTCCGCGTGTGCCGCGCCCGCGTTTCCGGCGCCTGCGTTCTTTCGTCGCGTTTCGAGCGTCCGCGGTTTCGGCGGGAGCCGCGTCAGGCTTCGGCGGTCTCGCTTTCGTTCTCGTCGTCGGCTTCCGCCTTGCCGCGCAGCGCTTCGAGCGAGGCGCCGCACGCGCACTTCTTCGGGACCTCGGTCTTCAAGTAGACGCGCTCGCAACGCGTGCACACCCGGCCTTCGGGTTCGTAGGAGATGATCTTGCCGCTCGCCGCGCAGCGCTTGCCGACGATTTGCAGCGCCTCGAGGGTGATGACCGTGCCGGCGTGAGGGGCATGCGCGGGCAGGCGCGCGCGGGCTTCGTCCGAAAGATCGACGACCTTCGGGATGCGGGCGTCGGCCTCGGCCACGATGTCGGCGATGGCTTCGGGGTGGGCGCGCAACGGGACGCGGATCGACATCGAGGTGCCCGCGTCGTCTTTGCCCGTGACGGTGAGCGCGCCGGCGTCGTCCCACGCGATGCGTTCGACGGCCCACCAGGGCATGCGCCGGACTTCGCCGCGCTCGACGCCGATCCCCAGATCGCCGACGCGGAGCGGCGCCTCGCTGCTCGAGCCGAACCAGATGGCGGCGCCGGAGAGCAGCGCGCCGGCGGCGATGAGGTACTGCGGGACGGCGCGCAGCTTCGGGTCGGCGTCGAACGCTTGCCCGTAGGCCGTGGCCCACGCTCCCGCGCCCAGCAGCGCGGCGCCGATCCCGCCCGTCGCGTAGACGAGCCATGGGGCTTGGGCGCTTCGGGGGAAGAACCGACGTTCGTGCCGTTTGTGGCCGCTCTTGTTCTTGCTGCTCTTTTTCTTGCCGCTCATGCGCTCGCGACTCTTCTAGCGCGAATCCGAGCGAGGTTGCCCCAAAACTGGGCGTTTTCCGCCGTGGGGCTCGGTCCGCGGTCGCGCCTCGATTCGGGGAAAGCGCCCTACTTCGCGAGAAATGCGAGCGCTTCTTTGAGCAGATCGGCGAGCGGGGCCTCGTCCAGGCGGTCGCGCAGTTGGTCGACGGCGCGCTCGGCCTCGCTCGGTCGATAGCCCATGCTCGTCAGCGCGCGGGCCAGGAGCTCGCCCGTGGGCGCGGGCGTCGTGGCTTCGCGAGGAGCTTGCGCGGTTCGCGACGGTCCGCGCGCCGCGGCGGCTTCGAACACGGGCAGCTTGTCCTTCAGCTCGAGCAAGAGCCGTTCGGCGGTCTTCTTGCCGACCCCCGAGATCGCCGTCAGCCGACCGAGTTCCTTGCGGGCGATCGCCGCGCCGAGCTCGGGCGCGGGCAGCGCGGACAACACCGAGATGGCCATCTTCGGTCCCACGTTGCTGATGCCGATGAGCGTTCGGAACGCGAGGCGATCGGCGTCGCTCGCGAACCCGAAGAGCGAAAAGGCGTCTTCGCGGACGTGCGTATGGACGAAGAGCGTGGCGCGCCCCTCCGCGTCCGTGTCGGCGCGCCCGAGCGTGCCGAGGGGGACGACGACCTCGTAGCCGACGCCGCCCACGTCCACGACGACGTTGCCGTCGTCCTCTTGTGTCACCGTGCCGGTGAGCCGACCGATCATGCGAGCGCCACGTTATCGGAATGGGACGTCATGCGGCAAATGGCGTTCGCGCAGGCTCGGCGTCGGCCGGCAGGTCGGCGGACGCGTGGGCCGTGGTGCGGGGAGGGCGGAGCGCGGCGGCGGCGAAGAGGGCGAGCACCGGCGTGACGACCACGTGGTAGCGATCTTCGCCGAAGAACACCGCGTGCGTGAGGACCGTGGTGGCGAGGAACGCGAGGCCGAGCGCGATCGCCGGGGACATCTCCGGACGGCCGGGGAGCGGAAGCCAGGGCAAGAGGCACGTGCCGACGACGATCGGCCAGAACGTCGGCGTCCCCGCGGAGAACGCCAGGTAGGCGGCGACGGCGATCGCGGCGACGAGCGCGATCTGCGCGCCCGCGGCTCGGAACGTGGCCGCGTCGCGTCGCGCGAGGTCTTTCCGGCGGACACGCACGAAGCCGACGAACGCGAGCGGGGCAATCGCCACGAGCAGGCGATGGACGAGCGTCACGAGCTCGCGGGCCTCCGTGCGTCGCGGTTCGGGCCACGACGCCGGACGCGCTTCGTGCAGGTATTCGACGGCGAACGACTCGTGGTCGAACGTGTACCCGAGCTTCGCCGGGACGAGGCCGAGCCACCGCATCGGTTCGCGCCGGATGTTCTCGAGCCCGTAGGAAAACCAGCAGCGGTCTTGCTGCACTTGCCCCGTGACCTCGCGGCAGCCGTCGGCGGAGCGGAGCGTCTCGAAGCGTCCGGTCGCGCGCGGGAACGCGCCGATGGCGAGGTTCCAGCCCGCGTTCGTGCTGACGAGCGCGCAGCCGTCCATGACGCGGCAGTTGCGGATCGTCCACGGGGCGATCGTCGCGAGGGCGACGGCGCACGCGACGGCGGCGGCGGCGATGCGTCCTCGCAGCGAGCGCACGTTCGCGGCGACGGCCAAAAAGGGCGTGCAGAGCAGCGCTTGCGGGCGGACCAGCGCTCCGATGCCGAGCACGAACGCGCCGGCGACGGGGCCGGCCATCGGCGCCGCGATGCGCCGCAATTTCGGCAGGAGGCTCGCCGTCGTCGCGAGGTTCGCCGCCATCGCGGGGGGCGCCGTCACGAGGTTCGGTGCGTCGAGGACGTGGCCGTCACGCCCTCGGCGGACGCGGAGCGCGATCCAGAACGCCGCGAGCGTGAGCAACGACGCGAGCGGCTCGGTCATGACGAGCGCGCCGTAGAGGACGAGACCCGGGTGGAGCGCGACGATGGCGCCGGCGATCCGCGCACGCCACGGCGAGAGCGCCTCACGCGCGAGAAAAAACGTGACGAGGGCGAGCAGCGATCCGGCGAGGGCGTCGGCGAGGTGCGCCGTGGACGCCGTGTTTCCAAAAAGCTTGTAGAATGCACCCAAATAGGCGCTGTAGCCGACCGGGTAGTGGCACCATGGATGCCAGACGGTCTGCCCGCCGATGGTGCGCTCGTCGGAGTAGCCGAAGCCCTCGGCGATCCGGCGCGCGCCGAAATCGTAGTACTGGCCATCCCACACCGGTTCGGCCGCGAGGTTCCGGGCGGCGATCCAGCGCGCCGCGAACGCGACGGCGAAGAGGCCCACGGCGAACGCCGCGTCGCTCCACGAGGCGGCGCGCGCACGAGTCACGCCGCCGCTCGCTCGGGCCTCGTCGGTGTCCCGTGCCTCCTCGGCGGCCGCCGTCACGACGGATTCGTCTCGCGCATGCGCCGCAAGTACGTGCGCTGCACCTGCGCGGGATCGAGCCGAAGGTACTTCGCGAGCTCCGCCACGAAGCCCCGCACGTAGACGAGGGCGGGCAGATCCGCGTACGCCTCTTCTTCGATCGCGACGAGGTGGGACTTCGAGATCTTCGTGCGCGAGCTGATCTCGACGATCTCGATGCCCTGCGATTCGCGAACCTTGCGGAGGAGGGGCCCGGAGAACTCCGTGTCCGGACCGAGCTCCCGCGCGAGCTCGCTCTGGAGCATGAGCTGCTCGGCCGCGAGCGCGGGTCGTGCGGCGGCGACCGAGAGCGGCGGCGCGTCGGTCTCCGGGAACGTCGACAGGTCGTACGCGCGGCGCCGCACCGGATCGAGGAGCGTGTCGTGCGCTTCTTCGAGGCGCGACTGCGCCGCCCCGAGCTCGTTCTCGGTCAAGAGCGACGCCGTCGCGAGCCCGCCCGTCGCGTACACCTCGCGTTGCCGCTTGAACGCGCGCCGGATCTCTTCGTCGTTCGACGATCGGCCGACGCCGAGCACCGTGTAGTGATCGGGGTTGTCGATCGCGAGGCTCGCGCCGAGCATGCCCTCGTGGGCCTTCGGGACGAGCGGCTGGGCCGTGGGGGCGGGGTCGACCTTCGCCGCGCCGAGCGCCACGATGCGCCGCGCCAGTCGCTCGATGTTGCGCGCCGCCTTCGCCGCGGGGCTGTCGACCAAGAGCGGCTTGCGCCTCCGGACGGAGAGCCACACGGCGTCGTCTTGCTCGATCCACCCGAGCTCTTCGAGGGAGACGCCGTAGTAACGCTTGCAGAGTGCACTCATCGAGCCGGCGAGCTCGAGATCGGCTCGCACCCGCGTCTGGTTGACGGCGAGGTAGAAGCGCGTGCGGTGCGCCTCCGCCCAAGCGAGCTCCGCGAGGTGCCGGTCCGATCGCCACAGCACGCGGATCAGCTCGAGCGGCGAGGGCAGGTGCCCGATCTCCTTCGTCGCGCGGTCGACGAGGCCGAGGCGGAACCGATCGCGCACGAGCGAGCGTCGCAGCCGCCGCCGGTACGCCGCGCGCATGAACCGGTACGTGGCCTCGATCGCCGGCGGTTCGGGCATCGTCACGCAGATCGCGACGTCCGCGCCGAGCATGACGTCGAGCGAGAGGTTCGACACGCCCGGACCGACGTCGATGACGAGGTAGTCCGTGGGCAGGCTCCGCAGCGTCGCGAGCCACCGCGTCTTGCGCCCCGCGCGGAGCTGGAGCGGCGGCTCGAGCGCGTCGTGCGGCCCCGGCAAGAGGGAGAGGCCGGGTACGTTCGTCGGCACCAGCGCGTCCA
>JBGAHN010000034.1:0-38045 GCA_044226145.1 Labilithrix sp. | reverse complement strand
CACCGTCGCTGCGTCACGACGGCCCTTTCGGGCGAAAAATGAGGTCGCAAAAATGAATTTGCAAAGCATGTTCAATAATGTACCGTCGAAACATACCTCGCGAGAAGGAGGGGTGCATGAACCGCGCGAACGTTCGTCAGGAGCTCATTCGCCACGAACCCACGGGCATCGAGGCCGCCGTACTCAAGCTCTTCACGCGCCGCGCGGAGATCGCCTCCGTCGAGACGCTCGGCGAGCACTTTCGGCTCCTGACGCTCGCGGGCGAGGATCTGAAAGACGCGTCGTGGATCCCCGGGCAGAAGGTGCAGATGGCCCTCGGCAGCTGGGTCCACCGCACGTACACACCGCTCGTCTGGGATCGCGTCCACGGGACGACGCAGTTGCTCGGCTACGTGCACGGGAACGGCCCGGGATCGGCGTGGGTCGCTTCGGCCTCGACGAACGCACCGTGCGTGCTCTTGGGCCCGCGCTCGTCGCTCGATCTGACGGCGGTGTCGCGCCCCTTGGCGTTCTTCGGCGACGAGACCTCGTTCGGCGCCGCGGCGTCGTTGCGGCTGACGAGCGGCGGGACGAACGACGTCGCGTTCTTCTTCGAGGTGTCGTCCGTCACCGAGGCGCTCCCGGTGCTCGAGCGCCTCGGCGTCGACGACGCGGTCGTCCTCGCGCGCTCCTCGGGGGAGCGCCACCTCGACGAGATCCAAGCGCGCCTCCTCCGACTGTTCGAGAAGCGCTTCGCGACGCAAGCCGTGCTCACCGGCAAGGCCTCCTCGATCCAGCGCGTGCACCACGCGCTGCGGCGGGCCGGTGTTTCGGGCAAGCAACTCAAGACGCGCGCGTACTGGGCGCCCGGCAAAACCGGGCTCGATTGACGAAGGCAGGAGAACTCCGATGGATGATTGTCACCCGCAACGAAAGCTCATCGCTCAAGGATCCATTTGCCGTGTGGAGGAATGCTCGTGCGGCGTCCTCCACGTCACCATCGGCGCGCTGACCATCCGGCTGCACGCCGAGGTCGTCGCGTCCGTGTGGGCGACGCTCGGCGACGCCATTCAGCACCTCTCGGTGCGCAGCGTTCGCGAGCGCGGCGACGCCCGTCGCGAAGTGCTGCCGTCCTGACCCTCGCGACGACTCACCACGTGCCGACGACGCGGATCCCGCTCGTCGTCACGTCGCTCCACGGAGCCACGAGGAGACGGCGTTCGTTCGCGGCGCGCGATCCGTCTCCGTCGTCGCGGAACGAAAGGCCCACGCTGTTGCCCATCGCGGTCCCCAAGAGCGCGCCCGACACGATGTCCGACGCCCAGTGGTGGTCGCCGAGGTACATGCCCGTCGCCACGCCCGCCGCCGCGGCGTAGGCGACGTAGGCCGACCAATGACGGTACCTCGTCGCGGCCCCGAGGGCGGACGCCGCGGCGAACATGGTGGCGGTGTGCCCGCTCGGCCACGCGTTGCCGGCGCTCCAATCGAACCACTCGAACCTCCGCGCGTGCGCAGGATCGTGGAGCCGCTGGGGATCGTCGGCGGGGCCGGCGGCGTTGCCCTCGACCGGGAACGGCCGGCTCGTGATCCACTTCAACGTGCCGAAGGTGAGCGCCGTCGCGGCCACGGCCTGGAGCATCGCCGACGTGGGCCGCGCGATCTCGCAGCTCTCGAGCGGGAGCGCCAGCACGTCGACGACGACGAGCGCGCCGGGGAGTACGTACGGCGTCCAGATGCTCACGGGCTCCGGATCGTAGCTGCCGCCGAGATCCTTCCGGGCGACGAGGCGCAGGTCGTAGTCGAGGTTCGTCGGCACCATGATCGCCGGTGCGGCGATCGCGCCCGCCGTGAGCGCGAGGGGCAGGGGCGTCGCGAAATGAGCGGCCGACTCGGGCAGGCGAGACCATGGGTACGCGCGCTCGCAAGGCGCCGCCCGCGCCGCCGAGGCGAGCAGCGTCGGGGCGAGGAACGCGACGAGCCGAGGGAGTCCCGTCCGGTGCTGCACACGTCGAGCATACGACGAAGCGACGTGCGCGCACCGTGGCACGACGGCTGGATGCGTCGCGGCATGGTTCATTTCGAACCACCGCAAGCCGTCGCGATCGAGCGGCACGTTGGCGCGCACGACGCCGGAGATCGCCGAAGCGAAGCGCGATGAAATGCGGCCGGCGCGACGAGGCCCGCGCGGCGTGATCGTTGCTTCGCGCACGGGACCGAAAAGGGGGCCGCCATGACGACGTACGCACAGCCGAATCAGCCGAACGCGAAAGTGAGCTTCAAGAGCCGCTATGGCAATTTCATCGGTGGGGAGTGGGCCCCGCCGACGAAAGGGCAATACTTCGAGAATGTCTCGCCGGTGACCGGGAAGGCCTTCTGCGAAATCCCGCGTTCGACGTCGGAGGACATCGAGCGCGCGCTCGATGCCGCACACTCCGCCAAGGCGCGCTGGGCCAAGACGACGCCGGCCGAACGCGCGCTCGTCCTCAACAAAATCGCCGACCGGATCGAGGCGAACCTCGAGATGCTCGCGGTCGCCGAGACGTGGGACAACGGCAAGCCCGTGCGCGAGACGCTCGCCGCCGACATGCCGCTCACGGTCGACCATTTCCGCTATTTCGCGGGGTGCATCCGCGCGCAAGAAGGATCGATCGCCCCGATCGACGATCAGACGGTCGCCTATCACTTCCATGAGCCGCTCGGCGTCGTCGGCCAGATCATCCCGTGGAACTTCCCGATCCTGATGGCGGCGTGGAAGCTCGCGCCCGCGCTCGCCGCCGGCAACTGCGTCGTCCTCAAGCCGGCGGAGCAGACGCCGGCGTCGATCCTGACGCTCATGGAGCTCGTCGGCGATCTGTTGCCGCCGGGCGTCGTGAACGTCGTCAACGGCTTCGGCGTCGAGGCGGGCAAGCCGCTCGCCCGGAGCCCGCGCGTCGCGAAGGTGGCGTTCACCGGCGAGACGACGACGGGCCGCCTCATCATGCAGTACGCCTCCGAGAACCTCATCCCCGTGACCCTCGAGCTCGGCGGCAAATCGCCGAACGTCTTCTTCGCCGACGTGTTCGCGCAGAAGGACGCGTTCGCCGAAAAAGCGCTCGAAGGCTTCGCGATGTTCGCGCTGAACCAGGGCGAGGTGTGCACCTGCCCATCGCGCGCGCTCGTCGACAAATCGTTCTACGGCGAGTTCATGGAGCGGGCCGTCGCGCGCGCCAAGCAGCACGTCCCGGGCAACCCGCTCGATCCGAAGACGACCGTCGGCGCGCAGGCGTCGAGCGATCAACTCGAGAAGATCCTCAGCTACATCGACGTCGGCAAGAAGGAGGGCGCCAAGGTGCTCCTCGGCGGCGAGCGCGCGAAGATGTCCGGCGATCTCGCGGGCGGCTACTACGTCATGCCGACGGTCTTCGAGGGGCGCAACGCGATGCGCGTCTTCCAAGAGGAGATCTTCGGGCCCGTCGTGTCCGTGACGTCGTTCGCCGACGAAAACGACGCCGTCGCGATCGCGAACGACACGCTCTACGGCCTCGGCGCCGGCGTGTGGACGCGCGACGGGAGCCGCGCCTACCGGATGGGCCGCGCCATCCAGGCCGGGCGCGTCTGGACGAACTGCTATCACTTGTATCCTGCACATGCGGCGTTCGGCGGCTACAAGCACTCCGGCATCGGCCGTGAGACGCATCGCATGATGCTCGACCACTACCAGCAGACGAAGAACCTCCTCGTCAGCTACGATCCCAAGCCGATGGGCTTCTTCTGAGGGGGCCGCGATGACCTCCGAGCCTCGCGTCACGAAGAGCGATGCCAACCTCGGGCCGCGCCCCGCGCGCGTGCGCGTGACGAACGAGGCCGCGGCGGTCATCGCGGAGCTACGAAGCGCGCATGGGCCGCTCCTGTTCCATCAATCGGGAGGTTGTTGCGACGGGAGCGCGCCCATGTGTTACCCGCTCGGCGAATTCCGTGTCGGGGCGAGCGACGTCTTGCTCGGCGAGATCGCCGGCTGCCCGTTCTACATGGGGGCCGCGCAGTTTGAATACTGGAAGCACACCGAGCTGACGGTCGACGTCGTTCCGGGGCGCGGCGCGGGGTTCTCGCTCGAGGCCCCGCTCGGCGTCCGGTTCCTGACGCGCTCGCGCGTGTTCGACGCGGATGAGCTTCGGGCCCTCGACGCCGGGGGTCCGCCCCCGCGCGGTGCACCCGGCGCACCCATGGCTCCTCCTTGAGACGCCGTTTCGATCGGAGTAGAAGCACGCCTCGTGGTGAACGCGGCGCGCGCCCCGATCGGCGGCATTCTCGATGACGGATCGGAGGCCCGCGACGCATCGCGCCCCTCCGCGAGCACGTGTCGTCGCTGACGCTCCCGGCTCCGATGCGCCGCGGCGTCGTCCAGGCGCTCGCGATCCTCTACGTCGTGTGGGGATCGACCTACCTCGCCATGCGCGTCGCGGTCGAGACGCTGCCGCCGCTCGCGATGGCGGGCGTGCGGTTCGTGCTCGCCGGTTCGGTGCTCCTCGGCGTCTTGCGGTGGCGCGCGTCGACCGACGTCGATCCGACCTCGACGCGCGACACGGCGTTCTGGCCGACGAAGCGCCAATGGCTCCTCGCGTTCCCGATCGGCCTCTGCTTGTTCGTCGGAGGCAACGGCTTCGTCGTCCTCGCGGAGCGCACGTTGCCCTCGAGCCTCGCGGCCGTCGTGTGCGCGACCACGCCGCTCGTCGCGTCGGCCGTCGCGGCGACCACCGGCGAGCGACCGAGCCTCCGCGAGGTGTTCGGGATGGTGCTCGGCGTCGTCGGCGTCGTGATCCTCGTCGGCGACGCGGGGTTCACGCACGCGCCGCGCGAGGCATACATCGTGCTGGGCGCGCCCGTCACGTGGGCGCTCGGCTCGATCCTGGCGCGAAAGACCGGCGCGACGAACTTCGCTTCGGCCGCCGCGCAGATGATCGTGGGCGGCCTCTGCCTCCTCGTCGCGAGCGTCGTGCACGGCGAGTCCATCCCTGACACCGTGTCGGCGCGCTCCGTCGTCGCGTGGATCTACCTCGTCGTCTTCGGCTCGCTCGTGGGCTTCTCGGCGTACGCGTTCTTGCTCCGCCACACGCGGCCGGCGACGGCGTTCAGCTACGCCTACGTCAACCCGATCGTGGCGCTCCTGCTCGGCGTCGCGCTCGGCGGAGAGGCGATGGGTTGGACGACGGTGCTCGCGGCGTTCATGATCGCGGGCGGCGTCGTCGCCGTCGTCGCCCGCTGATCCCTCGGTTACAGCGACGCGCCGTCGAACGTCTCCACGGGCAACGACGTCGCGTCGAGGCCCGAGAGGCACCGGAGGTTGATCGCGATGGACTCCTTCCCGTCGGCTCCCTTCCCTCGTGAGAACGAACGAACCCCGCACGTCCCACAGAAGAGGTGGTGGATGTGCTTCTTGCCGAACTGGTAGTCGCGGAGATCGCCTTCGCCGGAGACCAGCCGGAACACGTCCGCCGGGGCGAACGCCAAGAGCCAGCCGTTGCGCGAGCAGATCGAGCAGTTGCACGCGAACGCCTTGCTCGGTCGATCCATCGTGACTTCGTAACGAACGGCTCCGCAGTGACAGCTCCCCTCGAAGGTCGTGTTTTCGCTCATGGGCCGGCATTCTGCATCGTGGGCCTTCACGTGTCACGGACTGGCCGGCGCGCGCTCACGATCTCGGCTCCTTCGATCAGGCCCGGCTATCGACGCAGCGTCGCGCGCGCCGCCTCGGTCGCCAACGACGTTTCGGCGAGGGTGACGAGCCGGGCGAGCGCGCGCTGGCTCCGCGTCTCCGTTTTTGCGTAGATTTGCCGCAATTGGGCGCGGATCGTGTGCCACGACACGCCGAGCTCGATGGCCGCCTCCTTCGGCGACAAGCCCCGACCGACGCACATCGCGACGCGCACCTCCGCCGGCGTCAACGCGTGGCGCTGGCCGAGGAGCTCTTCGACCCGCGACGCGGGACCGACCTCCGTCGCGCGTGCTCCGGCGAGCCGATCGGACCGCGTGAGGGCGCGTTGCACGTGCGGCACGAGCCGCTTCAACGTCCGCAAGTCGTCGTCCCCGAAGCGTCGGCCGACGACCCCCATCACGCCGAGCGAGACGAGGCGCGTCGACGTCCGCTCGAGGACGGCGCCCGCGAGATCGTCGAAGCCGTTCGGCAGCGCGAGCTCGTTGTGGAACGCGCTCGCCTCGACGACGCGCCTCGGGGTGATGCGGTCGCCGCACATGACGGCGCCCGCGGCCGCCGTGCGCGCCGGCACGGCCCATGGATCGTCCTGCCAGTAGTGCTCGACGTAGGCCTGATCGAAGGACGCGTCGAGCCCGACCCAATGCTGCTCCACACCGACGCCGACGGTCTCGACCCGAAGCCCCGCGGCCCGCGCCTCGAGCAGCGACGTCACCCCGGAGAGCGCGTCGCTCCAGCGCGCGGGGTCGAGGACGGCGGCGTAGACGTGATCGATCGTATCGAGGAGCACCTGGATCGAATCCCGCGGCATCGACCCATCGTAAACGGATAGTCCACCTGGACGATGCGCGATCGAACGCCTCGACGGAAAATCGAGGCATGTCCCCTTCCATGCGCACGCGATCGATCTCGGTTGGCGTTTCCTCCGTCGTTTGGTGTTTGGCTGCGGCCATCGGTGCCGTCGGTGCCTTCGCGGCGGGATGCGGCGACGACGGCGGAGGCGCGAACGGAACGCCGGACGTGCCGGACGGCGCCGCCGGGACGACCGACGATGGTGGGAACGGTTCGGGGGAGGACGGTGCAAGTGGTGATGGTGGCGGCAACGGAAGCGCGGGTGGCACCTTTTGGTACATCTCCGGATCCGCGCGGCTCGTCGGTGTTTCGGATTTGGCGGGCAGCGACGTCTGGTCGGAGACGCTCGACGACGCCGATCCGCGAGCGCTCGCGATCGGCGCGGGGAGCGCGTGGGTCCTGAGCGAATCGGGCCGCCTCCATCGCTACGACGCCGTCACGCACCAGCGCACGGCGACGATCGACGCGGTCGCGAAGAACCCGAGCCACCTCCTCTTCGCGGCCGGGGCCGTCTGGGTCGCCGAGGACAACGACGACACGTCGTGCACCGACGCTTCGAACGGCCCCGCGAAGATCTTGCGGATCGATCCGGCGACGAACGCCGTGGCGGCGCGCATTCCGGTCTCCGCGACCGATAGCTTTCCGTGCAACCGCTTCGACGGCCTCCGCACCGACGGCACGCGCCTCTACGCGCTCGTCGACAACGCGTTCGGGATCGCGACGATCGATCCGGCGACGAACACGGTCGTCGCGCACGCGCCCCTCGGCACCGGCGAAGGCTACGGCGCCGGCTACCTGGCCATCGGCGACGGCACGCTCTGGGTCCACGACACGAGCGCGAAGACGATTCGTTCGATCGACCCGGCGACGCTCTCCGTGAAGTCCACGGCGCCCGTGCTCGATTACCTGGGCGAGCGTATGGTGGTGACGAAGACGGCGGTCGTCCTGGACAAACCGGGCACGTCGCTGCTCCGGGTCGACGTCGCCGATCCCAGCAAGCAAGAGGAGAAGACGATCGCCGATTCCCCAGACGCGCTCGTCGTGCACGACGGCGTCCTCTACGCGACGGTGCGAACCGACCTCGTCGCCGACCTCGTCGTGCTGGACGAGCCGGCGCTGACCGAAAAAGGACGCACGGAGCTGCCGCCGCTCTCGAGCATCGACGAATTCGTCTTCGTCCCCTGACGCATTTCCGTTCGCGACGGATTGTTCGCGCGTCGACCGCGATCCGGTGACGTCGCGCATCGCGCGCCGGGTGTTCGCGGCACACACAACGGGCGCGATCCGATCACCGAAGGACGACCGTCGTCGCGGCCATCCTTGACCCGATCTCCGGCTCCGTGAATCCTTTGGCGTGCTTGGGAGCGAAGTCGATGTTCGGAGACCGGATGAGCGCTCGTGATCCGCGTCGTCGATGCCGTCGTGGCGTCGCTTCGTACGTCCGTGTGGGTTCGCCCACCGCGCCGTCGATGGGCTGGCGCTCTCCGTACGCTCGCGTGGGAGCGATCACGATCGCCGCTCTGGCGGTGGCGTGTGGGGGCTCGGAGGACGACGAGCGATCGAAGTCTCCCGGCTCTTCGGATCCGAACGGCGCAGCGGCGTGCGTGAGCACCCGCGAGTTCTTCACGTCGCAGGTGTTCGGTCGCGCGCTCGCGACGTGCCAGAGCTGCCACACGCCCGGCGGCGTCGCCGATCAGAAGGGCGCCAAGTTCGAAATCTACAACGCGACGTGGCCCGATTTCGTGACCGCGAACATCGACGCCATGCGCGCATATTCGAAGTTCGAGGTCGAAGGAAAGCCGCTGCTCCTCCTCAAGCCGCTCGGGCAGGTGGGTCACGGCGGCGGCGCCGTGCTCAAGGAAGACTCCGAGGAGTACGCGATCCTCTCGAAGTTCGTGAACGATCTCCGGACGGGTGCCGAGACGTCGTGCGACGTCGACGCGCAGCTCGCCGTCGAGCTCCTCGACCACCGCGAGCTCGCGCGCAAGGCCGCCATCGTCCTCGCGGGGCGCTACCCGACCGACGAAGAGTTCTCCACCGTCGGGACGGACGAAGGCCTCGACGCGTTCCTCCTCTCGCTCATGAACGAGGAGCTCTTCTACGACGTCTTGCGCGAGATCTGGAACGACGCGCTCCTGACCGAACGACCCCTCGACGCGGGCATCGGCGCGGCGTTCGCCAACGCGCCCGAGCTCTACGACGACAAGAACCCCGCCTACACGCCGGACAACCGCCGCCTGACCACGACCTCCGTGACGCAGGAGCCGATGCGCTTCGTCGAGTTCGTCGTCCGCAATGGGCTCCCGTTCTCCGACGTCGTCAGCGGCAACTACGTCGTCGCCAATCCGTTCACGGCGAAGCTCTACGGGCTCCCGCACGAAAAGCCGCCCGTCGCCGACAACTTCCTCGCGTGGACGCGCATCGACCGCGCGCCGGTCCAAAACATCGTCCGCGACGGCAAGACCTCGACGACCACGCACCCGATGGCGGGCATCCTCACGACGCCGTCGTTCCTCTACCGCTGGGAGACGACGCCGACGAACAAGAGCCGCAAGCGCGCGCGCATCGTCCTCAAGAACTTCCTCGCGACGGACATCTTCAAGTTCGCGCAGCGCCCCGTCGACTCGACCGAGCTCACCTCCATCCAGAACCCGACGAGCAACTCGCCGATGTGCTCCGTGTGCCACGCCGTCGTCGATCCCGTCGCGGGCGGCTTCCGCGGCTTCAACGAGAACGTCCTGGCGTGGTTCGACGCGGACGACAAATGGCACGACGACATGCTCCCTCCGGGGATCGACGGCGCGCAGATGCCGGCGGGCGACTACGGTCGCGCGATCACGTGGCTCGGATCGCAGCTCCCGCTCGACCACAGGTTCGGCCTCGCGGTCGCGCGCGTCATGTACCAGGGCATCGTCGGCGACGAGCCGCTGATCTACCCCGAGGACGCTTCCGCGCCCGACTACGAAGATGCCGTCCGCGCATACACGATCCAGAACGACTGGTTCGTGAAGATCGGGGCGGACTTCCAAGCCTCGAATTTCGACCTCCGCAAGTTGACGCTCGCGGTCGTGAAGAGCCCGTATTTCGCGGCGAAACGCGGCGATCCCGGCAAAGACGCGCTCCACGCCGGCCTCGGCTCGGGCCGACTGCTCACGCCCGAGATGCTCGGCCGGAAGTACCGCGCGACGACCGGCCTCTACTTCTTCTTGTACGACGCCGCGTCCAACGATCCGACGCGTGCGCGCGACGGCTACCTCCGCAACGATCTCGCGGTCGATCGCGACTGGCGGCTCGTGTACGGCGGCATCGACTCGGGCGACGTGGTCAAGCGCACGGACACGCAGAGCCCGATCATGGCGGCGACCAGCCAATACACGGCGTCGACCGTCGCGTGCCGGAGCACGACGTACGACTTCACCAAGCCGGCGTCCGCGCGTCGCCTCCTCAAGGCCGTCGAGCTCGACACGACGCCGTTCGTGCTCCGCGCGAAGGCCGACGAGGCCCAGGTCCCGGCGCCCGATTCGGAGGCGAAGATCCGCCGCGCCATCCAAGATCTCTATTTCCGCCTCTTGGGCGAGACGGTCGACGCCGATTCCGAAGAAGTGACCGCGACGTATGGGCTCTTCGTCGACGTGTGGAAGGATCTCGAGAAGCGCTCGCTCGAGAGCAACGGGCAGGGCAAAGGCCTCTCGAACTACCGCTGCGTCGCGGAGAACGATTGGGACAAGGGCGTGCAATCGTTCGATCCGAACGACAAGGGCGCCATCGTCCCGACGTACGCCAAGCTCGCCGCGCGCCCCGCGAACACCCCTTACCAGCCGGGCATGCGCCTCGACCGCGACGAGACGTTCACGATCCGTTCGTGGCAAGCCGTCATGACGTATTTGCTCACGGACTACCGCTTCACGCACGAATGAGGCCACCGATGAAACGCCGGGATTTCGTCAAGCTGACCGGGCTCGCGGGGCTCTCGCTCGTGTTTCCTTGGGCTTCGTCGTCCCGCGCGCGCGCCGACGAAGCGGCGAAGTGGGGCGGGCCGTTCTTCCTCCACATGCACGCCCTGGGCGGTTGGGATCCGACCCTTCTCTGCGACGCGAAGACGTCGTCCGGGGGCACGTCTCCGGTCTACGAGAACCGCCTCGTGACCGCGGTGCAGAACGTCGGCGGCATCGTCGTCCCGACGGCGACGGCGGACGGGAAGTTCCTCTTGCGTGCGAACGGGCAGCCCGTCGAAGATCCGGCGCATTTCTTCACGAACGTCGGCAAAGACGTGCTCGTCTTCAACGGGGTCGACACCCAGACGAACAACCACGACGTCGGCGTCCAGGCGATGTCGTGTGGCCGCGGCGACGTCGAGCTGCCGGCCGTCGCGGCCCTCTTCGCGGGCAAGGCCGTCGAAGAGAAGGACGTGCCGATGGCGTTCCTCGCGGCCGGCGCCTACAACCGCACCGGCGACGTCGTCGGCGTGTCGCGGTTCCCGGGCGACAAGGCCGGGTTCATCGCCGAGCCGTTCAAGGGCGCGCCGGGCGAGGAGAACCCGCTCATCGGCGACGTCGCGATCCAGCGGATCCAGGCCCTGCGCGAGGAGCGCCGCAAGCGCCTCGAGAGCCAGGCGACGCTCCCGCGCACGAAGCGGACGCTCGCCGCGTTCTCGGAGGCGACGCGCGGCGGCGGCACGATGAGCCTCATCAAGGACGTCGTTGCGCAGCCGCAGCCTTCGATCGACGCCTTCGCCGACGGCCTCGCGCCCGACACCCGCGACTACCTCGCGACGGCGACGCAGAACGGCAAGTCGTCGGTGTTCGTCGATCTCGGGTATCCGCTCGAGCTCGCGCTGCGATGTTGCTGGGCGGGGATCACGGTGTCCGCGACCTTCGCGCAAGGCGGCTTCGACACGCACGCGAACCACGACGCGGCGCAGACCGTGGCGCTCGGCACCTTCCTCGCGCGCCTGCGCTACGTCCTCCTCCGCGCGCGCCAGCTCGGCATCGCCGACAAACTCTACGTGCTCGTCACGTCCGACTTCGGCCGCACGCCGCGTTACAACACGGGCAACGGCAAGGATCACTGGAACGTGACGTCGGCGATGCTCGTCGGCCCCGGCATCCGCGGCGGGCGCGCCATCGGCGGCACCGACGAAGGGCAGAAGGCGCTTCGTGTCGCGCGCGGCAACGTCGGGCAGACCGTGGGCGGCACCGACGACGCCGGCGTCCGCCTGGTGCCCGCGCAGATCCACGCCGAATTGCGCCGTGTCCTCGGCGTCGACGCGGCGCCGTTCATCGGGCAATTCCCGCTACCGGCCGGAGTGGAGTCGCTCCCGCTGCTCGGGTGACTGTCCGAGGAGGGATATCGGCGATCATCGCACACGGACACTTCGCATCTTTTCGTGCGAACCCGCCAATGGTCTTTGGTTCGTATCAGTCGTGACTGCTACCATGACATGTCATGGTGGCCCGTTCTGTCTGCTTCTACGGAGTGGTGGCCCTCTCGTGGGCGGGGGCCTTCGGCTGTTCGGTCGAGGGTAGCGACGCCGACAGGATGAAGCGCCCGATCGGGACCGGTGACGGCACGCCGGTCGTCGAAGACGCGGGCACGACGCCATCCTCGCTCCACCTCCCGTGCGAGGTCGATCGCGTCCTCCAATCGAAGTGTCAGAGTTGTCACGGCCCCGAGCCCAAATTCGGCGCGAGCTTTTCGCTCGTGACGTACGACGACGTGCACGCCAAGCGCGGAGACGGTGAGATTTACGAGCGCATCCACGAGCGGATCCACGATGCGTCGCGACCGATGCCTCCGCCGCCGAACGAGATGCTCCCGGACGACGAGCTCGCCATCCTCGACGGCTGGATCGCGGCGGGAGCCCCTGGCTCGCCGGAGTCGTGCGCGTCGGGCCCTTCGGACGACCTCGGAAAGCCCCTCCTGAATTGCACGCCGGACACGGTCGTCGCGTCGAAGACGCCGTTCGTCATGCCGAAGGTCTCCGATCTCTACGTGTGCGTCGGCGTCCCGCTGCCGGTGCAAGGCCGTCGGCACATCACGGCCATCGCCCCTCACATCGACAACGCGAAGGTCCTGCATCACGTCCTCTTGATGCAGGCCACCGAGCCGGTCTCGGAGGTGCCTTACGTGTGCACGGGCGCGGAGCCGTGGAAGCTCGTGTCGTCGTGGGCGCCGGGCGCGAAGGGGTTGGTCCTCCCGCCGGAGGCCGGGTTCCCTTACGACTCCGGGACGCGTTGGGCGATCCAGCTCCACTACAACAACGCGGCGGGACTCGAGGGAGAGAAGGACCAGAGCGGATTCGAGTTCTGCACCACGGATCAACTCCGGCAATACGACGCCGGCGTCATGGCGTTCGGCAGCATGGTCTTCGCGCTCCCGCCGCGCGCCAAGACGACGGTGTCGTGCGATTGGTTGGTTCCGCCGACGCTCGACGGGCTCAAGATCGGCGGGATGAAGCTGATCGCGACGTCGCCGCACATGCACAACCTCGGGGCGGCGATGACGACGACGCACAAGCCGCTCGGCGGGACGCCCAAGGTCGTCGTGGACGTCCAGAATTACAGCTTTCAGAATCAGACGTTCTATCCGACGGACACCGACGTCAACCCGGGAGATCTGATTCACACCTCGTGCACGTGGAACAACACGACGGATCGGTTGGTCACGTGGGGCGAGGGGACCCAGTCCGAGATGTGTTACAATTTCACGACGTATTACCCCGCCATCGGCGGCGAAGGAATCACGTCGTTCCCGTGGTGGGAGCCGTCGCTCGGCGCGATTTGCACGGCGAAATCGGAATAGGCACTCGACGTGTCGAAAAGGAAGCTGCAAGCGCCGGATTCGGAGAGCGCTTCGCAAGTGTCTTTCCGGGCCGCTTTGTAGCAGTCGATGGTTTGCCCCACGGTGACCTCGCAGGTCGCCTTGGCCAGCGGCGTGGCCATGCACGTTTCTTTCGATTGGACTTCGAGGTACAGCCCCTCGTGGGGGCCTTCTTCGCACTCGTATTTCGTCCCCGGAGTGTCGTCGAGCGTCTTCGCGATGAGCGCGCACATGTCGTCGTGCTGTTTGCTCGATAGACTTCCCAGCGTGCAGTTCGTGATGTCGCCCGTGCATCCCGACGTGTCGTCGGTCTTCCCGTTGTCGGGTTTCTTCCCATCGTCGTCGTTCGTTCCCTTGTTGTTCGAGTCTCCCGACTTCTTTTCGCCGTCGCTGTCACTCGAGCACGCGGTCACGGTCGAAGTCATGCAAAGAAGAAAGAGGGGAAAAGCGTATTTGAACATGGTGGTTTTCCTTTGTGAGAGTCGAAGCATGGATAAGAGTCGCCGCGATCGGACGTCGCGGCGGGTAGATGTGCACGCGAACGACCCCGTGCGCACCGACGCGTCGTCGAATGCGATGAACGCGTGCAGGTGAGGAAAGGGGCGGCGGATGAATCGATCATCGACGCCGACATGCGCGAGCCCGAAAAGAGGTCGGGCACGACCGTGCTGTGGGGATGATCGCTACGGAAGGCGCTGGTAGACGCGCTCGATCCAATCGGCGTTGTCGAACAACGTCAACGTGTCTTCGCTGGCTTCGAAGCGCGCGGACTTGTCGCCAAACGATTTTGGGCATTCCATCGTTTCGAAATAAGAAGTCCCCCCAAGGACGTCCCAAACGATCGTTTCGCCGTGGAGGGGATAGGCTTCGAAGCTGCCGGTGGCGTTTCGGGCCTCCGTCAACCGGTCGAAGGCCCCGTTCGTCGCCGAGCCGCGTACGCGCATCGTCTCACGGACCTGCATCGTGCCGCTTTTGTCGGACCCATAGCCCCGCATGGCGACGAGCGCATAGATCCCCGGCGTGAACGACCCGCCTTTGAGGCTGGGGGTCGATCCCTGAACGACCTGCACGTCGATGAAGTCCGCCTGCTGAGCGAACGTCACGCCGCAACCCGCGTCGACGATGGGGTCGAGATTCCCCGCGTCGTTCGCGTCGACGTCGCTCGTATTGCCGGCGTCCTTCGACGGCGCCGTCGTGTCGGTGGCCGACGCGTCCTCCGGATCGTCGGGCGCACCCGAGTCCGGACCATCGATGTCGCCGACGTCGGCGCGCACGATGCACGCGATCGGGAAAAGGGCTGCAAGAAAGACGAAGACGAGACGCCTCACGGTTCACGACTCTACGATGGAGCCGGCCCGGTCGCTTTATCGAAAAATCGTCATCGGACGTTCGCGATCAGCCGATCGACCCGTTCGCCGTGGCTCGACTGGGGATAGGCCGCGTGGAAGGACGCGGCCCGTCGTTCGGCCTCCGCCCTCCGTCCCAACGCCGAGAGGGCCTCGATCGCGATCACTTCGCGTTCTTGCGCGAAGGTGCCGTTCGGATAGGCGCGGGCGTGCTCGGTGACGGAGGCCAGCGCTCCCTCGGCGTCGCCGCCCAGGAGCTGCTCGTGCGCGCGCGAGAGCAGCGTGGCTTCGGGAACCGTCGGTTTGGGCGCCGCGGCCGTTCGATTCGCTCGCTCGGTGGGTGCGCCGGCGTCGACCGGGAGCTCCGCGACGGTGGCTGCCGGGGCGGCAGGGGACGCCGTGATCGCGGGGGTTGGCGTGATCGATGCCGAAGGCGCGCTGGAAACCACGGCGATCGGTGCCGCCGACTTCTCCGACGGCCACATCCATGCGCCTCCGGCGACGACGCCTCCGATGCCGATCGCGACGAGCCACTTCAGACCGCCCGAGACCGCCCCTCCTGCCGCGGGCGGCAACGAAGGCGGCGTTCCGGTCGGCGGCAACGTCCCTGGCGGGAGAGCGGCCGCCAGCTTCGCGCCGAGCTTCGCGAGCGCTTCGGGCGAAGGCTCGTGGTCCGACGCGGCACCGAGCGCGCGGCGAAGGTCCTCGTCGAGCCCGGCCGGATCGCGGAGAAGCGGGAGCACGGGGCGTTCGCTCATGATCGGACCCCCTTCTTCCAACGTTCGATGGCGGCGTTCACTTGATCGCGAGCGGTGTGGAGCCGCGTGTAAGCCGTTTGAAGCGGGCAACCGACCGCGCTCGCGACCTCGGTCATCGGCATTTGTTCGAGCTCGAAGAGGACGAAGACCGTGCGCTTGTCTTCGTCGAGGTTTTCGAGGATTCGCTCGAGCAAGGCCAGCGCCCGATCGCGTTCGAGCGAGCGGGTCTGGGTCTCGGACACGGAGAGCTCGGGCATCTCGTCGTCGCCCACCTCGCGGCGTACGAACGCCTTCTTGCGGTAGTCGGACGCGACGCGCAGCGCGATGGCGAAGAGCCACGCCCGCATCGAGCCGCCGCGAAATTCACCGAGCTTGGCGTGCGCGACGAGGAAGACTTCTTGGCACGTGTCTTCGACGTCGCCGGCGCGGACGCCGAGCCGGCGGAGCGAGCGCCACACGAACGCGGCGTTCTCCGCATAGACCGCCGCGAACGTGGGCGGCGCCTCGTGCATCGCGAGCAACACGTCCTTGGAGATGGAGGCTTCGGTCGTCATTTACGGAGAAAAACGAAGGCCGATGCCGAGACCGAATTCCCCGCCCAGCGCGCTCTGCCGATCGAGCGTCGTCCCTCCGGCCGTGGTCTCTCGGCGGACGAGCGGGACGAGCGCCGTCGCGCGCGCGAGGACGAACACCGGGCCCGCGAGGAGCGCCGTGAAACGCCCGCCGAGCGCGACGTCCGCGAAGCCGCGATCCGTCGCGCGATCGGAGGTGAATCCTCGGCCTTGCGAGTGGACCGAGCCCGCGCGCAAGCCCGCGCAAGCGCCCACCTCGATGCGCGTCGTCGCTCGCACGGCGGGGCAATAGGCGAGGCCGCCTTCGACGAGCACGTAGTCGATGGAACGCGGCGCGACCTCGAGCGTCGCGGACGGGAGCGCGCCCACCGAAGCCTCGAAGGCGACGAGCGGCGTCGGCCCTGCGCGGAACGCGAGCATCGCGCCGGGCGACGTCGCGGGAAGTCGCGCGACGGCCACGAGGGCTTCGACGGAGCCCTGGACGACCCACGGGGTCGACGTCGCGGGGAGGTGATCGATCTCGTGGACGACGACCCGCTCGTGCACCACTTCGCGCGTGACGGGAGGTGGGGGAGCCGGCGCGACCTCCTCCTTCGGGCGCGCCGGTGCGAGCGCGTCGGGGTCGATCATCAGCGCGATGACGAGGACGAGCCCCTCGTCGAGCGAGCGGCAGTCGGTGTCTTGCGAAACGATCTCGCGCGACCCGATCGTCGTGCCATCGCGCCGCGTGCCGCCGACCGTCGCCCGAAACTTCTTGTCGGCGGTGCGTTCGACGTGCCCTTCGATCGAGATCGTCGCGACGCTCGGCGCGACCAAGGCGGGTCTTCCGAGGCGTTGCTCGACGCGCGCCCCCAGCTCCGGCGTCGCGATGCACGACTCCGCGCCGGGAAGACGAACCCAGCTGAGCGCAGAGGTGGCCTCTTCACCGAGCGCCACGCGCGGGAACGCTCCGATCCCGGCGGCGAGAGCGAAAGCGACCCACGAGCGCACGTTCCCTCTATAGTCGAGGCCGCATCTGCGGGCCGCGAAAAAGCATCCGCGGTCCTTCGGACCGAGGTGGGTCGCGCCCGCTGTTTCCACGAAGATTCGAGCTCGATCAGGATCGGGGAGGGCCGGCGAGCCCATCGGCCGCGAGCTCGACGATGCGCGGCGGAGCTTGCGTGAAATCGCTGTAGCGGACCCACGTCGGACGCACGCGGACGTGCACGATCCCCGGCCACGACAATCGTTCACGCCCGTCGGGGTGAGCGTCGAAGTAGCAAGCGCGGATGCGTTCGAGCTCCTCGCCCTCCGGGAAGTTGGCCGTGCCTTCGATTTGGGCCGTGATCTCGTCGTCCCATCCCACGACGAGCGCGGTGCGAGGATCTCGCCGCAGGTTCTCGTATTTGCGCGTGTGGGTCTCGGTGTCGAACACGATCTCGAGCGCGTCGCTCACCGCGATCCCGACGACGGCCGCTTGCGGCGCGCCCGTCGAGGTCACCGACGCCTGGACGGCGATCTCGTACCGACGAAGGAATCGAACCAGCTCCGCGCGTTCCATGCTCTTTCCTTACCACGGCCGCACCACGGTCGCCGCCGGAGACGGGGATTCGGTGCGTCTCAGCGGTTCAGCGAAAGGGCGCGCTCGCGTTGCGCGCGGCGTTCGGGGGGCAACGAAGCGATCAGATCGCGCGCCGTGTGGTCGGCCGTCCACGATCGCTCGAGGGCGTGCCGGGGCGTCGTGTATTCGAGGTACCGATTGGCATCCGTCGTCAGCGGCACTCCCTCCGACCGTCCCCAAGCCGACAGGAGCGCGACGTCGTCTTCGGACAAAAGGAGGGTGTCTTCGAGGTGATCGATGCCCGGCCAGAACGGCATGCCTTCGAGCGGCCCGAGCTGCGCTCGAAGCGCATCGGGCACGTGAGCGGCGTCGGCGCGCGCCAACACGATGGGATCGTCACTCGCGAGAATGATCCCTTGGGATCCCAGGTAATACAGCTGGACGTGCGGGAACACCGCGCCGACGGTCGAAAGCACACTGACGACTTCCGATTTTGCCAAATGGTGGAGTTGAATCCATTGTTGGAGGATGCCTCCTTTGCGGAGATTCCGGTGCGCGAGCTCGTAATACTCGCGACTGTAGAGATTGTTCACGCCCGCGAACCATACGCTCGATAGTTCCATCGAAATGACGTCGTACGGTCGCTCCGTCCGGAGCAGGTGATTGCGCGCGTCCTCCAGAAAGAGGTGCACGCCCGGCCGTTCGAGGATGCCGTGGTGCAACGACGCGAAATGCTCGCGCGAGGCGTCGACGATGCCTCGGGAGATTTCGGCGATCTCGAGCTCACGAAACCCGGCGGCGTGGAGGACGGCGGCCGAGTGTCCGGTGCCGAGACCGACGACGAGGGCGCGATCGCGGCGGCTCGTCGCCATGGCCGGGAGCAGTGCTAGCCCCGTTTGAGCATGGGATTCACCGCCATCGTTGCCTTGGAATTTGCCGTTCGTGAGCAACGTCTTGGTCGTGTGCGGCCCCCTTTCACGCGCGACGACGGTGACGATGCCTCCGGTCGAGTCTTCGTGCCAATAGAGGAGCTTGGCGTCGTCCGAGACGTGTTGCGGCACGAGGTAGACGTGCAAGCCGGAGGTGAGCTCGAGCCGATCCCACGGGGATGCCCCTCGCACTGCGACGAGCGCGGCAAACGCTCCGAGCGCTCCGAGTCCGATCTTCGTCGGGCGCGAGAAGGGAAGGGCGACGATGGCGAGGAGTCCGACGGCGGCAGGCGCGATGGAGAGCCAACGGTACGCCTGCTCGGACCCGAACCGAGGGATGAGGACGAACGACGTCACCAGGGCGCCGAGGATGCTGCCGACGGCGTTGGTCGCGCCCAGGATCCCCGCGGTCGTATCCGCCGTCTCTTTTGGATAAATCGACGTTCGGAACAAGGCCGGATAGACCATTCCGAGGAACAAGGAGGGAATGCCGACGAGGGCCAGCGCGATTCGCAATCGCGCGTTCTCCGCCGACCAGAAATCCACCGCTGGAGGTCCACACGGGAAATCCGAAAACCCGACATGGCACCCGAACAGCCAACGTGGAACGTCGTCCCAAAGGGAGGCCGAGAGCGTCAGCACGGCGGCGCTCGCGAAGAGAGAGACCGGCAGCGCCACGTCGCCGACGCGGGGTTTCCCGGGGAGCGCCCCGATGACGGTGCTCCCCAAGAGCAGCCCGAACAACACGACGGCGAGCATCAATCCGAACGCGTAGGCCGACATGCCGAGGACGACGCCGATGAGGTGGAACCACAGCACTTCGAGCGCGAAGACGACGAACCCCGACAGAAGCGCCCCGACCATGAGGAACGCCACGCGTCGATCCCGTAGGACCGGGGCGCCGGGCGCTCGTTCGTTCGTCGAAGAGCGGGGAGACACCTCGTCCGGTTTCGCCGTTGCCTCGTTCGCCGTTTCATCGACCGAGGACGCATAGCGTCGGCCGACGTACACGGCGAGCAGCGACACGACGAGCTGCACGAACCCCGTCGCTCGAAGGACGCCGTCGAGGCCGAAGCGCGGGAACAAGACGTAGGGGCCGAGCGCCGCGGACGTCACCGCGCCGAGGAGGTTGAGGGTGTAAAATCGCGTCATCGTGCGCGCGATCCGCGAAGGCGCGAGCCGGGCGACGATGCGCACGACGCACGGGTAGGTCGCGCCCATCGCGAGGGTGGGCAGCGCCATCCACGCGCAGGCCACGAACAGGCGCGCGACGAAAATTCGGAAATCGTCGTGACCGGCGAGATGGATGAGCCGGCTCGAGAGCGTTTGGATGGGGGAGAGCAGGAGCGCCAGTACGAGCGCGCTCGCCGCCACGATCAGCTCGAGGGCCCCATACAAATAGAAGGGGTTCGTCACGCGCCGGCTCAGCTTGGTGTAGAGCGCGCCGCCGGCGCAAAGCCCTCCGAAGAAGACGGAGAGGACGATGGCACCGGATTGAACGGCGCTGCCGACCACCGTCGTGAGCAACTTCTCGAACACCTGCTCGACGACGAGACCGCTGGCACCGCTGACGGTGAAGAGAGCTCCGAGCACGACGATCCCCGATCGCGTCGGGATCCCGGCGGTTTTTTGCATCCTCGCCGAGTGTATCGAAGACGCTGGGCTCTTCGCCATCGCATTGGCGCGGCCCCGCTCTCGGATCGCCGGTCTCGCGACGCCGGCCTCGCTAGGCCACGAGGACGAGGCCGCGCGTGCCCGGGGCGACCTTCGCGTCCGGCGTGAGGATGCCCCGGAAGTTGAGCGGATCGGCCGCCGAGACGGACGCCGGCGCGGTCGTTTCGCCGCGACGACGGACGGCGCGGAGGCGGGTGACGGCCTCGGGCAGCGCGTATTGCTCGCCGTCGAAGCCCGCCACGAAGCGGCCTCCGCGGATCTCGCCGCGCGCTTCGAGCGTTCGGAAGACGCGCAGCAAGTCGCGCCACGGGATCGGGAGCTTCTCGCGCGCGATCGTCTTTCGGAAGACGACGCCCGTGCGGCGTAAGAGCTGCCGCGCGACGGCCTCGACGGTGGACGCGTCGAGGGGACCGGCTTCCGTCGTTCGAAACAGGCTCCATCGACCGGAGGCGCTCGCGAGCCATCGCGCGGTGCGCTCCCGTCGCCGCGGCGGGGCGAGCAAGATGCGGAGCGCCGTGAACGAGTCGCACGTCGCCGCACCGGCGGCGATGAGCTCGGCCAGCCCGGCGTCGACCTCGGACGGCAAGAGGCGGCTCGCGCGCGCGAGCTCCTGGGGAAAGACCGCGCCGCGCGCGAGCAAGAGCTCCCGGATGCGCGTCGCCGGCGCGCCGAGATCGCTGCGGTGCACGGACGCGAGGGCGGTCCACATCTCCAGCTCTTCGCGCGGGACGAGCGCGATCGGCGTCGTGCGAATGGCCATCGAGCCGCTCCCCCAGAGGCGTCCCCACGCGAACTCCCCGGAGAGCGTGAGCTGGTCGAGCCATTCGCGCCGGTAGTGACGGACGCGCTTCGGCAGGACGCTGGCCTCCCACGCCGCGACGGGGACTTCGAAGCCGGCGAGCTGCCGGAGGACCTCCGCGACGCCGCGCGGACCTTCGAGCCCGTGCTCTTCGCCGACGTGCTGGAACTCCGCGAGGAACCTCAGGAATTGAGACGCGCTGACGGGCTCGATCTCCTTGCGGAGGCGGTCGAGCGTGTACCTGTGGATGCGCGCGAGGAGGCGTCGGCTGCACCACCCGGGTTTGCCTTCGAAGCGTCCCCGCACGACCGCGCCCTCGGACTCGAGCGCGATCATGTTCGGATCGTCGCTCTCGACCGGCCCGAGCGCCTCCATCCGACCGCGCAGGACCTCCTTCGGATCGCGCGTCGCCTCCGTCGCGAACCATCGTCCGTCGTCGAGCACCACGCGACCCTTCGACGCCAGCTCGGCGATCCACGCCCGGAAAGGGGCGGCCTCTGCCTCCGTGAGGTAGCCCATCCAACCGAGCGCCTCGTGGACCTCCTCGGCGTTCTCGGGGTGTGGCCACGCCTCTTCGCGCACGCGCGCGATGGCCTCCGGATCGAGCGCGCCGAGATCGTCGGCGGTCTCGACGCTCCAGGTCCGACGCGTCATCACGGCCTGCGTGCGCCGCTCCTCGAGCGGGGCGTCGTCGAGGAACGTGTACGGCTGCGCGGCGAGGATCCCGTGGGCGAAGACGGACGGCTCCACCGTGTCGATGGCCGTCCGCTGGATGCGGCCCTCGCGCAGATCGCGGAGGACTCGGAGGAAGCCGTCGACGTCCATGGCCTCGGTCAGACAGTCGTCGAGCGTCTGCCGAACGACGGGGTGATCGAGCGGCACCTCGATGTCGCCCGGCGGGAGCGTCTCCGGGCACGCGACCGTCGCGGGGAAGCTCGACGCGAGGAGATCCTCGGCGCGCATGCGGAGGAGCGGCGGCGGGACGCGCTTGCCGCCGCGCGTCCGCTCGAGCATGAGCGATCGCGACGCGTTCCAGCGCCATCGCGTCTTGAACATCGGCGCCGCGAGAAGGGCCTGGATCAGGACGTCCTTCGCGGTGCTCGGATGCAGGTAGTCGAAGACTTCGTCGAGCGGGAAGCTGTGCTGCTCGCCGAGCGAGAAGACGATGGCCTCGTCGTTGGCGGCCGCCTGGAGCTCGAAGCCGAAGCTCCGACAAAAGCGCTTGCGGAGCGCGAGCCCCCACGCGCGGTTGATGCGCGCACCGAACGGCGCGTGGAGCACGAGCTGCATGCCGCCGCTCTCGTCGAAGAAGCGCTCGAGGACGACGTGCTCCTGCGTCGGAACGACGCCCAGGGCCTTCTTGCCGGTCAGGAGGTAGTCTTCGATTTGCGCGTCGACGGCCGCGCTCCCGACGGCCCCGAAGGGGAGGGCCGCGTCGAGCGGGCGTCGACCGACGCGGGCCCGCACGTCGGAGATCTCTGCCGAGAGCTCCGTCGTCCGCGCGGGCGCTTCGCCGAGCCAGAAAGGAATGGTGGGCGGCGCGCCCTTCGCGTCGGACACGCGCACGACGCCGGGCTCGACGCGCAGGATTTGCCAAGAGGCGGTGCCGAGCTGGAAGATGTCGCCGGCGTTCGATTCGATCGCGAAGTCCTCGTTCAGCGTGCCGAGGAAATGCCCCTCGGGCTCGATCACCACGCGGTAGTCCGCCGTGTCGGCGATGGCGCCGCCGCCGGTGATCGCGACGAGCCGCGCGCGCTTCGTGCCCCGCACGTTCCCGCCGACGCCGTCCCTGTGGAGGAGCGCGAGCCGGCCGCGCGAATGGAGCGCGATCACCGCGTCGAACGCCGATCGCTCGAGGTCGCGGTAGGGCCACGCCCGCGTGAAGCACGCGAAGAGCTCGTCTTCCGCCCACGTCTCGGCGGACGCCGCGGCGACGATTTGCTGCGCGAGGATGTCGAGCGGCGCCTCCGGTTGCGGGGTTCGATCGAGCACCCCGCGCCCGATCGCGTCGACCGAGGCCTGGGCCTCGACGAGCTCGTCCCGCGTGAGAGGAAAGATCCGCCCCTTCGGCACGCGGCCGACGCCGTGACCCGCGCGCCCCACGCGCTGGAGCAACGTGGCGATCGACCGCGACGCGCCGACCTGGACGACGAGATCGACGTCGCCGATGTCGATGCCCAGCTCGAGCGACGCCGTCGCCACGAGCGCGCGGAGCTGCCCCTCCTTGAGGCGCGTCTCGGCGTCGAGGCGCCGCTCCGCCGACAAGCTCCCGTGATGGCACGTCACCACGTCCTGCCCGAGCAGCGCCCCGAGGCGCGCAGCGATGCGCTCGGCCATCTTGCGCGTGTTGACGAAGACGAGCGTCGTGCGATGCGCGGAGACCAGCTCGGTCATGCGCGCATAAATCTCCTCCCAGACCTCGTGCGAGCACACGGCCGACAGCGGCGACGGCGGCAGCTCCACCGCGAGATCGAGCGCGCGGAGGTGCCCTTCGTCGACCAGAGCGCACGGGCGGTCCTTGCCGACGAGGAAATGCCCCATGTCCGAGAGCGGCTTTTGCGTCGCCGACAGCCCGATCCGCTGCACCTCGCCGGCCAGCGCTTCGAGCCGCTCGAGCGACAGCGCGAGGTGGGCGCCGCGCTTGTCGCGCGCGAGGGCGTGGATCTCGTCGACGATGACCGTGCGCACCGTCGAGAGCATCTTCCGTCCGCTCTCGCTGGTCAGCAGGATGTAGAGCGACTCGGGCGTCGTCACCAGGATGTGGGGCGGCCTCTTCGCCGTCGACGCGCGCGCCTTCTGCTGCGTGTCACCCGTGCGGACGACGACACGGACGTCGGCGAGCGTCGGATCGAGGGCTCGGATTTCGGCGAGCGGCTTTTCGAGGTTCTTGCGGATGTCGCTCGCGAGCGCCTTGAGGGGCGACAGGTAGAGCACGCGCGTCTCGTCCGGGAGCTCCGGCTCCTTGAGCAGCCCGTCGATGGCGGACAGGAACGCGGCGAGCGTCTTGCCGGACCCCGTCGGCGCCGCGATCAGCGTGTGGCGGCCGCGACGGATCTCGGCCCAGCCGCGCTCCTGCGCCTTCGTGGGAGCGCCGAGCTTGCTCTCGAACCAGCTCCGGACCGCGGGGTGAAACGACGTGAGGGGCACGACCGCCGAAGTATAGTGCGACGCGCGGCGTTTCGTAGCGGCGCGTGCTCCGTCACCGACGAGCTCGTTCCTCTCCCGCTCGGTGCGTGCCGATCCACCAGAGGTTTCCGTCTTCGTCCGCGACGCCGGCGCCTCGGTCGCCATAGGGCTGGTCCACGGGCGCATAGAGGCTCGTCCCGCCCGCCTGGAGCGCGCGCGCATGGCACGCGTCGACGTCCTCGACGTAGACGTGCACCGCGCAAGCCGCCTGCGCCGCGCCGGCGTCGGGTCGCTCGCCGAGCATGACGATCGCGTCGTCGATGCGGACCTCGACGTGCTGCACCGTCCCGTCCGGACGTCGATGTCGGCAGAGCTCGGTCCCGCCGAAGGTCGCCGTCAGGAAGCGGACCGCGCGGTCGGCGCTGTGTACCCGGAGGTAGGGGGATACCGAAGGATGACCGACGGGCTTGTAGGGCTTGTCATTCGTCGTCATGGGTGTCTATTTAGACACCAAAGGTGTCGAATGCAAACGCGGCGGTCGTACCTCACGCTCCTTTCGATGGCCACGGAGCGCCAGCGCCGGGATCTCGTCGCCGCGTTGCGCGTGCGCGGCTTCGACGACGTGAACCTGTCGGGCGCGCGCATCCTTCGCGTTCTTGGGCGAGAGCCGAAGATCGTGCAAGCGTTGGCCGACGCCACCGGGACGACGAAGCAGTTCGCCGCGCGTGAAGTGCGACACCTCGCGGAGGCGGGCTACGTCGAGACGTCGCCCTCTCCGGCCGACGGCCGCGCGGTCCTCGTGAAGGCGACGCGTCGCGGCCATCGGCTCCTCGCCGCCTCCGACCGCGAGAAGCGACGGCTCGACGCCGGGGTGGAGGCGCGCCTCGGACCTCGCGACGCCCGGGAGCTCCGGCGGCTGCTCGCCCGCCTCGTCGGTCCGACGAACGGCGACGATTGAGACCGCCGGGGAGTCGCGCGCCTTCCCGTGTCGAATTTCGCAGCGCCTTGGCGTCGCATCGGCGTCGCACGCGGTCGCCGCTGCGCCCCTTTTCGGATCGAAGCGTTCGTGGCGCGAGCGGTGCCCGGTTCTCCTCGTCGCCGCCCGTCGCGCGCGTTCGTTGCGAAGAAAAGCTCGTTCGTGTCGCGTCCGCGTCGGACCCGACGCCAACGGACGGTCTCGCACCTTCGGTGAACGACGCTTCGCCTTTCCGCGCCCCTCGGTGGATGTCGTACGAGGTGTCGACGAGTGGCGGAAAATCGGCTTGGCGCGATCGATGAACGGCGCGTCGATCAACGGACGGTCGATTCATCATTTGAATTGGCAGCGTCGCCGTCGTGAGCTCTCTTTAATGTAGGGAGGCCGAGCAACACCGGCCGGTTCGCTTCATGTCCCAAGATTCGCCTCGCCACGGTTCGGTTCGCTCGTTCGTCGGAACGTCGTTCTTGGTTGCTTGGTCGGTCGCGATCGCCGCGTGTTCGCTCACCGACCTCGACGCACTGAAGGCGGGCGGCCCCGTCGACACCGACGGCACCAACGACTCCGACGCGGGCGAGCTCCCCGTGGGCGGCGAAGACGCGGACGTGGTCGTGGACGCGTCTTCCGACGTCGACGGCGGACAAGACGGTGAGGTCCCGATTTTCGATGCGGGCAACGATCCCGACGCGACGGATCTGGACGCCTCCTCCGGCCCCACGCTCTACGCGCCGGCCGAAGGCGAATACGTTTACGTGCAGAACACGTCGGCCTATTCCTCGGGCGCGTTCGACGCGTCGGCGAACAAGCTGGGAATCGACTATTCGTCGATCGACGCGTGCGGCTCCAACTTCAACGCCACGCGGCCTCAAGCGGCGTCCATGCCGTCGACGGTCGTGCGCGATCCGGCTTCCTCCGACGGCGTCTGTTGGACGATCCACATCGACATCCGTCCGAACGACGGCAACGGCGGCCACCAGGAAGACGAGTCCTTCTGCGCTCGCGACGGAGGGCTCTACGCGCGCGGGCAGGCGTCGACCGTGCAAGATCAAAAGTGGGTCTTCGGCGCGCCCATCGGCACGCAGTCCGCGCGCGCGACGACCATCTGCGATCCGACGACCGTCTATCTGCTCCCGGACATGAAGCCCGGTGACAGTTGGCTTCATGCCTGCGAGGGGACGACCACCGCCACGAGCGGGAAGTACGTGAGCATGGGCGGCTACCAGTACATCGGTCGAGAGACGATGCCGATCGACAAAGTCACCGAAGAGGTCTTCCACGTCCGCCGCGACCGCGCCGTCTCCGGAGTGATGAAGGGGAGGGAGGTCACCGAGTTTTTCCTGGCCGTCAAGGACGGGATGCCGCTGCGCGTCCATCGATGGACGCAAATCACCACGCCCATTTCGATGCTCTGCATCAAAGAAGCCATCTACGACAACTACGGCAGCGATTGGCTGCTGAAGACGCGCACGCCCAAGCCGCTCCCCGCCACCGGCGGCGCGAAATAGACGCCGGCGCCGTTCAAAATGGCGCCTTCGACGGAGCGAACTTCGCGGTCACGTCTCCGGACAAATCGAGCGTGTCGGGATTCAGCGTCGTGACGGGCGCGCCCGGCGCGAGGTTCATCTTCCCGAGATCGGCCCAAATCACGTTCGGGCTCGTCGACAATTCGAAATAGTAACGCTTGTTCGTGAGGTTCATCACCGTTCGGTATTCGGTGTTGTAAATTCCGAAATTCCGATACGGCGCCCCGAACGGCACGGAGACGTTCCGCGCGATGGCGAACATGCCGGCGACCGCTTCGCGCTCGTTCTTCGGCGGCGGCAGGAGCGCCGAGAAATAGGCGGCGCGCTGGAAACGGTCGACCGCGTTGACGTTGCCGGGGATCGGGACCTCGCTGCTCGGTTTGGAGAAATCCTGCTTCTTGAGGAGCGCGAGCTGCTGATCGTAATGCGGATCGTTCGTCATGATCCGGTATTGGCGGCCGTGGTGGACGACGGGCTTTCCGTCGATGTATTCGATGATGGCGGAGTCGCCGCTCGCGTCCTCGAGGGCGAGGTGGATGGTGGCCTTGAAGCCGTGGACCTCGGCCATGACCACTTGGAAGGTGCCGAGCAGCGCGAGCGCTTCGTTCACGTTCGCGGCGTCGTCGAGCAGGTATTGGGCCCACAGCCCGGCTTGGATCCCCGGCACCCGCCGATCGCGCGGCCCGAAATCCGTGGCGCGCAGATACAGGGCATGCACGCCGAGGCCTTTTTCGTTGAGGCCGTCGGCCGTCCCGACGCCGTAGACCGTCGTCACGAGGCTGCCGTATTTCGATGTCCAGATCTTGGGATTGTCTCGCACGACGACGTCCGTTCCGAGGTTCGCGCCGTTGTGCTTCATCCCGCGGGGAAAGACCGAGAGGATGGGGTCGGTCGTTTGCGGCCAATCCATGGTTCGAGCGGTGAGGACGGCGAGCTTGTTGTCGTTCGACAGGACGCGCGTGCAGGCGTCGGCGTCGCGCGGCGTCGAGAGCGCGCACGTCGCCGCGAGCACCAGACCGAAGGCTGTTCGCGCCGTGATCGTTGCCGTCGCTCGGATCATTCATCCCCTCCCTTGTCCCTCGGAACGGGGAGCAAAGAGCGAGCCGCGCGGTGCGACGTCGGGGCGGCCGAGCTTTCGCCGATCTCGACGGCCCGAGATCGTTTCCCGACCACGTGCCGTCTGCGGCCTCGCCTACGCCGCGGGGCGCCGCTCGACCATCGCGTCGCGCCAAGCGAGGACGTCCTCCCAACGCGTCGCGAGCGCCGGGCGCGCCCACGCTCGTCGTTGCGCGGGGAGGAGGCCGCGCGGTTCCGTCCGATGAGGCTGCACGGCTTGCAGCGCGGTCGCGACGGCGATGTCCGCGAGCGTGAAACGACCGAGGAGCGGCCGCGTCGGATCGCCGCCGATGGCGTCGCGGATCGCGCCGAGATCCGCCTCGAGCGCGTCGTCGGGGATCGCGCGTGCGTCGTATTTCTTCTTCACGTAGGCGGTGCCGAGCCGCACCGTAGGAGCGAGCGCGCGGCGGAGCGCGAGCGGCATGCCCGGAGGCAAGGTTTCGATCTGCACGTCACGGTCCGTGTCGGTGCGCGCGAGGACCTGGGACCGCCCGGCGTGCATGAGTCGCTCGCTGCGTTCGTTCCAACCCCGGATCGCGTCGAGGAGATCCTCGGGTACGAGCGGCTCCCCTCGGCCGATGCGCTCGGCTTCTTGGGCGATCGCGAACGAGTCACCGACCGAGAGCCCGTCGGGCCCGAGGAGGTGAGGCAGGCTCACGGGGCCTCCGAGTCGCCGCGCGCGGATCCTCAACCACGGCTCGCCGAGCAGCGGTGTGTATTCCTCGTAACGATACGCCACCCGATGATGGTCGAGCGCCCAACGCGCCTTCTCGGTCCAAGGGGAGAAGCCGATGCCAACGAGCACGAATTCATGGGCCTTCATCGCCTCCGGGATACAAGTACGACCGCGCGACGAAAGCTACGGTGGCCCGCCTCTTCGTCGGGAGCGGCCCGAGAGGTCACGGAGTTTTGCGCCTCAGTCGTACGGCCCTTCGTGCCTCTGGAGCTCCTGGGCGCGCAGGAGGAGCAAATTCCAGGCCCATTTCGACGTTTCGTCGCTCGCGTCGAGGCTCCCTTGAATCTCGGCCTCGAGCGCCGCCGCTTCGGTCGTCACCTCGTCGTCCGCGCGCTGGAAATCGCGGGACCACGCGGCGGTGTAGCCGTCGAAGTCGATCGGAACGACGATGAACGCGCCGAGCCTCTTCTCGAGCGTCGCCAGCTTCTCGGACATTTCCTTTGCCGCCACGTCGCCATTGCGGGTGAGCCGCGCGTCCAGGTTTTCGCTCGGTCGGTAGAAGCGGGCGGTCGGTAGATCTTCGGCGTAGCGCGATTCGAATGCATCGAGGGTGAGCGTCTCGAACGGAAACTCCGTGGGCGAGCCGGCCTTCTGGAAGATCTCGCCGTCGCGATTGACGACCGCGACGTGGTCCGTCGGTACGCCGTCGGCCGACGCGGCGCCGAGCGCGATCACGTCGCCGGGACGGAGATCCGCGCCGTCGATCCGCGTGACGAGCGGCGACTTCATCCACGCCGAAAGAAAGGCGGTGCCGATGTCGATCGGCGCGCCGAGCATGCCATGCCAATAGGAGACGGCGCTGTAGCAACGCCCGTTGTCGTAGACGGCGGTCTTGCCTTCGAGCTCGCGTGCCCGCGCTTGCCCGAGACTCACGTCGGACGTCGTGCCGTCGGTCGTGACGTCTTTCACGTCGGTCGCAGGGGAGCCCGCGGGGGCGCTGCACCCGAGCAAAACCATGAACCCAAGCGCGCATGCGTTCTTCACGCGAGGAGCTTTAGCAGTCGTCCGCGGTCTCGCAACGGGAGAGAAGGAACGACGAAAATGAAATCGCGCGACTTCGATCGACGCGAGCTCCGATCTTCCGAGCGATCGGCGAACGTGCCTCCGAGAGCGCGCCGTTTTGAAACGGAATTTACTGGACAGAGCGAAGCCTTGCTCGGCGCCCTCGTTCGGCGACGGGGCGTGGTCCGAAATGCACCGACGACCTGCGAACGAACGCCTCGTGGCACGTCGGGTACCGCGCTGGACGTCGTTCGTCGCGCACGTCGCGCGTTGCTGTCTCGGTTCGTCGATCCGTCGCCGAGTTTCGCTGCTTTTCCGCATGTGCGCGGCCCGCGTGCACCTATGATGGTCGCAGGGGATGCGGTTCCAATCGGGAGATCAAACCTGCGCCGTCGTCGGGGACGACGTGCTCCGGTTCGTCTGGACCGGCATTCTCGACGACGCCGACGTGTCGGCTCTCTTCGAACAAGTCCGGCGCCACTGTGCGCCGTGGTCGCGCGTGTTCATGATCTGGAACATGGATCGCGCGCAGCTCGTCCCACGCGCGGCGCGGCGCGGTCTGTTCGAGCACATGATCCGCCTGCCGCTCGTCGCCACGGCCGTCGTCACCCACGACATGGCGATTCGAATCCCCGTCACGATGCTCTTGGAGGTCGTCGCCATCGATGCGTCGAATCGGCCGGCGTACCGCTTTTTCGACGACGAGGCCGAGGTCGCCGCGTGGATCGAGGCCGTGCGCTCCGAACGACCGTGACGCTCCCAAGGGCGCCTCGGGCATTCGATGTTTTCACCTGCGAATCGATCGCGTTCGAGCGATGACCGACTTCGACGTGACGGAACCGGCTATTTTCAGTTAGAGGGACAACGTCGTATGTATCTCCATCGAAACGACGCGCAGGAGTCGCTTGCCGTTTGGGTGTTCGCGGACGCGACGCCGGCGGAATGGGATCTGCATTTCGAGCACCTCCGGCACGTCGCGACGTGGTCGGCCAAGACCGGCAAGCGCACGGCCGCGTTGCTCATCACACGTGGGGAAAAAGGACTCGACGCGCGCCGCCGCGCCGAGCTCGTACGCTTGACGGAGGCCCCCGGCTACGATCCCTACGTCGCGTTCGTCACGCTCAACGTCCCGCTCCGCGCGGCGTTGACGATGTTCGGTTGGATCCAGAAGGCGCCGCGGTACGAGATGAGCATTTTCTCGCGTTCCAACGACGCCTTCGCGTGGCTCGAGAAGAAGAGGGAGAGCTCGCTGCCCACGCTCGCCACGATGCTCGCGGAGGTCCGTTCCATCTACGAAAGCGAAACCGGCAAGGAGCTTCCCTGACGCGTGGGCGCTATTCGTGCGCGCTCAACCACGCATCGATGCCGTCCCAGCTCTCGTCGTGGTTGACGTGCAAATTGTCGACGTGCCCCATCTCGGGGAGCGTCTGGAACGAGAAGTCTTGCACGAGCGGGTAGAACGCCCGTTCGTTCGGCGGTCCCGCGTTCGCCGGCGCGATGTAGTCGTCGCGCTCGCCGGCTTGAACGAGGGTCGGCACGCGGACGAGCTGCGAGCGCGTCGCCTGCGTCATCCCTCCCGGGCCGAGCGACGTGATGTCCGCGTGGATCCCGATGAGGTCCAAGAACTGGTGCCGAGGCATGCTGTCGGTGAGGACCGCCGTGTCGTAGGCGATCATGGCCGGATCGGCTTTCGGTGTATAGTACATGATGTTGTTCCGAAGCGGGCCCCGGAGGTTGATGTACGGCGTGGCGATCGCCGCTTGAACCGCCGGATCCGTCGGGTCGACCGGCAGCCCACGGAACCCGTGCACCCAACCCGTCGTGACGAGGAGATCGGCGTCGCCGTACGTGCCCTGCGCGTAAATCGACGTCACCGATCCGTTCGAGTGTCCCACGTAGGCGAGCTTCGCGCGGTGGCCGCCGTAAGCTCGAATTCGGCCGGAGATCTGGTGCAACGACGACGCGGCGTCCGTGAGGCTGAAGAAGTCGCCGTCGGGCTTGTCGCTGTTTCCGGCCCCGAGCTGATCGATCGCGACGACCACGTAGCCCCGCCGCGCCATCTCACGCGCGTACGAATAGCGCTTGTGGCGGATGTCGGCCGCGTCCCAATAAAGATGGTTGTAGGTCGCGCCGTGCACGAGGAGCTGCACGGTGCGATGGCGCGGATGGCGTGGAGTGTAAACGTAGCCCGCGATGCGGTAGGTATGCGCGTCCGAGAGCGTGACGCGAAAGCGGATGCTCTCGACCGTGACGCCGCGATCGCCGTGGGACGGTCCGTCGTCCCATCGATCGTCGCAGTCCCGATCGTCGTCGCGATCGTGGTCTCGGTCGTGATCGCGATCATGGCCGCGATCATGGTCGCGATCGCGATCTCCGTTGCCGTGAGCCGCGGCGGGTGGCGTCCGGGCCCCGACGACCGAAGCGACGACGAATAGGCCGGCAAGTATCGTGAGTCCTCGCGAAGATCGCATGTGATGCCTCCCTCGTTTGCGCGCAGATGCGCAGCCTTCGAGGAGACACCAGAAGACCCTTAGTGCCTAGTGTCCGAATCTCGAATTCGTGCGGCGTACGAAGGATGCGAACGTCGCTCAGCGAGGGAGATGGATCTCGAAGCGCGCACCTGCAACGGCGTCGGCGCACACGAGACGACCATGGTGCGCCTCGATGAAGCGCCGCGCCGTGACGAGCCCGAGCCCGATGCCCGACGCCTTGGTGCTGCGCAGCGGTTCGAACAAATGCGCACGAACGGACGGGCTGATGCCAGGGCCCGTATCGGAGACGGCGATGACGACCCACGTGGCGTCGCCGCCGACTTCGACGCGCAGCGTCCCCCCGTCGGGCATGGCGTCGAGCGCGTTGGAGAGGAGGTTCGCGACGGCCCCTTGGAGCTGGCTCGCGTCGATGACGAGCACGACGTCCTCGTTCCTCGGCAGATCGCGTTCGACGCGCACGTTCGGCGCGATCCAGGCCGACGCGAGCGCACGCTCCACGATGTCGACGACCGAGCTCGGCGAGCGGTCGGGCAGCCGGACGCGCGCGTAGTCGAGGAGCCCGGTGATGATGGCGTTCGCTTGGCGCACTTCGTCATGGATGATGGCGATGGCGTCTTGGACGTTGGGGTGTTCGTGCGGGCAAACGTGGCGCCTGAGGACGAATGTCGCATTCAGGATCGCCCCGAGCGGGTTGCGGATCTGATGCGCCACGCCGCCCGCGAGCTGGCCGAGGACCGCCAAGCGCTCCTGACGGACGAGGTTCTCCTGCGCTTCGACGAGATCGGCCGTGCGTTCGGCGACGCGTCGTTCGAGATCGTCCATCGTCAATCGTTGCTGTTCGATGATGCGAAGGCGACGCTCCACCTCCGTGCGCGCGGCCTCCGACCCTCGGAGCGCTTCTTCGGCGTCGAACCGAGCGACCGCGAGCTCCTCGATGAAGAGCCGGAGCACGCCTTCGAGCAGGCCGAAGTCGTCGTCTTCGTTCGTGATGAGGGAAGCTTCCTCGGCGTCGAACCGATCGAACGAGGCGCACGCCAAGGCCCGTACGAGGCGCCGTATCCTTGCCGCTGCGACGGTGATGCGCCCTTCGTCGTCGGCGCTCTGCGATCGATCGAGGAAATTTTCGTGCATTCGGATTTGGAGGCGATGCGCGAGGCGTCCCGCGTCGACATCGCCGAACGGAACGGTGCCGTCCGATCTTAGGAGAGGAGGGCTCGATTCGACCACGCGTATCTCGAAGGGACGCCGTCGCGCATGCCGCACTGCGACTCTCATGCACGCCTCGGGTGCGCGTGAGGGACATTTGGCGGCGCCGGCGGCGTCGAGAGGTGTCGCATGCGTGGGCGCCGCGCGAGGTCGGCGCGACCTTCACCAGCGCGCGTCGTCGGCCCCTCGGAAGAACGTGTTCCCGAACGCGAGGGCGCGCTCCGCTTCGCCGACGTGCAAGACGTCGAACGCGCGTCCGACGAGGGCGACGATCTCGTGCTTGCGCGGCGTCATGGCGGAGCGATCGGCGCAGAGCAACTCGACGCCACGGGGCACGGTCTCGGTGACGAAGCGGGTCGCGCGGTAGGGGCTGAGCATGAAGATGCCGCGCATCAGGACGCGCACCATGGACGTCGTCACGTCGTCGCCGACTCCGACGGTGACGAGGCGCCTCACCTGCGGATCGATCGTCACGAGCCTCCGACGCGTTTCGGCGCGCGCCGGGCCGTCGGGGGGCGTCGAGCTCGGGAGCACGATCTGGAGGGTCAGCGCCGTCCCTCCGTTTTGCGTCACCCGGGACAGGAACGCGTCGCAATGATCGTAGAGCCGCTTCATCCGCTCGTAGCGGGGCGGCACTTTGTAGACGAGCAAGCAAAGGTCGCCGAGGACCCCGAACGCGATTCCGTCGACGTCGATGATCGACGAGGTGCCTGATCGGTCGGGATCCGCGCCCACGAAGCAAGGATATCTTCGACGACGTCCTCGGTGCACGTCCTCCGCGGCGAGATCGAACGGAGCGGCGCCGGCGAGGGAAACTGCCGGGCGATCGGGCGTCATGGCTCGGAGGTAGGTCAAGCTCCGACCCTTCGTCGAAGGCGATCGAATCGATGGAACTTTTCCGGCGTTCGCACGTCCAGAGAAACGTGCGCTCGTTCTTCGCCGCCCTTCCTCGTCGGTCGTTCGTGGTGGCCATGCTCGCCGGCTGGGCGCTCATCGCGGCGGCCAGCCTCGTCTATTTCGACTTCGAGACGCTGCCGCCGTTCGTGATTGAGAAGCTGCCGGTCCGCTTCGAGTCGTTGTGGCTCGCGTCGCTCCGCGTCCACGTCGCGAGCGCGCTGGTGACGTTTCCGCTGTGCATCGCCCTCACCACGCGCGCGCTTCGGCGACGCATCGCGTGGCATCGTTGGCTGGGGCGCTTGACGGGCATCGCGGTCCTCTTCGCGCTGGTTCCCTCCGGCGTCGTGCTCGCCTTCGACGCGAAGGGCGGGGCGCCGGTGACCGCGGGGTTCCTCGTTTCGGCGGCGATCGTGGCGTATTTCATGGTGCAAGGCGTACGGGCGGCGCGGCGCCGTGATCCGGTCGAACATCGCCGCGCCATGCTCCACGTGGTGGGGCAGATGAGCGTCGCCGTCGTCTCGCGGATCCTCATCGTGGGGCTCGACGCGATGGGCATGGATCCCGATCTCGCCTACGTCGTCGCCCTCTGGGGGCCCGTCGTCGCGAGCGCCGTCGTCGTCGAAGTTCTCTGCCGTCGCTCTGGTTTGGTCGTGCGTATTCGCCGCTTCATCGAAAGGACTCGTCGTGAACGAAGGCCGCAAACTCTTGCCGTTGGTGCTCGTCCTCTCGCTCGTCCCGTCGCTCGCGCCGTCCCCCGCCTCGGCCGATGACGTGCCGCTCAGCGAGCTCGTGCGGCGCCGCGTCGACGAGGAACTCGTCAAGCCGCTCGCCGAAAGGGAGAGCTCCCACTTCTCTCGGGTGCGTCCTCCTCCGCGCGAACGACGCATCCGCGTGCTCGACGCGTCGCCCGTGCTCGACCCTCAGCGACGCAGTTTCTTGCGGTTCGCCGTCGACGTACGGTTCGGCTCCGATTGGCACAAGGACGACATCGTCGGTTGCGCGTACCCGGCCACGGGCGCGCTCTTCGTCAAGATCGGTGAGACGTACAGGCCCGCGTCGCTCTTGCTCGGCAAGGCCGCCGATCCCGTCGCCGACGTGTGCGTGCCCGCCCGCTGACGTCTTCGACGAGCGCCGCGCGTGCGCGATGCTCGCGACGTGGTCCCGTCATGCGCGGTCCGCGTCGCCGTCCGTGCCTGGCGCCGCGGGCTTGCGATCCACGTAGGCCACCGTCCAGCGAGCGTCCACGCGGATCAGCTTCGCGTGGCTCGCGGTCGGCGCCTCGACGTCGACGTCGGGCGCGATGGAGGCGATCAGCGGGCGGATCACCGCGTCGTGGGTCACGACGATCACCGCCGAAGGGATGCCCGCGGCTCGGCCCGGACCTTCGGACAGCGGCGTGTCGAGCAGCGCGTCGATCGCCGGCCGCGCCCGCTCCAGGACCGTCGCGACCGGCTCCACGCCGGGCGCCGCGTCGACGCTCCCCCATTGCTGAATCACCTCGCTCTTGATGGCGCCGGTCTGCGGGCCGTAGTCCCGATCGTTGAACCGCGGATCCACCCTGTGTTCGATCCCGAGCTCGGCGGCGATGATCGCGGCGGTGCGCGTGGCCCGTTGGAGCGGGCTGGAGACGACGAGCCCCGCGCCCGAGCCCGCGAGATCCTTCGCCAGCCGTGCCGCCTCCGCCTCGCCGACAGGATCGAGCGGCGGATCGGCGAGCCCGCGGAGTCGCCCCGCGGCGTTGAGCGCCGTGCGTCCATGCCGAGCGAGGAAGATGCACTGGGACATGGTCATCGGAATTTCCTTCCATTCACGGCGACGGATCACGGCGACGGACTCCTCGGGTTCGACGGGCGCGGCGTGACGTCGGCTCGCCGTGCACCGGCTCGCTCCGAAGTCTACCGAGGTACGCGCAGAACATGTCGGCCATGGCGTCGGCGTAGGCGTCGATTTCGGCGGGAGTCCGCGGCCGCGCCGAGAAATGCTGCCCCACTGCGCCGAGCGTGGTCGCGATCAGCGCGCCTGCCAACGCACGGGTGGCCTCCGGTGCGTCGGGGAGGATCTCCCGCATGAAGGCCTGGATGGTCCCGTCCCCTGAGGCCCGCGCCTCCCGCGCTTCCGGTGCGTCGCGATAGAGCGGCGCGGCGTCGTCGAGCGCGATGCGCACGGCGGCCTCGGCGCACTCCGAGCGGAGGAACGCGTGGACCAGGGCGCGAAGCCGTTCGAACGGCGGCCTCCGGTGGTCCTCGAGCAAGACGCGGAGCAGCTCGCTCGTCTCGCGCCATTCGTCGGCCTGGAGGCGGAACAGGATCGCCGCCTTGTTCGGGAAGTATTGGTACAGCGAGCCGACGCTGACCCCGGCCTTCTCGGCGACGCGCGCCATGGTGAAGCGACGCGCGCCCTCCTTCGCCAAAACCTGAACTGCGGCCTTCAAGACGATGGCCACGAGCTCGGTCGAGCGCGCCTGTTGGGGCTGTTTGCGCGGGGAAATTTCGGGCGATCGTCGCTTCGTCATCGGAGGCCTCGGGAGTGCGATGGGAACGCGATTCGAAAATGTGAATGATTCGTCGCATTCTACTCCGACGCAAGGACGTTCCCTTGCCATCGGAGATCTTCATGAACACCACGCTCACCACCGCTCCGCTCGCGCCGCTGCTCGATCGCTTGTTCCGAGAGGCCGACGCCGTCTCGCCAGCGACGATGGTCCCCGCCTTGGCCCAGCTCTCCGCCGAGGAGCGCGCGCGCTTGATGCGCAGCAAGACCGATTACCTCGACTTCTACGGGCGCCTGAAGGACGTGCCGCTCGCGGTCTCGCGCGAGACGGGCGTGCTGCTCTACATGCTGGCGCGGAGCACGCGCGCGAGGTCCATCGTCGAGTTCGGCACGTCGTTCGGCATCTCGACCCTGCACCTCGCCGCGGCGCTGCGTGACAACGGCGGCGGCCGCCTGATCACGAGCGAGTTCGAGCCGTCGAAGATCGCGCGGGCGCGCCAGAACCTCACGGAGGGCGGCCTCGTCGATCTGGTCGAGATCCGCGAGGGTGACGCCCTCCTCACGCTGGGCACCGATCTGCCGGAGTCGATCGATCTGCTCCTGCTCGACGGCGCGAAGGGGCTCTACCCCGCGATCTTGAGCTTGGTGGAGCCGCGCCTCCGACCGGGTGCGCTCGTCGTCGCCGACAACGCCGACCACAGCCCCGAGTACCTCGCGCGCGTGCGTTCGCCCGCGGCGGGCTACCTGTCGACGCCGTTCGCCGAGGACGTCGAGCTGTCGATGCGGCTCACCGGCGGGTGAGGGGACGTCACGCCGAAGGGTGGTCGTCGTCGCTACCTGCACGAATCTCGCTTGCATGGGGCAAAGTGGTGCGCTAGATGCTGAACTATATGGTTCAGTATTCGGGTGCCTGCTTGGACGCCTCGTTCGCCGCTCTCTCGGACGCAACCCGGCGCGGCGTTCTGGAGCAGCTCGGGCGCGCGGACGCTTCGATCACGGAGCTCGCCGAGAAATTCCACATGACCCTCACGGGCATGAAGAAGCACGTCGGCGTCTTGGAACGAGCCGGGCTCGTCGCCACGGAAAAGGTCGGGCGCGTGCGGACGTGCAAGCTCGGCCCGAGCCGCCTTTCGGCTGAGACGGCATGGATCGAAGGGTACCGCCACCTCTGGAGCTCACGCTTCGAAGAGTTGGACGAGGTCATCGAGGAACTGAAACGGAAGGAGAACGTTCGATGAGCGCAGGAAAAGACAATGAGCCCAACCCCACGAAGAACCGCACGACGGTGGAACCGAAGTCCGAGCGCGAGATCGTCGTCACGCGAACCTTCGACGCCCCGGCTCGCATCGTCTTTCAGGCGTGGACCACTCCCGCGCTGTTCAAGCGGTGGTGGGTACCGAAGTCGATGCCGCTGGCCCTGCTCTCCTACGAAGCGGACATCCGTACTGGAGGCGGCTACCGGCTCGTGTTCGACGTCGACGGCACGAAGACGATGGCGTTCTTCGGCAAGTACATCGAAGTGAC